>NZ_JBEZDL010000036.1:0-21510 GCF_040648295.1 Amycolatopsis sp. NPDC049159
CTGGACAGCCTCGAAAAGGTCACCGGACGGCCCGTGCTGGGCGTCCTGCCCTGGCTCGGCCCCCACCGGACACAGAACGAGAAAGCCCCCGTTCGCGCATTCCGCGAACAGGGGCTCCCGCTTTCGAGTGGGCGATACTGGGATCGAACCAGTGACCTCTTCGGTGTGAACGAAGCGCTCTCCCCCTGAGCTAATCGCCCGGTGGTACCAACTTCCACGAGTTCCGGGGGACGGACTCGTGGTGCGCGATACTGGGATTGAACCAGTGACCTCTTCCGTGTCAGGGAAGCGCTCTCCCGCTGAGCTAATCGCGCGCTGGCGGAACTTGGTACTGACGGAAGCATATCGGATGCCCTCGAGTGCCTTCGCGGGGGCCTCCTCCATCGTGCGGTGTGACCCGCTGCACTGCGCAAATCGCCGTGACACGGGGGTGCCGAAACGGGCAGACTGCACTGGACAGCCCGCCTTCGCACCCGACCGTCGCCGGCCTCGAAGGCAAGACGTTCCGCCGGCCCGGCCGACCCAGGAGAGCTCCCACCCCGATGACCGACACCGATTCCCGTCCGCCCGCCGACCTGAACCGCGCTCCGGCGCGGGCGGGGCTCCTCATCGGGGTCCTCGTGCTGTCCGCGTTCGTGATGATCCTCAACGAGACGATCCTGAGCGTCGCGCTGCGCGACCTGACCGTCGACCTCCGTGTCCCGACGACGACGGTGCAGTGGCTGACCAGCGGGTTCCTGCTGACGATGGCCGTCGTCATCCCCACGACCGGGTTCCTGCTGGAGCGCTTTTCGCCGCGGCAGGTCTTCCTCTTCTCGCTTTCCGCGTTCAGCCTCGGCACGCTGCTGTGCGCGCTCGCGTCCGGCTTCGCGATGCTGATGGCCGGGCGCGTGGTGCAGGCGTGCGGCACGGCGGTGATGCTGCCGCTGCTGATGACGTCGGTGATGCGGCTCGTGCCGCCGGAGCGCCGCGGCGCGACGATGGGCACCATCACGATCGTCATCGCGGTCGCGCCCGCGATCGGCCCGACCATCGGCGGCGCGGTGCTGTCGTCGCTGGGCTGGCGCTGGATGTTCTGGATCGTGCTGCCGCTGTCGATCGCCGCGCTGGTGGCGGGGGCGCTGCAGCTGAAGCTGGACAGCGAACGCCGCCGCGTGCCGCTGGACGTGCCGTCGGTGCTGCTGTCGGCGATCGGCTTCGGCGGCGTGCTGTACGGGCTGTCCGCCGGTGGCGAACAGGCCGGGGTCGAGCCGCTGGTGCCGGCCTGGGTGCCGATCGTCGTCGGCGTCGTCTCGCTGGTCGTGTTCACCTGGCGCCAGCTGCGGCTGCAACGCCGCGACCGGGCGCTGCTCGACCTGCGGCCGTTCACGCACCGCAGCTTCGTCGTCTCGCTGGTGCTGACCGCGCTGCTGTTCGTCTGCCTGATCGGCGCGGCGGCGATCATGCTGCCGCTCTACCTGCAGACGGTGCTGCACACGACGACGTTCGTCAGCGGCCTGGCGGTCCTGCCCGGCGGCCTGGTGCTGGGCCTGCTCGGCCGCCCGGTCGGCGCGCTGTACGACAAGCTCGGCCCGCGCCCGCTGGTCATCCCGGGCGCCGGGGCGATGGCGGTGTCGCTGTGGCTGTTCACGATCCTGGGCCCGACCTCGCCGCTGATCGCGGTGATCGGCATCCACGTGCTGCTGATGGCCGGGCTCGGCCTGATGATGACGCCGCTGTTCACCGAATCGCTCGGCGTACTGCCCGAAAACCTGTATTCCCACGGCAGCGCGATCCTTTCGACGCTGCAGCAGGTGGCGGGCGCGCTGGGCACCGCGGTGTTCGTCAGCGTGGCGACGCTGGGCAGCGACGACAAGACGGCGGGCAGCCCGGACGCATCGGGTTTGCACGCGGCGTTCGTGGTGGCGGGGTGCGTCGGGCTGGTCGCCTTCGCGGGGACCTGGCTGATCCGCCGCTCGACGCCGGGTGCGACTCCGGCGGCGGGCGCGCACCACTGAGGTTTGAGGCCGGCTCCGAACGCCGGCTGACGTCATGAACGACCCTTTCACCGCGCCCGGCGCGGTGAAAGGGTCGTTCACGGCATCCGGCCGCGGGCGCGGACCGGCTTCGGCGGGTGCCGCGCGGTCTGGAATGAGTCATTCGAGACCTCCGCAGGCACCTGCCTGATTCGCCGCTCGAACCGAAGCCCACCCCGGCGGCGAGCGCGCGCCACTGCGGACGGCCGACTCCGGGACGCCGACTGACATCATGAACGACCGCGGGCGCGGACCGGCGGCGGCGTGTGCCGTGCCGTGGCGGCGGGCGCGCACCCCTGAGAACAGCCGGCTCGAGCGTCGCCCGATCGCCGGCGGCGCCGGCCGGGGCGAGTCCACTTCGGGCAAAAGACAGTCCCGCTCCCGCTCGGCGAAGGCTGGGGGGAACCTGCGAGCGGAAGCGGGAGTTCGAGGCCGGTACGGGGGTCGCCTCGCGGCGAAAGGCACGACACGGCTCCAGCCGGACTGGTGTTCCGTGAAGGCAAGGGGTGAGGCCCGGGGACCCCTCCGTACCGACACCCGTTACAACGCCTCGCGCGCCGGGGTGTTCCCCGACGTGACCTGGCTCATTCCTTCACCTTCGGGGTCGCTCGCACGCCGCTGTGCAGGTACCGCTCGCCCGTCGGCAGCGTGTAGAACGTCACCGAAACCCAGCCCCTCATGCCCGCCGGGCTGTGGGCGAAGTGGCCCGGGCCGATCGGGACCAGGTCGTCCTCCGTCGTCGGGTCCGGTACCAGTGAGGCCAGCGAGCCCGTCACCGTCTGGCGGATCCGGAGCCGGCCCTCCTCGGTGAGGATCTCGATGCGCATCGACTCGCGCTCGTACACGCCCAGGAACTCCGAAACGTCCACCGCGGGCGGCTCGGCCGCCGGCTCGAGCGGGCGCGGCATCGAGACGCCCGCCAGCTCCGCGAAGATCTCCGCGTACAGCTCCTCGTACAGGTCGTGGGCGCTTCCGCCGTTCGTCAGCAGCGTGACCGCCAGGTCGTGGTCCGGCAGCACCCGCAGGAACGCCGACTGGCCGATCGTGTTGCCGTCGTGGCCGATCAGGCGGTGGCCGTCCCAGCCGAAGCGGATCCAGCCGAGGCCCCACGAGTCGCCGAGGGTGTGCTTGTCCGGCATCTCGAACTGCGCTTCGGTCATCGCCGCGGCCGACTCCGCCGACAGCACCCGGGAGCCGTCCGGGGCGAGGCCGCCCGCCAGGTGCATCCGGGCGAACGCCAGGACGTCCGACGCCGATGCCGTGATCAGGCCGGCCGGGCCCGCCGAGCGCGGGAGGCCCCACACCGGGGCCGGCTGCGGGTCGCCGTCGCCGCTGGCCACGTGGCCCGTCGCCGCGCGGAACAGCAGTGCTTCCTCCGGCAGGGTGCCCGTGCGGGTCAGGCCCAGCGGCGTGAACAGCCGCTCGCGCAGAGCCGCGTCCCACGTCTTGCCGGTGAGCTTCTCGATCACGCGCCCGATGAGGATGAACCCCGAGTTGCAGTAGGACAGCGTCGCCCCGAGCGGGTGGGTCTGCGCGGCCTGGTCCAGCACCTCGACGTACTTCTCGACGCAGTCGTCGCCGCGGCCGGTGTCGGTGAAGACGTCGCCGTCGATGCCGCTGGTGTGCGTCAGCAGGTGCCGCAGCGTCACCTTCTTCGTGACGTCGGGGTCGGCCAGCCGCAGCTCCGGCAGCACGTCGGCGATCGGGGCGTCGAGGCTCAGCAGGCCCTCGTCGACCAGCTGCATGGCCACGGTGGCCGTCCACACCTTGCTGATCGAGCCGATCTGGAACACCGAGTCGTCGGTGACCTCGACGCCGGTGGTCTTGTTGAGCACCCCGAAGCCGGCGACGACCTCGTCGTCGCCGCGCAGGATGCCGAGCGTCGCCCCGGGCACGCGGTGCTTGCGCGCGAGCTCGGCCAGGCGCCGCCGCCAGTGGGCGGTGTCGAGCGGGACGCGCGCCGGCTTGCCCGGCTCCCCCGCGTGCTGCTCCACCCAGTCCACGATCCGCCGGTTGAAGTCCACGCGGTGCGACGGCCGGCCGTCGAGGATGAACAGGTGGGACGAGCCCGGGTAGAGCACCAGCCGGGCCGGCACGCCCTGCTCGCGCAGCGCGGTGAACCACTGCTCGGCCTGCCCGGCCGGGCACCGGTCGTCGTCGGCGCCGTGCACGACCAGCGTCGGCGTGCGCACCTTTTCCACCTGCGCCAGCGGGGAAAGCGCCGCGTAGTGCGCCCGGTTCTCCGAGGGGAGCGCGCCGAGTTCGGCGACGCCGAGGAAGTGCCCGGCGTCGGAAGTGCCCGCCATGCTCACCGGGTCGCTGACGACGCCGCCCGCGACCGCCGCGGCGAACCGGTCGTCGCGGCTGGTCAGGTAGCAGGTCATGTAGCCGCCGTAGCTGTAGCCGGACACGGCGAGCCGCCGCCCGTCCGCCACCCCCTCGGCGACCAGGTCGTCCAGCGGCTCGAGGAAGTCCTTGGCGTCGGCCAGGCCCCACGCGCCGACCGCGCCGGTGAAGAACGCTTCGCCGTAGCCGTCGCTGCCGCGCGGGTTCAGCAGCAGCACCGCCCAGCCACGGGCGGCGAGCTGCTGGTGGTAGACGTGCACGGCGTCGGCGGTGCCGTTCCACGCGTTGTGCGGGCCGCCGTGGATGTCCAGCAGCAGCGGCAGCGGGCCGGTGCGGGCCGGGTCGCGCAGCAGCCAGCCGTGCACGACCGTGCCGTCGGAGACGGTGAACTCCCGCTCCTCGTGGGTGAACAGCTCGAGTTCGCCGTCACCGTGCGAAGTGCGGACCGCCACCGCTCCCCCGCCGACGCCGACGGTCGCGATCTCGCCGTACGACGTCGTCGTGGTCAGCACGACCGCCGCGGTGTCCCCGGCGACGCTGAGGCCGGCCACGGCGTTCCCGGCTTCGCCCAGGACCAGCCGCGGCTCGCCGCCGGTGACGTCGACGGCGTAGAGATGCGTGTACCCGCGGTCGCGGACGCAGAACAGGACCTCGGAACCGGCGAGCTGCGGCAGCGCGCCCGGGTAGCCGGCGCCGCCCGGCATGACGTTGCGGTCGAGCGACGCGGCGAGGTCGACGGTTTCGCCGCCGTCGAGGGGAACCCGCAGCAGCCCGGCGTGGCCCGTCGCGGTGTCGCGGCGGCCGACGACGAGCAGCGCGCCGCCGTCGGCGGTCCAGGTGACCGTCCCGCACATGCCCTCGCCCGAGCCCACCAGCTCCGGTTCGGCCGAGCGGTCGCCGGCGTCGAGGACGTAGGCGCCCGACCGGAAGGTCAGGTCGCCGTCGGCGTCCCGGCCCGCGGGGAAGGCCAGCTTCGCGCCGTCCGGCGACCAGGCCGGGTCGCCCGCGTGCCAGTCACCCGACGTCACCCGGCGGACCTCGCCGGTGGCGACGTCGAGGACGTGGACGTGCTTGCGCAGGGTGCGCAAGAGCCCGGCGCCGTCGGCCTTGAAGTCGATGCGGTCGGCGACCACCGGGGCGTGCGCGCGCCGGCCTTGGGCGCCCGGGTCCTCACCCTCTTCGGCGTGGAGGTCGATCGGGGCGCTGAAGGCGATCTCGGCGCCGTCGGGGCGCCACACCGGCGTGCCCGCGCCGAGCGGGAGCGTGGTGACCTGCTCGGGTTCGCCGCCGCCGGCGGGCAGCAGCCACAGCTGCGCCGGGCCGTCCTGGGCGCGCAGGAACGCGAGCCGAGTGCCGTCCGGGGAGAACGCCGGGGCGACGTCGGCCTTGCCGCGGGTGAGCCGCCGGGCCGGGCCGCCGCCGGTGGCGACCTGCCACAGCGAGCGGGTGTCTTCGTCGGAGTCGCGGTCGGCGGTGCGCACCACGTACGCGATCCGGCCGCCGTCGGGCGAAATCGCCGGCTGCTCGGGGAACTCGAGGGCGTACAGGTCGTCGGTGCCCAGACGTCGGGTCATGCGGGATCTCCTTGGGGGAAACGGGTTCACGCGGCGAAGTGGCAGGCCGCCCGGTGCGGGCGGTCCTCGGTGCCCGCGGCCGGGTCGGTGCGGACGCAGACGGTGCGGTCGGTGTGCACGAGCGGGCCGACCGGGCACCGCGGGTGGTAGCGGCAGCCGGGCGGCGGGTGGTGCGGGTCGGCGGGTTCGGTGTCGGCGAGGGCGTCGTCGCCGTCGAGCAGGTTCCGGTGCGCGGACGGCGCCGCGGCCAGCAGCTCCTTCGTGTACGGGTGCCGCGGGTCGGTGAGCACCTGCTCGGCCGGCCCGGCTTCGACGATCCGGCCGAGGTACATCACGGCGACGACGTCGCTGACGTACCGCACCACGGCGAGGTTGTGGGAGATGAACAGCATCGACAGGGAAAGCCGCCGCTGCACGTCCCGGACGAGGTTGAGCACCGCGCCCTGCACCGAGACGTCGAGCGCGGAGGTGATCTCGTCGGCGATCAGGACTTCCGGCTGCCCGGCCAGCGCCCGGGCGAGCGCGACACGTTGCCGCTGCCCGCCGGACAGCTGACCGGGCAGCATCCCCGCCCGATCGGGGTCCAGGTGCACCAGTTCGAGCAGCCGGGCCACTTCGGCCTTCCGCCCGGGGCCGCGGGGCATCGCCTCGGCGATCGACTCGCCGATCGCCATCCGCGGGTCCAGCGACGAATACGGGTCCTGGAACACCATCTGCAGCGGGCGCCGCCGGGGCAGCCGCCGCACGTCGGTGCCGTCGAGCCGGACCCGGCCCGCGCTGACCGGGGCGAGCCCGGCCGCCGCCCTGGCGAGGGTCGACTTGCCCGAGCCGGACTCGCCGACCAGGCCGACGACCTGTCCGGAAGGGACGGTCAGGGTGACGCCGTCGACCGCGGTCAGCTTGCCGTAGCGGACACTCACCGCGTCGAACTCCAAAGTGCTCACGCCGCACCCTCCTCATGGGACTGTCCGGAAAGGACACCGACCGGCGGGTGCCAGCACGCGACGCGGTGCCCGGCCGCGGCCGGTTCGAGCACCGGGTCCTCGGTCCGGCAGCGCTGGGAGACCAGCGGGCACCGGTCGGCGAACGCGCAGCCGGCCGGCACCTGGTCCGGGGCCGGCGGGCGGCCGGGGATCACGGCCAGCGGCTCGTCGCGGTCGGTGTCGAGGTCCACCGTCGTGGCCAGCAGCGCCCGCGTGTACGGGTGCCGGGCCTCGCCGCCGGCCGGCAGGTCCTCGACCACGCGCCCGGCGTACATCACCAGCATCCGTTCGCACGTCTGGGAAACGACGGCGATGTCGTGGCTGATGAGCAGGATCGCCGCGCCCTCGGCTTCACGCGTGCGGGCGAGCAGGCGCAGCACCTGCCGCTGCACGGTGACGTCGAGCGCGGTCGTCGGCTCGTCGGCGATGATCAGCCGGGGCTCGCCCATCAGGCCCATGCCGATCATCGCCCGCTGCCGCATGCCGCCGGAGAACTCGTGCGGGTACTGCCGCGCCCGCCGGGCCGCGGCCGGGACGCGCACCGCGGTCAGCTTCCCGACCGCGCGCGCGAACGCCTCGCGCCGCGACAGGCCGTGGTGCTGCTCGGACACCTCGGCGAGCTGGCCGCCGACCCGGCGGGCCGGGTTGAACGACGTCATGGGGTCCTGGAACACCATGGCCAGCGACGTGCCGAGCTCCCGGTCCGAAGCCGACGCCAGGGGCTTCCCGGCGAACTCGAGCCGGTCGGCGGTGACCACACCGGGTGCTTCGATCAGCCGGGACACGGCCAGCGCGGTCAGGCTCTTGCCCGAACCGGACTCGCCGACGACGCCGATCGCTTCGCCCGCGCGGACGGTGAAGCTGACCCCGCGCACCGGCACGGTCCAGCCGTCCGGTCCGGGGAACGCCACCTGGAGGTTCTCCACGACGAGCACCGCGTCGCCGCCGGCTTCGGCGGCGGGCGCGGGCCGGGCCGCCGGGAGCGGGCCCGCCGCGCGCCGGGCCGGGCGCGTCCGGACCCCGACCACCGCGGCGACCGTCTCCCCGACCAGGTTGAACGCCAGCCCGGCGAGCACCACCGCCGCGGCGGGCGCGAGTGCGGCCACCGGGCTGACGTAGATGCCGTCCAGGCCTTCGCGCAGCAGCCGGCCCCAGTCGTAGTCCGGCGCCTGCACGCCGATCCCGAGGAACGACAGCCCGGCGAAGGCGAGCAGCGACGAACCGGCCCCGATGGTCGCGTTGACGACGAGGGGTTCCCCGATGTTGGGCAGCACGTGCCGGGCCAGCAGCCGGATCCGGCCGACGCCGGCGAGCCGGGCCGCGTCGATGAAGTCGCGCCCGCTCACCGACGCCGAGAGCGTCTGCACGAGCCGGGCGAACGCCGGCGCCATCGCGAACGCGATCGCCAGCACCGCGCCCTGCGTGCCGACGCCGAAGATCACCGCGAAGAACAGCGCCAGCAGCAGGCCGGGGAACGCCACCGCGATGTCGACGGCCGCGACGAGCAGCCGCCCCGCCCACCGCGGCAGCACCGACGGCAGCGTCCCGAGCACGACCCCGGTGCCGACGCCGATCGCGGTCGCGAGGACCGCGAGCCCGATCGAAAGCCGGGTCGCCACCAGGGTGCGGAGCAGCAGGTCCCGGCCGAGGGAGTCGGTGCCGAACGGGTGCGCACCCGAGGGGCCCTGACCGATCGCGTCGGTGTCGATCGCCGCGGCGCCGTCGCCCCACACGAGCGGGGCCACCAGCGCCAGCACGATCACCACCGCCAGCAGCACCGCCGAACACGCGCCCACCGGGGTGCGCACGGCCGCGACCCACACCGAACCACGTCGTCGCACCATCTCAGGCCTCCCGAATCGCCGAGCGGGGGTCGAGCACCCCGAGCACGACGTCGACCAGCAGGTTGACCAGCAGCACGCCGGCGCCGTAGACCAGCACGATCCCCTGCACCAGCGGGTAGTCCTTCGTCACGATCGACTGCACGATCGTCGAGCCGAGGCCGGGCCAGGCGAACACGTTCTCCACCAGGACCGTGCCCGCCACCATCGAGGTCAGCATCAGCCCGCCGAGGGTGAGCGTCGCGGTCAGCGCGTTCGGCAGCGCGTGCCGGACGTAGACCAGCCGCGCGGGCAACCGCTTCGCCCGCGCGGTGCGGACGAAGTCGGCGCCCAGCACGGAAAGCAGCTCGACCCGGATGATCCGCGCCAGCACCGCCGCCGGTCCGATCGCCAGTGCCGCCACCGGCAGCACGTACCCGCTCACGTCGTCGGCGCCCGCGACGGGGAACCAGCCGAGGCCGACGGCGAGCAGCGCCACCAGCCCGACCCCGATCAGGAACTCGGGGATGGCGGCGACGAGCACGCTCACCGAGGTGAAGCCCAGCTCCGCGCCCCGGCGGCGGCCGCCGCGCGTGAGCACCGCGAAGCCGACGCCCACCGGGACGGCGACGGCGACCACGACCGCGAAGGCGAGCACCGCCAGCTGCAGCGTCGACGGCAGCCGGTCGCCGATCACCTGCGCCACCGGCTGCCCGCTCGCCATCGACGTCCCGAAGTCCCCGGTCAGCAGGTTGCGCACGTAGTGCCCGTACTGCACCCACAGCGGGTCGTCCAGGCCCAGCTCCGCCCGTTTCGCCGCCACCAGCGCGGCGGGCGCGGTCATCCCGAGCGACGCGCGCACCGGGTCGCCGGGGACCAGGTGGATCATCAGGAACGCCGCGGTGAGCAGCGCCCACAGCGAGACGGCGAAGCGGGCCAGCCGCCGCGCGGCGAACGCCGGCCACGGGCCGCCGCGCAGCCGGGGTGGTGCCGCCGCCGTGGTCACTTCGCCAGCATCCGGATCGACGACGGCGTCAGGCTGCCCTGGCTGAAGGCGAACTTCGCGCCGCTGGCGTAGGTCGGCACGACGGAGTCGAAGTAGGGCACCGCGTCGACCCGCTTGATCAGCGCGGTCTCCGCCGCGTTCCAGTCCGCGCAGCTCGCGTCGCCGGGCTTGCCGGCCGCCTGCTGCGCACCCTGGTCGTACCCGGGGTTGGCGATGTGGGCGAAGTTCGTCCCGTCGGGCGCGGCCGGGCCGGAGACGAACGGCACCAGCTGGCTCGGCAGCGAGAACCCGACCGGTCCGAGGGAGACCTCCCACTCGCCGGTGCCGAACAGCACCTGGCTGAGCCCGGGGCTGTCGACCGCCTTGAGCGTCACGTCGGCGCCGAGCGACTTCCACGTCTGCTGGACCAGCTCCGCGGTCGGCGCCATCGTCGGGCCGAGCTGGGTGCCGTAGAGGACGGTGAGCGAAAGCTTCTTGCCGTCCTTCGCGCGCACGCCGTCCGCGCCCTTCTTCCAGCCCGCGGCGTCCAGCGCGGCCGCCGCCGCGGCCGGGTCGTGGGCCGGCAGGTTGCCGGTGACGGTGTCGCCCGGGCAGACCTCCGGCTCGTTCGTGATCATGCCCTGCGACGGCCGGCCGGCGCCGCTGGTCAGCACCTTGCCGAGCTGGGGCAGGTCGAGCGCCTGGGTCAGCGCCCGGCGGACGGCTTCGTCCTGCCCGGGCCGCCCGGCGGCCTGGTTGTAGAACACCTCGCCCATCGGGGCCGTGAAGTCGGCGTGGAAGAGCTTGCGCCCCTCCAGCCGCTGCCGGTCCGGTCCGTTGATCTGGGCCGCGTTCAGCTCGCCGGACAGCAGCAGGTTGGTGGCGGTCGTGGTGTTCTGGATGACCCGCACGACGACCTTGTCCGGCAGGCCCGGCTCCGCCTTCCAGTCGCCGGGGCCCCACGCGTAGTCCTTGCGGCGGGTGAACGTGTAGTGGTCGTTGGGCACGGACTCGGCGACGGTGAACATCCCGGTGCCGGCCTCGCCCTTGGCGAGCAGCTTCCGGTCCGCGAGGCCCTTGGCGCAGGCGATCGGTACCCCGCCGAGGTTGCGGGCCAGGAACGCGTCGGGCTTGCCGCTGGTGACGGAGATCGTGCGGGTCGCCTCGTCCGCGACCGCCTTGGTGCCCGGCGCGATGTACAGCCCGGCGATGGGCGACTTGTTCGCCGGGTCGCCGATGAAGTTGATGTTGGCCGCGACGTCGGCGGCGGTCAGCGGGGCGCCGTCCGCGCACGTGAGGCCCTGGCGGAGGGTGAACGACGCGGTCGTCGTCGACGCCTCCCACTTCGCGGCCAGCCCGGCGACCGGCTTGCCGGCGTCGTCGAGGTTCAGGAGCGTGTCGTAGAGGAACCGGTCGACCTGGAGGGCCACCGACAGCACGGTCATGTGCGGGTCGAGGCTGCCGGGGTCGGAGCCGACGCCGAGGCTGAACGTCTTGCCGTCGACCGGCGTCCCGTCCCCGCTCCCGGCGCTTCCCGATCCTCCGCAGGCGGTCGCGGTGAGCGCGAGCACCCCGAGCACGACCCCCGCCGTCCGAGTCCTGGTCATGGCGTTTCCTTCCGGAGGTGGTCCACGGCGAGGCGGGCGGCCTTGCCGATGGCGGCGTCGACGGCGGGCTGCCGCTCGGCCAGGGAGTCCGCGCGGGTGAAGACCGCGACGGCGAACCGGCGGCCGTCCGGGAAGGACACGACGCCGGCTTCGTTGCGGACGGCGGGCAGGGTGCCGGTCTTGGCCGCGACCGCGACGTCCGAGCCGAACCCGGAGGAGATCCGGTGCGGCCAGATCTGCTGCGCCATGATCGTGCGCACCCGCTCGCACGCGGCCGGTTCGGCGGCCCGGCCGGTCCAGATCGCTTCGAGCAGCGTCGTGGTCTCCCGGGGCGTCGACGACGACGTCCGCTCGGGGTCGAGCGCCGCGAGCTTCCAGATCTGTTCGGGGCTCGCGCCGGCGAACACCGCTTCGAGGTCGGAGTCGTCGGACGCGCCCAGGTCCGCGAGCACCGAGGCGAAGAGGTCTTCGCAGCAGCCGATCAGGCGGGTGCGCTCCAGGCCGAGGCCGGCGAGGACGCGGTCGACGGCGGCCTGGCCGACGCGGTGGAAGATGACGTCGGTGGCCGCGTTGTCGCTCATGGTCAGCATGAACAGCGCGAGGTCGCGCCAGCTCAGCTCGACGTCGTCGGCGCAGCCGGCGGTGCCGATCCCGCCGATGCGGTAGCGCTTCCCGACGCGGGTCCGCTCGGTTTCGTCCAGCCGCCCGGCCACGACCTCCCGCGCGTAGGCGACGGCGACCGGGATCTTGAACACCGACGCGAGCACCACCGGGTCGTCCGCGCCGACGGCCACCTCGGCCTCGCCGCCGAGCTCCCGCGCGTGCACGAACCCGCGGGCGCCGGCCGCGGTGAAGACGTCCGCGATCCTCGCTTCGACCGGGCTCACGCGCGCACCCGCCGATCGGCGCGGCCGGTGTGCAGGTACAGCGCGCGCCCGGTGCCGTCGTCGCCGACGAAAGCGTGCGGCAGGTACATGCCCTGCATCGGCTCGGCCAGGATCAGCGTGTCGCCGTTCATCGCGACCAGCTCGGTCTTCTCCGGCTTGGCCAGCTCCGCGAAGATCCCCTTCGGCACGCGCTCGACCCAGACCCGGCCGTCGTCGTCCTGGCTGACCACGATGTCCGCGACCGAGGACGAGTACTCGCCGACGTACCGCGCGGCGTCGATGCGCGGCGCCTCCGGGTTCGGCGACGGCGGCACCGCGAGCTCGATGCCGGTCAGTTCCTTGAGCAGGTGGCCGACGATCTCGGTGTAGAGGGCGATCGGGTTGCCGCCGTTGGTCAGCAGCGCCACCGCGACGCCGTGCTCCGGGGCCAGGCGCAGGAAGGACGACTGGCCGATCGTGCCGCCGTCGTGGCCGACGACCGCGCCACCGTCCCAGTCGAACAGCGACCAGCCGAGGCCCCACGCGTCGCCCATCAGGCCGAGGTCGGGCAGTTCGACGGTGCGTTCCCGCATCGCGCGGGCGCTTTCCGCGCTGAGCACCCGGGTGCCGTCGGCGCCTTCGCCGTCCCGCAGGTGCATCGCGGCGAACGTCACCAGGTCCCGCGGGCGCATGGCGAGCATCGCGCCGGCCGGGGCGTTGGACGGCGCCAGCGCCCAGACGCCGGCGGGTTCCGGGTCGGCGCCGGGCTCCGGCGTCAGGTGCCCGAGCGCGGCCCGGAACCGGATGGCCTCGTAGGGGCTCGCGGCGGCGTGCGTCAGTCCCAAGGGGACGAACAGGTGCTCGGCCAGGCAGTCGTTGTAGGACTTGCCCCGCAGCACTTCCACGACCCGGCCGAGGACGCAGAACGCGGCGTTGTTGTAGGAGAACATCTCGCCGGGCGGGAACAGCTGCGGGACGTCGTGCAGGGTGGCCAGGTACTTCTCGACGCAGTCGTCGCCGCGGCCGGTGTCGGTGAAGATGTCGCCTTCGAAGCCGGAGGTGTGGCACATGAGCTGCCGGACGGTGATCCGCGCGGCTGCGTCTTCGTCGGCGATCTTGAACTCGGGCAGGTACGTCCGGACCGGCTGGTCGAGGTCGAGACGGCCTTCGTCGACCAGCTGCAGGGCCAGGGTGGTCGTCCAGATCTTGGTGATGGACCCGATCTGGAACAGCGAATCGACGTCGGCCTCGACGCCGGTGCCCTTGTTGAGCACCCCGGCCGCGTGGTCGATGATCTCGCCACCGGCGTACACGGCGACGGACGCGCCGGGCACTCCGTGTTCGGCCAGCAGGGCGGGGAGCCGGCTGTCCAGCCAGGCGGAGAGTTCGGTGAGCTTCGACATGGTTGCCTCTCGTGGCGACGGTGGGGAACCGGCGATTCGGGGATGCTAGGACGGGTCCCGGGGCGGCCGGTTCGTCGAAACCGACGAGCCCCGGGGAAACTTTCATCGCGGGCGACGAACCGCCCGCAGCCGGTGGCCCACCTCGGCCCGCACCGCCGCGTACCGCACCACGACCAGGACCTTGACCCGAGACGCGGTGACGGCGGCCCCGGTCGCGAGCGAGCGGGCTCGCACCCCGGCCTCGGCCGCCCAGCGGCCGAGCACCTGTTCGGCTGACTCCATGGAACCCTCCGTCCGTTGTGGACTGTCCGGTCGCGCGGCCCGCGGTCAGGCCGCGAGCCACGCCTTCGCGGTCGTCACCTCGGCCAGCCGCTCCGGGATCGGCGTCACGCCGAGGCCGGGACCGGACGGCACGGGCAGCCGGCCCGCTTCGAGGACGAACGGCTCGGTGATGTCGGTGCGGTAGAAGCGGTCCGACGCCGAGGTGTCGCCCGGCAGGGTGAACCCGGGCAGCGACGCCAGCGCGACGTTGGCCGCCCGGCCGAGCCCGGTCTCGATCATGCCGCCGCACCAGACGGGGATGCCGTGCGCGGCGCAGACGTCGTGCACCCGCCGCGCTTCGAGGTAGCCCCCGACCCGGCTCGGCTTGATGTTGACGATCCGGCAGGCGCCGAGCTTGATCGCGTCGGCGGCCGAGCGCGCCGAGACGACGGACTCGTCCAGGCAGATCGGTGTCCGGATGTGCTTGGCCAGTTCGGCGTGGCCGAGCACGTCTTCCTCTTCCAGGGGCTGTTCGATCAGCAGCAGCTCGAACGGGTCCAGCCGCTGCAGCTGCGGCACGTCCGAGAGCGTGTACGCGGTGTTCGCGTCGACCTGCAGCAGGATGTCCCCGAAGCGTTCGCGGACCGCGCGGACCGGCTCGACGTCCCAGCCCGGTTCGATCTTCAGCTTGATCCGGACGTACCCGTCGTCGAGGTACCCGGCGACGACGTCGAGCAGCTTAGGGATCGTGTCCATGATGCCGACGGACACCCCGCACGGCACGGAGTCCTTCGTGGACCCGAGCGCGGTGCCGAAAGAGACGCCGTGGGCACGCAGTTCGGCGTCGAGGACCGCCATCTCCAGTGCGCCCTTGGCCATCCGGTGGCCCTTGAACTTCGCCAGCAGCGGCGCGACCTTGTTCGCGGTCAGGTCGCCGGCGGCCAGCAGCGCGGGCACGAGGAAGGTGCGCAGCACGCGCTCGACGCCGTCGACGTACTCCGAGGAGTAGAGCGGGTCGACCATCGCGCCGCACTCGCCCCAGCCCTCGCCTTCGGACGTCACCGCCCGCAGGAGCAGGAGTTCGCGTTCGGCCTGCGTGCCGAACGACGTCCGGAACGGTGCCACCAGCGGCATCCGGACGCGCAGCAGTTCCACCCCGGTCAGTTTCACGACGTGTGCTCCTTCGCGACCACGTACCAGCCGGCACGATCGAATCCGGTGACCGACGCCCCGCCGGTCATCAAGCCGCCCAGGACGTCCCGCAGCGCGACCCGCCACGCGCGGCCCAGGCCCGGGTCGGTGCGCCGGAGCGCCTCGATGTCCGCCGGGACGGCGACGAGCACGACGGGCGCGTCGGCCGGGCCGGTGACCGGCTCGCCGCCGGCACCGGCGGCGAGCGCGACCGCGGCCCCCTGCTTGCGCAGCGCGGTGGCGTCCGCGCCGGCCGGGACCCCGCCCGCGGCCGCCCGCACCGGCGGGCTCGCCAGGTCCCAGACGGCCATCAGCCGGTCGGTGTCGCCGGCGCCGTTGATGCCGTCGCGCATCGGGCCGTAGAAGTCGGGCAGGTAGTGCGCCGGGCGGGCGGCGAGCTTGGTCAGGTTGAAGTGGGCGTTTCGGCGCACCAGCGGGTCGAACGTCCAGGAGATCTCGTCGACGCCCTGGCGCAGCGCCCACGCGCGCTGGTGCAGCTTGAGCGCGAAGCCGATGCCGCGGCCGTGCCCGCTCGTGGCGACGCCGGCGATGTGGCTGTGCAGTCCTCCCTTCGCCGGGCCGCCGAAGAACCCGAAGCAGGCGCCGAGCAGCTCGGGCCCGTCGAAGGCGCCTCCGACGTAGTTGCCCGCCGAGACCATGGCGCGCAGCAGTTCGGCCGTCACCGGCTGGTTTCCCGGTTCGGGGCGCCAGATCGACTCGAAGAGCCGGGTCACGGCGGCCAGGTCGGCGACCTCGGCCAGGGTCCGCACGGCGACCCCCGAGGCCGTGGCGGCGGTGGCCGCGGCGGCGGCCGCCTCGTCCCGCAGCGGCGGGGCTGTGTTCGTCACGACTTCAGTCACGCTGACGATCCTCTCCGGACCCGGCCCGCCGGTCACCGTTGTGCCGCACCGGATTCGCCCCGCGCGTTCGTCGGCGCGGACGAACTTCCCCGCGCCAGCACGGTTTCGGCGAGCTTGCGGACCAGTTCGGTGCGGCGGGGCAGTTCCGCGACGAGGACGTGCTCGTCGTCGGCGTGGGCTCCCCCGCCGACGGCGCCGAGGCCGTCGAGCGTCGGAATGCCCAGTCCCGCCGTGAAATTGCCGTCGGACGCCCCGCCGACGGCCGCTTCGGTGAGCGGCCCGAGACCGAGGTCGGCGGCGAGTTCGGTGGCCAGCGCGAAGAGCTGCTCCGACGCGGGTCCGTCGAGCGGGGCCCGGTTGATGCCGCCGCCGATGCGGATCCGCGTGCCGTCGACGACCGGCGTCAGGCTCCGCACGGCCCGGTCGACGCGGTCCTGCTCCCCGGTGTCCCACACGCGGGCGTCGACCGCGACGCTCGCCGCGGCGGGCACGGTGTTCGTGGTCGTCCCGGCGGTGAGCGCGGTCGGGACGACGGTGGTGCCCCGCGCCGGGTCGGCGAGCGCGGCCACCGCGAGGATCTGGTGGGCCACCTCGATCCCGGCGTTGACGCCCTTTTCCGGTTCGAGCCCGGCGTGCGCGGCACGGCCTTCGACCTCGATCCAGTACCGGGAAACGCCTTTGCGGCGGGTCTTCAGCGCCCCGCCGTCGGCCGACGCTTCGAGCACGAACACCGCGTCGCAGCTCTTGGCCTCGTCCTCGATCAGCGGCCGGGACCGCGGCGAGCCGATCTCTTCGTCGCCGGTGATGAGGATCGAGAGGCCGTCCCGGTCGGGCAGCGCGGCGGCGGCGTGCAGGGCCATCACGACGCCGGCCTTCATGTCGAAGCAGCCGGGCCCGCGCAGGACGCCGTCGCGGACCTCGAACGGGTGGGTGCGCAGGGAACCCCGCGGCCACACGGTGTCGTGGTGGCCGAGCAGCAGGACCCTCGGCTCGCCGAAGCGCCACCGCAGGTGCGTGCAGCCGTCGGTGACGATCCGTTCCGGCTCGGTCCCGAGCAGCCGCCGCCCGATCGCGGCGACGACCTCGGCGCTGCGCGCGACGGCTTCGTGGTCCTCCGACGGGGATTCGCAGCGGACGAGCGCCTCGATGTCGTCGATCACTTCGGCTCACCCCGCAGCGGCTTGCCGGGCAACGCTGTCACGTCGAGTTCTCCTTCGCTGACCACGGGAACGCCGGCGACGTAGAGGTGCTGCACGCCCTGCGAGGGCCGGGTCGGGTCGGTGTAGGTCGCGGTGTCGGTGACCCGGGCCGGGTCGAGGACGACGAGGTCGGCGTCCGCGCCCGGCGCGAGGTGGCCCTTGCCGCGGGCGGCGGGCGCGACGTCGTCGAGGAGCCGCGAAGGCAGGTAGGCGCAGCGGCGGAACGCTTCGAGCCAGCTCCAGGTGCCGGTTTCGCGGACCATCAGCCGCAGGGTCTTGGCGAAGGTCCCGGCGGTGCGCGGGTGCGTCGTCCCGCCCGGCGGCAGCGGCCAGCCGGTGCTTTCGGTACGGCCGTCCGGCCAGTACACCGGCATCGCGTCGCTGGCGACGATCGCGTCGGGGAAGGCGAGGGCCTGGTGCAGCAGGCCGCGGTCGCGGGGATCGGTCTCGTCGAGGAACTCCAGCAGGCAGGGCGCACCCGGGTCGGTTTCCCGGATCTGCCGGAGACGGGCTTCGTCGCGGACGCGCTCCCCCGTTTCCAGGATCACCACGCTCGACGGGCGGAGTCCCTTCATCCGCAGGCGGTCCGGCTCGATGAACGCGGCCCCGACGGCGGTGCTGCCGGCGCCGTAGGGGTAGGCCTCGACGGTGACGCGGGACCCCTCGCGGCGGGCGTTGTCCAGGGTGGCGAGGACGCGGTCGACGTGGTGGCCGGAGGTGCTGTTGACGTGGCAGTGGTGCATCGCGGCCCCGGTTTCCCCGGCGGCGACGGCGATTTCCACCGAGCCGTCGACCGGGATCGCGGGGTCGACCTCGACCAGCTCGCGGACGTGCGTGTAGGTCGGCACGCCGGCCTTCGCGGCGAGGTGCGCGACGGCGAGGAACTCCCCGGGCTCGGTGGCGGGCGCGTACCCCATCAGGACACCGATGCCCAGCGCGCCCTTCGCCAGTTCACCGTCCAAAAGGGACAGCCAGGCCCGGAGTTCCACCGCGGAGGAACTCCGCTGCCACCGCGGGTTCCCGAGCACGGCCAGGCCGCTGCCGATGCTCGCGTCGGGCGCGATCCCGGCGAGCACCTGCGCGCGGGCCGCGCCCCAGGAGGCGGAGAACCCGTAGTGCAGCGGCCGCCCGGCCGCGGCGGCCTCGGCGTACGCCCGCTCGACGGGCATCAGGCCGGCTTCGAGGTCGAGCGCGGTGGTGACGCCGTCCATGGCCTGCAGCCGCTGCCCGGCGACCGAGTGCACGTGGCTGTGCAGGTCGACGAACCCGGGCCCGACGACGAGCCCGGTCACGTCGACCTCGGTGGCGTCCGGCGCGCTCAGGTTCGCGCCCACGGCTTCGATCGCGCCGCCGTCGACGAGCACGTCGGCGACGCCGTCGAACCCGCTACCCGGGTCGACGACCCGGCCGCCCCGCAAGAGTGTCCGCACCCGCTGCCTCCTCGTCGTCGCCGATCTCGGTGACGTTAGGAGGATTCCGGGCCCGGGCGTTGGTGCGGGACGACGAAGCCGGGCGGCGTGGTCCGTCCGGGCGGACGAACCACGCCGCGCGCGGTCAGGCGTTCGGGCCGGTCCAGCCTTCGGGCACGTGGCCGATGCGCACCCGCTGCGGGTGGTCGCCGACCGGGACCGAGACGCGCTTCTGGCCCGTCGCGAAGTCGATCGCGGTGACCTGGTCGGCGCCGGCCTCCGAGATCACGCAGGCGGTGCCGTCGCCGCTGACCGTGGCCCAGTACGGCTTGACCGCCGGGACCAGCGTGCCCTGCTGCAGCGTCGCGCGGTCGACGACGGTGGCGTAGTCGTCCATGGTGCCCGCGATGCAGAGCTTGTCGCCCGCCGGGCTCATCGACATGCCGTGGTGGCGGGAGTCGTTGACGAAGGTCTTGCGGTCGTCGCTGGTCGCCGGGTTCTTCGGCAGTTCCTTGAGCCGCGTGATCTTGTCGGTCGCGACGTCGTACTCCAGGAAGCCGTTGAAGAACGAGACCTGGAAGTACAGCTTCGACCCGTCCGGGGTGAACGCCACCGGCCGCACGGCGTCGGACAGGTCCCGCCGCCCGAAGGCGTCGAGGCGCTGGCGCATGTCGATCACCTTGACCTGGGCGAAGGTGGCGGCGTCGACGACGGTGATGCGCCGGTCCCCCTTGGTGAAGTCCCAGGCCGGGTCGTCGAGGTCGGTGTTGACCTCGCCGATCGACATGTTCCAGAGGGAGCGGCCGCCGTCGGTGAAGACGTTCTCGTGCGGCTTGTCGCCGGTGGCGAAAGAGCCGACCTGCTGCCCGGTGACGATGTCCAGCACGTGCACGGTGTTGGACGTCGAGGCGGACACCGCGACGCGGCGCCCGTCCGGCGACACCGCCATGTGGTCGGAGCGGAAGCCCGAGACCGGGAAGCGCCAGTTGACCCGGCCGGTGGTGAGGCTGATCGACACGACGTCGGCGAAGCTGGGCCGCGACGCCACCACCGAACCGCCGTCCGGGGTGGTGTACATGTCGTCGACGAACTGGTCGTGGCCTTCGCCGGGCCCGTTGCGGATGCCGAGGAAGAACGCCAGCTTGATCGGGTTGAGGTAGATCTCCCGCAGCCGGTCGTCCTTGTCCGGGATGATGTTCACGCGCCCGATGCGGGCGAAGGAGCCCCGCGACTGGATGACGTCGGCCGTCCCTTCCCAGTTGTTGCCGACGAACATCACCTCCCGCAGGGCCGCGGGGGCGCCGGTCGCGGGCACCGCGGCGCCGGTCGCCAGCAGGGCGGCGGCGGAGAGCGCGTACGCCACGCGCGAGAGGTACGACCGCCGTCGGATCGGGGAAGTGCGCACGGGGAACACCTTTCGACGCTGAAGAGGTGCGGCGGGGACTTCGATGGCTTTGGCGCGGTTGAGGGGTTACTGTCCGGTATCGCCACGATAACCGGCCCCTGGAGCCACTCCGGTAGGGCCGCTCGGCCAACATCGCGGGCGCGGTGTTGTGGCCGTGCCACAACGGGCCCGGGAGGTGCCGTGCCGGCGTTGCCGCTGCTCCGGCAGGTGCTCGACGCGATGGCCGCGGACGAGACCGTGCTGGACGAGCTGGTGCGGGCCGCGCGCACCGAGTCGCCCGGGGTCGCGCGGCTGCCGGAAGCCGAGAACCGCCGCCACGTCCGGTTCCTGCTTTCGGCGGCGCTGCGGGCCACGACCAACCCCGCCACCGCCGACTACACGACGGCGGAGAAGCTGGGCGCCGACCGCGCCGAGCAGGGCGTCCCGCTCACCGACCTGCTGCGCGGGGTCCAGGCGGGCCGGACGCTCGCCGCGCGCGTCGCCGTCGAACGCTGCCGCGCGGCGGGCCTGCCCGACGACGTCATCCTCGAGACGGTCCTGGCCGCCGAGCGCTACACCGGCGCGCTGGAACGCCACATCGTCAAGGGCTACCACGCGGCCGAGCTCCAGCTGTCGCGCACCGTCCGCGACGCGCGCACCCAGCTGCTGCGCACCCTGCTGCTCGCCGGGCACCCGCCGACACCGGAGGAGCTCCGG
This sequence comes from Amycolatopsis sp. NPDC049159, assembly GCF_040648295.1. Taxonomy (NCBI): domain Bacteria; kingdom Bacillati; phylum Actinomycetota; class Actinomycetes; order Pseudonocardiales; family Pseudonocardiaceae; genus Amycolatopsis; species Amycolatopsis sp. NPDC049159. The sequence continues at coordinate 20,621 of NZ_JBEZDL010000036.1, forward strand.
CAGGCGGGACTGCGTCCCGAAGGCCGGTACCACTGCGTGGTTTCCGACGTCAGCGATCCCGTGCGGGCCCGCACGCTGGAGCAGGCGCTGCTGGAGTTCGGCGGCGTCTACGGCTTGGTGGAGGGCAGGCTCACCGGGCTGGCGGCCCGGGCGCCCGTCGTCGAGCCGGCCGCCGGCGTCGTGCTGGTCGTCGCGCCCGCGGTGGCGCTGCCCGCCCTGCGCCCGGTCCACGACCTCTGCACGGCGGCGGCGCGGCTGGCGGGCCCCGGCCACCACGACCTGACGACGTTGGCGGGCGGCCTCGCACTGGCCGCGCAGCCACTGCTCGCCGACCTGCTCACGACGTCGGTGCTCGGAGCTTTGGACCCGGCGAACCCGTTCCACCGCGAACTGGCGGCGACGGCACTGGCGTACCTCGACCACGGCCAGCGCCTGCGCACGACGGCGGAGGCGCTGCACCTGCACCCGAACACGGTCCGCTACCGCTTGGACCGGCTGGCGGAGCTGACACCGCTGGCACTGGCGGAGAACAGCGGCGGCGGAGTCCTGGACGCGGTGCGGTCGTGGTGGGCGCTGCACCACTGGCTGGGCGAAGCGGGCTGAGCGTCGGACAGGAGCTGCCACCTGTGCCGGGTCGCTCCCCGCACTTCCCGCGGACGCCGAGTGGCAGGCCCCGCCGCTCAGCCGGCCGGGCTGATCCCCCGCGCCGCCAACGCCAGCAAGCGATGCGCCTCGCTCGCCGGGTCGCGGGCGAGCAACGCGCTCCCCTGCACTTCCCTCCAGACCCCGAGCAGCAAAACCCGCCACTCAGCCGACCGGGCTGATCCCCCGCACCGCCAACGCCAACAAGCGATGCGCCCCGCCCACCGAACCGCAGGCAAGCAACCCAC
>NZ_JBEZDL010000036.1:21607-82099 GCF_040648295.1 Amycolatopsis sp. NPDC049159
CACTCCCCGCACCTCCCCCAGACCACGAGCAGCAAACCCCCGCCACTCAGCCGACCGGGCTGATCCCCCGCACCGCCAACGCCAACAAGCGATGCGCCCCGCCCACCGAACCGCAGGCAAGCAACCCACTCCCCGCACCTCCCCCAGACCACGAGCAGCAAACCCCCGCCACTCAACCGACCGGGCTGATCCCCCGCACCGCCAACGCCAACAAGCGATGCGCCTCGCCTGCCGGGTCGCGGTGGTTCTCCGTGGCCAGCACGATTCCGGTGACCAGTGCGATCAGGTCCGCGATCGTCACCTCCGGTCCGACCACCCCCGCCTCGGCCGCGCGCCGGACCAGGGGGGCGCCGGCCGCGGTCATCGTCGCCGAGCAGGCGTGGGCGTGCTCCGCCGCGGTGTCGTCGCGGACCAGCGCGGTCGCCAAGCCGCGGGCGGTCGCCGCGTAGGTCGTCAAGGCGGCGAGCCAGTCGAGCAGGGCGGCACGGGGATCGGCCGCTCCGGCCAGCTCGCGGGCCTGCGCGGCCAGTGCGTCGACCTGGCCGTGGAAGACCGCTTCCAGCAGCGCCCGCCGGCTCGGGAAGTGGCGGCGCACGGTCGCCGAGCCGACGCCGGCGGTGCGGGCGATCTGCTCCAGCGACGCGTCCGCGCCGTGCGCGGCGACCTCGGCCTCGGCGACTTCGAGGATGCGCGCGTAGTTGCGGCGGGCGTCGGACCGCGGCACGGACCACCTCCTGGACGTAAGTGGCGGGGGCCGCCACTTCACGGCTAGTGTAGCGACCAGGAAGTGGCGGGCCCCGCCACTTATCGCCGAAGGAGTTCCATGTCCCCCGTTCTGGTCACCGGCGCCACCGGCAAGCAAGGCGGCGCCACCGCCCGCGCCCTCCTGAAGGCCGGGATCCCCGTGCGGGCACTGGTCCGCGACCCCGCCCGCGCCCAGGCGATCCGCGAGCTCGGTGCCGAGCTCGTCGTCGGCGACCTCCACGACCCCGATTCCCTTCGCCCGGCCGTGAAAGGCGTGCGGGGCGTGTTTTCCGTGCAGATGCCGGACCTGGCCGACCTCGACGGCGATGCCGAGTGGGTCCAGGGCCGCAACCTCGTCGACGCCGCGCGCGAAGCGGGCGTGCCGCAGTTCGTGCACACGTCGGTGTCCGGGGCCGGACAGCACCGGTCCGTGCCCGGCTGGGCCGAGGGCCGCTGGACCTCGATGGAGCACTACCTCGAAACGAAGTCCGCGCTGCAGGACCGCGTCCGCGACGCCGGGTTCGAGCACTGGACGCTGCTCAAGCCGGGGTTCTTCATGGAGAACTTCCTGCCGCCGTCGTTCCTGCTGCCCCGCGGGCGGCTCGTGACGACCATCAAGCCCGGCACGGAACTCGCGCTGGTCGCGGTGGCCGACATCGGCGCCGCGGCCGCCGCGGCGTTCACCGATCCGGCGCGCTTCCACCGCGTCGAGCTGGAACTCGCGAGCGAACTCATGACCATGACCGACGTCGCCGCGATCCTGTCCCGCGCGCTGGGCGTCGAACTGACCGCGCCGGACATGACCGCCGAGGAAGCCGTGGCCGCCGGGGCGCCCGCGTTCGCCGTGCGGCACGAATGGCAGAACGAGGTCGGCCACCCCGCGCGGCCCGAGTTCGCCCGCGCCCTCGGCATCCCGCTGACGCGGTTCGCCGACTGGGCGGGGAAGCACCTGACAGCGCGATGATCACCCGGCTAGGGTCACCCCCATGGGTGAACTCAAGCGGATGCCGGCGACCACCGACGGCGGCAAGTGCATCTTCTGCGCCATCGCCACCGGCGGCGCCCCGGCGGCGTTCGTGCACGAGGACGACGACTTCGTCGCCGTCGTCGACCTGCGGCCGGTCACCACCGGGCACCTGCTCGTCCTGCCCCGCGCGCACCACGCGGACCTGGCCTCGCTGCCCGCCGAGACGGGCGGCCGCCTGTTCGCCGTCGCGCACACGCTGGCCGCGGCGCTGCGCCGGACCGATCTGCCGTGCGAGGGCATCAACCTCTTCCTGGCCGACGGCAAGGCCGCGGGCCAGGAAATCCCCCACGTCCACCTGCACGTGATCCCCCGCCACGCCGGCGACGGGTTCGTCATGGACGCCGACTGGCGGGTGCGGACCCGCGAGGAGCTGACCGAGGTCGCGGCCAAGGTCAAGGCCGCGCTTTAGGCCTTGTGCAGCTTGTCCGGGTGGTGCACGGCGGTCTTCCCGGTCTTTTCGCTCTTCACCAGGTACTGCGGCTCGTCCGGCGACGCCTTCACGTCCCGCTTGCCGGCGTGCGTGTCCTCGGTGATCTTCTCCTCGACCGTCCCGACCGAACTCTGGTTGCCCGCGTCCCACCGCACGCGGTCGCCCTTCTTGAAGTCCTCGCTCATCGGACACCTCCTGCCGCGGCGAGTACCCGCGATCTTGCCGGGTACCCGTCCGGAAGGGCGGAAGATCATCGCGATCCTCGAAACCAGGGAAGACGACCTCGACGGGGGCGACCTCACCGAGACGCGCAAGGTCGTCGGTTGCGTGCACCGGCACCTGGCGGCATTCGCTCATGAACTGGGGGCACGATCCGCTGAAGCGCTGAACTCCTTCAGCACCAAGGCGTTCGCCGCCTCGCGGATCGGGCGGGCCATCTGCTCCAGCACCCGGTTGCGGCCCGGCAGATAGGGTATCAGCTTGATCATCCGGGTGTTGATCCACGCGAACGCCCGCGACTGCGGGATGATCCCCCGCAGCGCCGACTTCGCCAGTGCCTGGTTCTTCTCGATGAACGGCCGCATTTCCGCCTCGTAGCGGGACAACGCCGAAGTGAAGTCGTCCGAGGCAGCCAGCTCGCCCGCCAAGACGTACGCGCCGGCCAGCGCCAAGCTCGTGCCCTGGCCCGAAGCCGGGGACGCGCAGTAGCCCGCGTCGCCGAGCAGTGTCACCCGGCCGGTGGACAGGCGGTCCATGACGATCTGGCACACCGGGTCGAAGTAGAAGTCTCCCGCCTCGCGCATCGCTTCGAGCAGCGGCGAAACCTCCCAGCCCAGACCCTCGAACTGGCCGGCCACCAGGTCCTTCTGGGCCTCGACGTCGCGCCGGTCGTAGGTCAGCGGCGGGGCGCTGAACCAGAACGCCGCCTTGGCGTCGTCGGCGCGGGCCGTGCTGTAGACGTTGACCATCTTGCCCGGGGCCGCCGAGTGCAGCAGCTCCCAGCGGTCCAGCTCGAACGTGTTGGGCACCGTCGAGATCGAGATGTAGGCGTCGAACCGGCGCAGGAAGTCCTCCTCCGGGCCGAACGCGAGCGCGCGGACGCCGGAGTGCAGGCCGTCGGCGCCGACCACCAGGTCGAACTTCCGCGGGGCGCCGTGGGCGAACGTCACCTCGACGCCGTCGGGGCGCTGGTCGAGCCCGGTGATCCAGTCGCCGAAGACGTACTCGGTGTGCTCGCGGGTCGCGTCGTAGAGGATCTTCGCCAGGTCGCCGCGGAGGATCTCCGTGTCGTCGCCGTGGCGGAAGCCGAACGTGTCGGCGTCGAGGGTGGCGATCTGCTTGCCGCGCTTGTCCACGAACGCCGCGCCCCGCATGTCGGTGCTCGCCGCGTGCACCTCGTCCAGCAGCCCCATCCGGCGGACGACGTCGACGGCGACGCCGCGGATGTCGACCTTGTAGCCACCTTCGCGCAGGCTCGGGGCCCGCTCGACGACCGTGGCGCGGAAGCCGTGGCGGTGCAGCCAGAAGGCGAGGGCGGGGCCGGCGACGCTGGCGCCGGAGATCAGGATGTTCTTCGTCATGCCCCGCAGCTTGGGCGCGGCCGCTCACCGTTCACGAACCGAGCGCGAACCGCCGCTGACCGAGCTCGTGGATGGCCTGGTCAGGGGGCATTTCCCGGCCGCGGCCGAAGGCCTTGGCGTAGGCATCGCCGCCGATCCGCGCCCGGACGCGGGCCGCGACACCCTCGACGTCGGCGTCCCCGGCGACCGGCGCGCCGCGCAGCCCGACCGCCACGCCGAGCAGGAACGCCGCACGCTCGTCCTGTTCGCGCCCGGCGAGCACCCCGGCCAGCCCTTCGATCGCCTGGGCCGCGCCGGGCAGGTTCGCGTGCTCGAGCGCGGTCGCGAGCGCCTCCTGGTGCAGTTCGGTCGCCAGGTCGAGGTCGCCGTCGGCCGCCGCGGTCCAGCCGAAGCCGGTGTGGAGCCGGATGCGCGTCTCGCCGCCGGTCACCGGGCCGGTCGTCAGGCCGAGCGCCGCGGTGTACCAGCGGCGGGCCGCGGCCAGGTCACCCGCGCGGCGCGCGACTTCGCCCAGCCCGCCGCGCGCCCGGGCGAGGGTCAGGGGTGTGCCGCGCGCCTGCTCGGCGGCGGCTTCGTAGTCGGCCTTGGCGGCTTCGGCGTCGCCCGCGCGCAGCACGCCGTCGGCGCGGCGGCAGAGCAGGTCGGCCGCGTCTTCGAAGGCACCGAGCTCGCCGGCCAGCCGGACGGACTCGTCCATCAGCTCGCGGAACCGGGCGTGGTCGCCGCGCCAGTCCGCGAACTCGGCGAGCTTCTCCAGCGCGCTCGCCGCGCCCCAGCGGTCGCCGAGCGCCCGGAACCCGGTCAGCGACGCGGAAAAGTGCGCCTCGGCGTCGGCGACCCGGCCACCGTACTGCGCGCCGAGGCCGTCGCCGATCCGCGCGAACGCCCGCGACCAGGGGTCCGGGCCGATCAGCGCGGCGAGCCGTTCGCCCTCCTTCGCCTTGGGGCGCGCGGAAAAGGCCCACAACAGGAAGAGGTACGGGTGCCGCAGCGGCCCGTCCAGCTGTTGCACGATCGGCTCGATCCCGGTGTCGGTGCCGGAGGCGTGGATGAGGCAGAGGACGTACTCCTCGGCGAGCCCCGGCGGCGGTTCGGGGCCGACGGCGGCGAGCACGGCGTCCGCGAACGGCGCCGCCTCGCTGCGCAGGCCGCGCAGCCACCAGTACCAGGACAGCGCCGCGATCAGCCGCAGGGCGAGTTCCGGGGCCGCGGCCGCACTCCAGCGCAGGGCCGCGTGCAGCTCGGCGTGCTCGGCGGTCAGCCGCTCCAACGCGGCCAGCTGGTCGGCGCCGCGCAGCTGCGGTTCGGCCGCGCGGGCGAGGTCGAGGAAGTACGCGGCGTGCGCGGCCCGCACGTCTTCCCCCTGCTCGGCGCAGAAGGCGCGGATGGTCTCCAGCATCCGGTAGCGGCCGCCGCCGAACTCGACGAAGGACTTCTCGACGAGGCCGGCGAGCACGTCGTCGGCGTCCGGGACGGCGCAGACCCGTTCCACGGCGTCCCGCCGCGCACCACCGGCGAACACCGAGAACCGGCCGGCGAGCCGCTGTTCGCCCGGGTCGAGCAGGTCCCAGCTCCACTCGACGACACCTCGCAGAGTCCGGTGCCGCGGCTCGGCGGTCCGTTCGCCGCGCGAGAGCAGGCCGAACCGGTCACCGAGCCGGGCCGCGACGTCGGCGGCGGTCAACGTCCGGAGCCGGGCGGCGGCGAGTTCGATCGCCAGCGGCAGGCCGTCGAGGGCGGCGCAGATCCGCGTCACGGCGTCGCTGTCGGGGGCTTCGCCGGGAGCGACGGCCGCGGCCCGCTCGGTGAACAGCCGCGCGGCGGCGACGGCGGGCAGGGCGCCGACCGGGACCAGCGTCTCGCCGGTCAGGCCCAGCGCTTCGCGGCTGGTGGCCAGCACGCGCACGCCGGGAGCGGCCCCGAGCAGCCGCCGGACCAGCCGCGCGGCATCGGCGACGACGTGTTCGCAGTTGTCGAGGACGAGCAGCAGCGACCGGTCGGCGAGCCCGGCGGTCAGGCGGTCGGCGGGATCCGCGGGCGCACCCGGCGCCAGGACACCCTGTTCACGCAGCCCCAGCGCGACGAGGACAGCGGGTGCGACCTCGGTCGTCGTGGCCAATTCGACGAAGCAGACATCGCCGGCTTCGCGGGTCGCGGCTTCGACGGCGAGCCTCGTCTTGCCCGCCCCGCCGGGCCCGGTGAGCGTGACGAGCCGTGCCGAACCGAGCGCCGCGCGGAGCCGGTCGAGCTCGCCGCGGCCGACGAACCCGGTGAGCGGCACCGGAACCCGGCGCGCGGGCGTCCCGCGCAGGACGGCCGTGTGCGCGTCGGCGAGCTCGGGTGACGGGTCGGCGCCCAGTTCGTCGGCGAGGCGCTCGCGGACTTCGGCGAACGCGGAGAGCGCTTCGGCGGACCGGCCGCTGCCGTGCAGGGCACGCACGAGCTGGGCGGCGAGCCGTTCACGCAGCGGGTGTTCGCGGACGAGTTCCCGGAGTTCGGCGACGAGCCCGTCGTGTTGCCCGAGCGCGAGCGCCGCGTCGACGCGGTCCTCGGTCGCGGCCAGCCGCAGCTCGGCGAGCCGGGCCGCGCGCGGCGCGTCGGCGAGCCCGTCGAGCGCGGGACCCCGCCAGAGCGCCAGCGCCTCGGTGAAGAGCGCGAGTTTCGCTTCCGGCCCGGCGGTTTCCCGCGCCTGCGCGGTGAGCCGCTCGAAGCGGTGCAGGTCGACGTCCTGCGGGTCGACGGCGAGCCGGTACCCGGCGGGGGTGAACTCGACGAGCCCGTCCGGCGCGCCGCCGTCCTTGAGGCGCTTGCGCAGCCGCGAGACCTGGGACTGCAGCGCCTCGGCGGCCCCCTCGGGCGGGTGGTCGCCGTGCAGGCCGTCGATCAGCCGTTCGGCACCGACGATCCGTCCGGCGTCGAGCGCGAGCAGGGCGAGCAGGCCGCGCAACTGCGGCCCGCCGAGCGCGACGGGTGTCCCATCGGGACGGTGGGCTTCGACCGGCCCGAGGATGGCGAACTGCACACCGCCGATTCTGGCCCACGCACGACCCGCGCGGCGAGGGGCGCGCGGACGTTCACCGCAGGCCGCGGAAGAACGCGCGGATGTCGGCCACCAGCAGCTCCGGCTCCTCCAGCGCGGCGAAGTGGCCACCCGTGGCGAACTCCGACCAGTGCGCGATCTTCTCCTCCGGGTCCATGATCCGCCGGACCACCGGCGAGGCGTCGAACACCGCCCAGCCCGCCGGGACGGCCGACGGCGTCAGCCAGCCGTGCCCGGAATGCGCGGCCTCGTAGAGGAACCGGGCCGCGGTCGCGCCGCCGCGGGTGAACCAGTAGAGGCTCACGTTCGTCAGGAGCCGGTCGCGGTCGACGCCGTCGCCGGTCCACGCCTGGAACTTCTCCGCGATCCAGGCCAGCTGCCCGACCGGGGAGTCGGTGAGCGCGGCGGCGATCGTCTCCGGTTTGTGCGACTGCAGGTCCAGGTAACCGCGGCCGGCTTTCCACGCCTCGCGGGCGGTGTCCAATTCGGACTGTTCGGCCGCGGACAGGTTTTCCGGCACCGGAAGCTGCTCCCCCGCCAGCGCGATCGTCCCGCGGTCGCTGTTGACGTGGGTGCCGATGACGCGCTCCGGGTACAGCGAGGCGAGCCGCCCGGTGATGCCCGCGCCGATGTCGCCGCCCTGCGCGGCGAAGCGGTCGTAGCCGAGCCGCGTCATCAGCTCCGCGAACGCGTCCGTCGTGCGGGCCGGCTCCCAGCCGGGTCCGCTCAGCGGCGTCGAAAACCCGAACCCGGGCAACGACGGGACGACGACGTGGAAGGCGTCCGGGCCCGCCTCGGCCAGCGGGCCGACGACGTCGAGGAACTCGGCGACCGAGCTGGGGTAGCCGTGGGTGAGCAGCAGCGGGACGGCGTCGGCGCGCGGCGACCGGACGTGCAGGAAGTGGATGGTCTGCCCGTCGATCTCGGTCGTGAACTGCGGGAACGCGTTCAGCGCCGCCTCCTGCGCGCGCCAGTCGAAGCCGTCCCGCCAGTACTCGGCCAGCTCCCGGACGACCGCGGTGGGGATGCCGCGGGACCAGTCCGGCTCGTCGCCGGGCACCGGGTCGGCGAACCGCGCGTCGGTGAGGCGCCGGTGCAGGCCGGCCAGCTCGGCCTGCGGGATCTCGATGCGGAAGGAGCGGATTTCGTTCGTCATGCCCAGGACGCTACGAACCATTGCGGAAGACTTCCTTCCGCGATTCATGGGAGGCTCGGGAAATGTTGCAGACCTCCGCCCGCCTGCTCCGGCTGCTCTCGCTGCTCGAAACGCGGCGCGACTGGACCGGCGCGGACCTCGCCGAGCGGCTCGGCATCACCGCGCGCACCGTCCGCACCGACGTGGGCAAGCTGCGCGAGCTCGGCTACCCGGTCGAGGCCGCTCCCGGCGTCCAGGGCGGGTACCGGCTCGGCGCCGGCGCGCAACTCCCGCCGCTGCTGCTGGACGACGACGAAGCGGTCGCCGTCGCGGTCGGCCTCCGCACCGCGACCGGTGTGGCCGGCATCGCCGAGACGTCGGTGCGCGCCCTCGCCAAGCTGGAGCAGGTCCTGCCGTCCCGGCTGCGGCACCGCGTCCAGGCCTTGCAGGCGGCGACGGTCTCGGTGCCCGGCGTGGGCCCGGCCGTCGACGCCGACGTGCTGACCGCGATCTCGGCGGCCATCCGGGCGAGCGAGCGGCTGCGCTTCGACTACACGAGCCACCTGCGCGAGCCGAGCCGCCGCGACGTCGAGCCGCACCGGCTGGTCAGCTGGGGACGGCGCTGGTACCTGGTCGCCTGGGACACCACCCGCGACGACTGGCGCACGTTCCGCGTCGACCGCATGACGCCGAAGGTGCCGAACGGGCCGCGCTTCACCCCGCGCGAGCCGCCCGAGGGCGACGTGGCGCGGTTCGTCCAGCACAGCGTGGGCGCGGCGACGTGGCGCTTCCACGCCCGGGTCCGGCTGCACGCACCGGCCGGCCACGTGCGCGCCCGGCTGCCGATCGCGGTCGACGTGACGCCGGAGGGCCCGGACCGCTGCGTCGCCGAGGTCGGCTCCGACAACGCGCAGATGCTCGGGCTGTACCTGGGCCTGCTCGAAGTGGACTTCGAGGTGCTGGACGCCCCGGAACTCGCCGCGGAACTGGCGAAGACGGGCGAGCGGTTCCTGCGGGCCGCTAACGCAGGGAGTCCGCCAGCTCCTGGATGAGCACGAACTGCTCCCGGACGCCGACCTCCATGCCCGACTGGTGGATCAAGTCCCGCAGTTCCTTGCTGCCGGTCACGGTCAGCAGGCTCAGCAGCGTGCGGTCGCCCTCGAGCGCGGTGAAGGTGACGGTGTTGAGCGGCCCGTCCACCGCGTCGAGGGGCACGCCCGGCAGCTCGAACACCTCGGTGTAGACGAGTCGCTCGCCGGGCACGATCTCGCGGTATTCGCCGTGGAAGCCGACTTCAGTGCCCTCGTCGGTCTTCAGGACGTACCGCCAGCGGCCGCCGGGGCGCAGGTCCAGCTCGACTTCGGCGGTGGTCCCCCGCTGCCCGCTCCACCACCGCCGCACCAGCTCGGGCGTGGTCCACACGCGGTAGACGAGGTGCTTGGGCGCGTCGAACTCGCGCGTGATGAGGATCTGGTCGTCGGCCGGGAGGGTGATCTCCACGTCAGTGCTCCTGTTCCTTGAGTTCTTCGAGGACGTCGTCGATCAGGTCGAACCGCTCGGACCAGGTCCGCTCGTACTGCCGGACCCAGTCGTGGATCGGCTTGAGCGCGGGCCCGTTGAGCCGGTAGAGCCGCTGGCGGCCGTCGCCGCGCACGTCCACCGCACCCACCTCCCGCAGCACCCGGAGGTGCTTCGACACCTGCGGCTGGGCCAGGCCCAGCAGGTCCACGAGGTCGCCGACCGACCGCTCACCGCCCCGCAGGACGTCGAGGATCTGCCGCCGCCGGGGTTCGGCGACCGCGTTGAAGGTGTCGGTCGTCGTCGCTGCTCGGGCCACGCGAGTCATCATATGCCGATATGGGTATGCGTCAAGCCTCGGCCACCACCCGGCCGCGGCGGCCGGGCCGACGTTGACTCCCGGCCGCGCTCGGGTACCCCGGTGCGAACGGAAAGGAGTACGTGGTGGTCAGTGCCCAGGCGAAGATCAAGATGGCGCTCCTGCGGGCGTCGGGCCAGAAACGGTTCTACGACAACGCGTCGGCGCTGCACCACCGCCTGCCCCGGCACCAGAAGAAGTCGATGGCCCGGCCGCCGCGCCGGGTCCGGCGGCGGTGCTCGGTGGAGCAGCACGAGGTGAACGGCTTCCCCTGCTTCACCTTCCGGCCGCGCGGTGGTGCCCCGAGCGACCTGCACGTCCTGCACCTGCACGGCGGCGGGTACGTCGAGCAGGTCGAGAAGCGCCACTGGCGGTACGCCGCCGACCTGGTGCGCGGCTCGGCTGCGCGGTGACGCTGCCGGTGTACCCGCTGGTGCGGCACCACGACCACACGGCGACGATCCCGGTGGTGCAAGCGGCCTACGACGGCATCGAGGCCGAGCGCGTCGTGGTCTCCGGCGACTCCGCGGGCGGGGCACTCGCCCTGGCGATCGCCCAGGACCTGCGCACGGCCGGGCGGCCGCAGCCCGAACGGCTGGTCCTGTACTCGCCGTGGCTGGAAGTGCTGCTGGAAGACCCGGTCTCGGTGCTGCTCGACGAGACCGACCCGATGCTCGGTATCGCCGGGCTGCGAGAGGCGGGCCTGGTGTATGCGGAGGGCGGCGACCCGCGCGATCCGCGGATCAGCCCGATCCACCCCGACCTCAGTGGCCTCCCGCCGATCACGCTGTTCATCGGGACGCGGGACGTCCTGCTGCCGGACTGCCGCCGGTTCCGGTCCCGGGCGCGGGAAGCCGGGACGGAGCTGGACTACCGCGAGTACCCCGGCATGTTCCACAACTGGCTGATGCAGGCCATCCCGGAAGGCGTCGAAGCGATGAACCACGTGGAGCGGCTTCTGCGCCGCCGGCCGGTCAGCGCCCGTTCCGCGCCAGGTCGCGGAAGCAGTCCCACGCCCGGCTGACCAAGGCCGGGTGGGTACGCAGGTCGATCGCCGTGCGGGCCAGCGCCGCCGCCGAGGCGAGCATCGCCGCCCGGCCGCGGGGGCTCGCCGCCGCGGCCGCGAACTCCGGGGTGTGGTCCGAGTTCTCCTCCGCCGTGATCGCGACGAACGGGTGGATCGCCGGGACGCGCACGCTCACGTTGCCGACGTCCGACGAGCCCAGGTACACGCCCGGGGCCGGCGGGGTCGCGTGGATCCCGCACGCCGCCAGGTGCTCGGTGAACCGCTCCGACAGCACCGGGTTGTCGCGGAAGTGCGCGTAGCCGCGGCCGGCGCGTTCGACGTCCACCTTCGCGCCCGTCGCCAGCGCCGCGCCCTGCGCACCCGCCGTCACGTCGTCGACCAGGCGGTCCAGCGCGTCGGTCGTCAGCGCCCGGAGGCCGAAGCGCCCCTCGGCCCGGTCCGGGACGATGTTCGTCGCCTCGCCGCCGTGCGTGATGATGCCCTGGATGTGCGAGCCCGCGGGCAGGCGCTGGCGCAACGCGGACATCGCGCCGAACGCCTGGATCAGCGCGGCCAGGGCGTCGACGCCCGCCTCCGGGTCGCCGGTCGGGTGCGCGGCGCGGCCGTGGAAGGTCACCTTCAGCTCCACCTGCGCGGTCAGCGGGGCCCACGACCACGAGTGGACGCCGGGGTGGACCATCAGCGCCGCGTCGACGTCGTCGAAGACACCGGCTTCGGCCAGCGCGACCTTGCCACCGCCGCGTTCTTCGGCGGGGCAGCCCACCACGAGCAGCGAACCCGGGCTGTCCGCGAGGACGTCCTTCGCCGCCAGCGCGGCGCCGAGCCCGGCCGCGGCGATGAGGTTGTGCCCGCAGGCGTGCCCGAGGCCGGGCAGCGCGTCGTACTCGAGCAGCAGCGCGACGCACGGCCGCCCGCTGCCGGCCCGCGCGGTGAACGCCGTCGGCAGCCCCGCGGTCCCCGTCTCCACCGCGAAGCCGTCGCCGGCCAGCTCCCGCGTCAGGCGTTCTGCGGCGGCGTGCTCCTCATAGGACAGTTCGGGGTGCTCGTGCAGCGCGGTGGCGACCGCCCACAGCCGTTCCCCCAGCCCCTCGACCCGCTCGTCCGCCCGCTCGTGCAGCTCCTCGTGCCACTCCATGCCCACCGGAATACCCTTACCACGCCCGGTCGACACCAGAGGGTGTTTCGCCCGGCGGATCGCGGTTACCCGCCCGCGATGGACCACAGCCGAGCTCCGGTGCTCGACGCGCTGCGCGCCTACCACCACGCGGGGTACGTCCCGTTCAACGCCCCCGGCCACAAGCAGGGACGGGGCATCGACCCGCGGGTGCCGGCCGTCGTCGGCGCCGACGTGTTCAAGTCCGACGTCATCGCGCTCAACGGCCTCGACGACCGGCTGATGCGCCAGAGCGTCCTGGCCGACGCGCAGGCGCTGATGGCCGACGCGGTCGGCGCCGAGCACACGTTCTTCTCGACGTGCGGCAGCTCCCTTTCGGTGAAGAGCGCGATGCTCGCCGTCGCCGGACCACAGGGCTGGGGCTGAGCCACCCGCCGGGCGTGCGGGAGTTCGCCGAAGCGTACGAGCGCGACCCCGAGGTCAAGGGTGCGCTGATGGTGACCCGACCGACTACGGCACCTGCGGCGACATCCGCGCGGTCGCCGGTTTCTGCCACGAGCGCGGGATCCCGCTCGTGGTGGACGAGGCGTGGGGCGCGCACCTGCCCTTCCACGACGACCTGCCGCCGTGGGGGATGTTCGCGGGCGCCGACGTGTGCGTGACGAGCGTGCACAAGATGGGTGCCGCGGTCGAGCAGAGCTCGGTGTTCCACCTCCGCGGCGACCGCGTCGACCCGGCCGTGCTCAAGGCGCGTGAGGATCTCCTCGGCACGACCAGCGCCAGTTCCCTGGTGTACGCGGGCCTCGACGGCTGGCGGCGGCAGATGGCCGAGCAGGGCGAGCAGCTGCTCGCCGGGGCCCTCCGCCCGGTGACGTCGGTGCGCCGCCGGCTGGCCGAGCTGGGCCTCACCGTGCTGCACGACGAATTCCTCGGCCCGGACCTCGCCGACTCGGTCGACCCGCTGAAGGTCGTCCTCGACCTCGCCCCGCTCGGCATCAGCGGCTACCAGGCGGCGGACTGGCTCCGCGAGGAGCAGCGCGTGACCGTCGGCCTGTCCGACCATCGCCGGATCGTGGCCCAGTTCACCCACGCGGATGACGAGGAGACGGCGAGCACGCTCATCGAGGCGATCGGGGCGCTGCTCGAGTCTGCGCCCTCGTTCGAGAAGCCGCCGAAGGTGGACATCCCGTCACCTGAGGAGCTGGAGCTGGAAACGGCGATGCTGCCGCGCGACGCGTTCTTCGGGCCGGCCGAGCAGGTGCCCGTGGCCGAGGCGCCGGGCCGTGTCGCGGCGGAGATGATCACGCCGTACCCGCCTGGTGCGCCTGGGGTTCTGCCGGGCGAGGTGCTCACCAAGCCGGTCCTGGACTACCTCCGGAGCGGGTTGGGCGCGGGCATGGAGCTGCCCGACCCGGCCGACTCGACACTGGAGTCGGTCCGGGTCGTGGCTCGGAGCTAGGCCTTCGCGCTCTTCAGCTCCAACGGGTTCTTGGGCGCGGCGGACCGGGCGTCGATCATCCGCTGCCCCAGTTCCTGCAACCGCTTGCGCCCCATGGCCGAGCGGACCTCCGGGAACCACTCGTCCTCTTCCTCTTCGACGTGGTGGCGGACGTTTTCGGTCAGCACCGTGACCTTCGCGTCGAACGTCTCGTCCTTCGGGTCCATGCCGCGCAGCTCCGACAGCATCCACACCACGACGTGGTGCTCCTCCACGCTTTCCAGGACGTGGTCCTTCGTCTCCGGCACGGCTTCGCGCGCGGCCGGGTAGAAAATCTCCTCCTCGATGTACGCGTGGACCGTCAGCTCTTCGATGATCGAGTCGGCGATGCGGCGCTTCTCGCGGTACGCGTCCTCCCCCGCTTTTTCGAACTCCTTGAACAGCTTCTCCACGGTCTTGTGGTCGTTCTTGAGTAGCACGATCGCGTCGGTCGACATCGGTGTCCTCACGGTGTGGCCAGGTCGCGCAGGGCGACCTGGGAGTTTTCCAGTTCCTTCGTCATGAGCAGCGCGACGGTCCCGGCGTGCGCCAGCGCCCGCCCGACCTCGCCCACCGAGTCCCACGCCGCTTCGGTGTCGCCGCCGCCGTGGCGGACCACCTGGCCGGAGAGCAGACCGTCCTCCAGCCGTCCTTGCAGGGCGGGCAGGAGGTGGGTGAGGTCGTCGGCCAGCAGCCGCAGGGCGCCGAGGACGCGGTACAGCTCGGCCGGCGGGACGAGGTGGCCGTCGCCGACGCGGTGGGACAGCCGGCGCACGGTCGCGCCGGCGTCGGCGGCCAGCAGCGACGGCGGCACAGCGGCGCTGGAGTTCATGACCACCCGGATACCCTCCGTGCCGCCCGGAAAACGCCGTTTGCGCGATCGGCGCCACGGGTACTCGCCGGAACTCCCGACCCCCCAGGAGAACACCGGTGAACGAACCGACCGGCGAGGTGCTGACGTTCGGCGTCGAAGAGGAGTTCTTCGTCGTCGATCGCCGCGGTCAGCTGTCCCAGGCCGGCGACGACGTCGTCGACGCCGCCGAAGCGACCGCCGACGACCAAGGCGACCTGCAGCACGAATTGACGCGGTCGCAGGCCGAAGCCGCGACCGGCGTCTGCCGCACTCACGCCGAAGCCCTGCGCCAGCTGCGCGGCCTGCGCGCCGACCTCTCCGGCGCCGCACGACGGCGCGGCGTCCGGCTGCTGCCCGCCGGAGCGCCCCCACTGTCCGAAGCGGACTTGCCGACCATCACGCCGAACGCGCGCTACGAGCGGATGGCCGAGCACTTCGGTGCCACCGCGCGGACTTCGCTCACGTGCGGCTGCCACGTGCACGTCGCCATCCCGGACAAGGAAACCGGCGTCCAGGTGCTGAACGGGGTGCGCCCGTGGCTGCCGGCGCTGCTCACCATCACCGCGAACTCGGCGATCGCCGACGGCTACGACACCGGCTACAGCAGCTGGCGCTACCAGCAGTGGAGCCGCTGGCCCTCGGCCGGGCCGCCACCGCGGTTCGCCTCGCTCGACGAGTACGAAAGCATCGTGGACGCGTGGCTGCGCGCGGGTTCGATCCTCGACCGCGGGATGATCTACTGGGACGTCCGGCTGTCGGAGAAGCAGCCGACACTCGAATTCCGCATCGCCGACGTCGCCGCGACGCCCGAAGAAGCGGTGCTGCTGGCGGTGCTGGCCCGCGGCCTGGTCGCGACCGCGCTGGCCGGCGGCGTTCCCCCGGCGCCGTTGCCGAACGAGGTGCTGCGCGCCCAGCTCTGGCGGGCGTCGCGGGAGGGCGTCACCGGCTGCTGCCCGCACCCGGACAACGGAGATCTGGCTCCGGCGAAGAGCGTGCTCGACGACTTGGTGGCGCGAACGGCCCCGGCCCTGGAAGCGGCCGGCGACCTCGACTTCGCACGGGACGGCATCGCGCGCCTGGTCGCGGAAGGCGGCGGCGCCGATCGGCAGCGGCGCCGCTTCGCGGACCGGGAACGCGGAGAAGACGTGGTGGACCTGCTGGCCGAGGGCGGCCGCTAGACACGCGGCCGCTCACCCGGGCCGGCACGGCCGGACCGGGTCGGCGGCCGCTCACTCAGGTCGGCTGCACCAGGTTGGCGGCCGCCGACGTGCGGCCGCTCATGCAGATCGGCTGTACCAGGGCGGCTCGGCCAGACCCCGCGACCGCTCACTCAGATCGGCCACACCAGGCCGGCTCGGCCAGACCCCGCGACCGCTCACTCAGGTCGGCTGCACCAGGTTGGCGGGGCCCAGACCCGCAGTCACTCAATTGGGTCGGCGAGGCCGTGCCGGGTCGGCGGCCGCTCACTCAGGTTGGCTGCACCAGGTCGGCGACACCCGCTCCCGCAGCCGCTCACCCGGTTCGGCGCGGCCGGACCGGGTCGGCGGCCGCTAGCTCAAGATCGGCGGCACCGGGTCGGCCAGGCCCGCGGCCGCTCACTCAAATCGGCTGCACCAAGTCGGCGACACCCGGTCCCGCAGCCGCCCATCCAGGTCGAGCCGGAACCGGTCGTGGCTAACCCTGCAGGCGGTCGAGCAGTTCGAGCGCGCGGATCGCCGCGTGGGAGCGGCCGGGGTCGAAGACGAGGTGCACGCCGGCTTCGGCGGCTTGCTCCGCCGTCCGCACCAACGCGCGAAGCCCGGCGGCGCCGAGGAAGTGCACCTCACCCAGGTCGACGCGCAGCACCCCGGGGCACGCGCGGAGGTGCTCGTCGAGCGTGGCTTCCAGGCGGGACACAGTGCAGAGGTCGATGTCGCCCGCCACCTCCACGACGATCGCGTCGGGGGTGCGCCACCGGGTGCGGCCGGTGAGTCCGTCGGCGGGAGCGCGCGGCGATGGCAGCCGGTGCGCCGGCAGTTCGGTTCCCGCCGCGCGGTGCTGCTCGTCAATGGTCATTGTCCTGGATTACCCGTTGCCGGTTCGCGGCGAAACAAACCCCGGGTCCGGAGGCGTTTCCGCGCCCGGATCGGGTATCCAGGCCAGGCGTCGCCCGGAAGGAGCCCGCCATGGCCGACGGCCCGCCCACGATGGGCGTCGAAGAAGAGTTCCTGCTCGTCAACCCGCGCACCGGACACGCGTCGCCGTGCGCGGAACAGGTGCTGGCCCGCCACCGCCACCACGGCCCGCTGCCCGACGGGGCCCGGGTGCACCGCGAGCTGCGGCTCACCCAGATCGAGGCCGCCACCGGCGTCTGCACCACCGCGGACGAGCTGCGGTACCAGCTGACGGCCGCCCGGCGGGTGCTGGCCGGGGCTGCCGCGGCCGAAGACTGCGCGCTCCTGGCCACCGGGACCCCGATCGGGCCCGGCCCCGCCACGCCGCCGCCCGCGAGCGAGGGCCGCTACGCCGACATCGACGAAGCCTACGGTGCGGTGGTCGCCGACTACGAAGCCTGCGGGTGCCACGTCCACGTCGGGGTGCCCGATCCCGACACCGCGGTCGCGGTCGTCAACCACGTCGGCCGGTGGCTGCCCACGCTGCTCGCGCTCTCCGCCAACTCGCCGTTCGACCACGGGCGCGACACGGGTTACCACAGCTGGCGGGTGGTCCTGCAGTCCCGCTTCCCCGGCTTCGGCGTCGCGCCGCACGCGCGTGACCACGCCGAGTACCGCCGGACCGTCGGCACGCTCGTCGAGTGCGGGGCGCTCGTCGACCCGGACCAGACGTTCTGGCTGGCCCGCCCGTCCGGCCGGTTCCCGACCGTGGAGTTCCGGGTCGCCGACACCGCGCTGACCGTCGACCACGCCGTGCTGCAGGCCCTGCTGAGCCGCGCGCTGGTGCAGCGCGCGCTGGCCGACCTCGGCCGCGGGCGCGAAGCGGAACCGCTGTCGCCGCAGGTGGCCGCGGCCGCGGTGTGGGCCGCGGCGCGCCACGGTCTCACCGGGCAGCTCGTCGACGTCGCCGGCCGGACGCGCCGGCCCGCGTGGGCGCTGGTGGAGCAGCTGCTGGCGCACGTCCGGGAGCCCCTGGCCGAGAGCGGCGACCTGGCCGAGGTCCAAGCGCTCGTCGCGGTGCTGCGCGCCGACGGCACCGGGTCCGTGCGGCAACGCGCGGTGGCCGGACGCGGCGGTCCGGAGGTCGCGGTCGGGTGGCTCACCGCGCTGACCGTCCCGCCGGCGCTTGGAACGCTGCGCACGGGGTAGCCGGGAGCCATGACGACCACCACCACCGCGGCGGCCACCCTGCCATCCGCCCGCGGCCCGCTCTCCGAGTCGGTGCTGGGGACCCTGCTGCGCGAACAGCCGCGCGCGGACCTCGGCTTCGACGCGCTCGTGGCCGCCGACCCGCTCGGCGACGACGTCCAGCTGGCCCTGCACCTGTGCTACGAACTGCACTACCAGGGCCTGCCCGGGGTGTCGGCCGACTGGGAGTGGGACCCCGAGCTGCTGCGCCTGCGCGGCGCGCTGGAGGCCCGCTTCCTCGCCGCCCTGCGCGAAAACGTGCCGGGAGGCGAGGACGTCGCCGCCGAACTCGACGCCCTGCTGGTCGAGCCGGTCGACGCGGAAGGCGTTTCGCACTTCCTCCGCGACCACGGTGACTGGACGCAGGTGAAGGAGTACTTCGTCCACCGTTCGGTCTACCACCACAAGGAAGCCGACCCGCACGCGTGGGTGATCCCGCGCCTGCGCGGCCGGGCCAAGGCCGCCCTGGTGGCGGTGGAGTTCGACGAGTTCGGCGGCGGCCGCGCGGAACTGATGCACGCGCGGCTGTACACGGACCTGCTGCGCGCGGCCGGCCTCCCGGACGGCTACCTGGAGCTCATCGACCACGCCCCCGCCGCGATGCTGGCCGTGGTCAACATGATGTCGCTGTTCGGCTTGCACCGCTCGTTGCGCGGCGCGCTGTGCGGGCACTTCGCCGCGGCCGAGATCACCACCGGGCCGTCCGCGCACCGGATGGACCAGGCCCTGCGCCGCCTCGGCGCCCCGGAAGCGTGCCGCTTCTTCTACACCGAGCACATCGAAGCCGACGCGGTCCACGAACAGGTGATGCGCCACGACGTCCTCGGCGACCTGCTCGCCCAGGAACCCGAACTGGCCGCCGACGTCGTGTTCGGCATCCAGGCCACCGAGTTCCTCGAGGGCCGGTTCGGGGCGCACGTCCTGGAGTCCTGGCGGGCGGGGAAGTCTTCCCTGCTGGTCCCGCTGGCCTGACCGGCTTCAGTCCTTGCCGCGCACCCGTTTGCGGTGGCTGGTGTCGCAGAACGGGAACCGCTTGCTCCGGCGGCACGCGCACACCGCCACCACGAACCGGTCGGAGCGCACGGCTTCGCCGTCCGGGGTGGTCAGCTCGACCGGGCCCTCCACCAGCACCGGGCCGCCGGGGACCACCGTCACCCGGCGCGGGCGGTCAGCGGACGGCACGCAGCACCACCAGTTCCTCCGTCCGCTGGCCGGGTGCGATCAGGCCGGCCGCTTCGAGGAACTCCGTCCGTCCGGAAAGGACCGGCCCGAACGGGATCCGCGCACGCCGGTCCACCGACGTCCGCAAGCCCTGCGCGGCCAGCATTTCCCACGACTTGTCCACATCGGACAGTGCGGATTGGACGAGGAGCAACGTGCCACCGGGACGCAGGAGCGTGCCCGCCGCCGCGCACAGCGGGTCCAGGACCGCGCGCCCGTCCGGCCCGGCGTCCCAGCCGCGGGTGGCGCGGACCGTCGCGGCCGGAGCCGGGACGTACGGCGGGTTCGCGACCACGACGTCGAACGGGCCCCGGCTCAGCGCCGTCGCCAGGTCTCCCCGGCACGGGCGCACCGCGGCTTGGCGGACCAGCGCGTTGAGCCGGGCCGAAGCCAGCGCGCGGCGCGAAAGGTCCACGGCCAGCACGGTTCTCGCGCCGCGACGGGCCAGTGCGATCGCCTGCGCGCCGGTGCCGGTGCACAGGTCGAGGGCCCGTGCGCCGGGCGTGATGGCCAGGTCGGCGATCGCGGCCGCGAGCAGGGCGGTGTCCTCCTGCGGGCGGTAGACGCCGGGCAGGCGCAGCAATCGCGGCGCGGTGAGGACGGTCCGGGCGGCCAAGGGGCCCGGGCGGACGGGTTCCGCCGACGTGGTCATCTCGGTCTCCTTCGCTCGCCGCGGGCCCGGCGCGCTCGCCGGCGGACAACCGCGTCGCCCCCGGCTACCCGGCGAAGATCGCCGCAAACCGATCGGCCCCAGGCGGTTGGGGCGGGCCCGCGGGGGTATCCGGTCCGCAAAGGACCACGAAAGAGGAGACCCACGATGACGTCCGAGAACCGCACGCAGCACCCCACCGAGCCCGCCGGCGGACCCCGCGGCGACGACCCGCACGGGGACACGCCGGAAGCGCAGCGCGAAACCCTCCGTGGTGAGCAGGGAACGTCGGGCGGTGACGAGCACGACGACACCGACCCCCAGTCGGGCTGACCCGTGAACCGAAGGGGACTTCCCGCGCGCTGTGCGGGAAGTCCCCTTCTTCGCGCTTACTCGAACTCGAACGGCAGCGCGTCCACGCAGGCCTGGTACTTCTCGGCCATCTCGTGCTCGGTGTGCGCCGCGATGAACAGCTGCGCCAGTTCGAAGCTGTAGCTGTCCTGCTCCGGCAGGTCCGAAAGCCGCTGCCCCGCCTCGGGCACGATCGTGATCTGCGTGCCGTCGATGCGCTCCTCGACCGCCGCGACCTCCGCCGGCGTCGGCACGCGCGTCACGACGCCGTCGGAGAACCGGCGCAGGTACCACTTGCCGGCGATCTGGTACCTGCCCTTGGTGGCCCGGCGGCCCGGGTCCTGGCCGAGGCCGAGCCGCACCATGATCTCGTGGTTGGCGACGCCGTCGACGAACTCGAACAGCTCGGCGTGCGACTGGGAGTGCCGCGGGTTGATCTCGAGCAGCGCCACCTGGCCCGACTCGGGGTCGCAGAAGAATTCGATGCTGAAGGTGCCGTTGTCGAAGCCGAGCTGTCTCATCACGCGCTCGGCGACGTCCCGCATCCGCCGCACCGGCTCCTCGCCCAGCTGGGACGGGTACTGGTGGCGCAGGAACGACGAGCTGTCCGGGTAGTTGACCGAGTCGAGGGCGCCGTAGACGGTGACCTCGCCGCGGTACACGTACCCTTCGACGGCCGCCTGGACGCCGTGCAGCGCCTCTTCGGCCAGGCACGCCGCGCCGCCGACATCGGCGATCTCCGGCGGCAGCTGCACCTGGTCGAGCACGTAGCCGAACGGCTCCCCCACCCGCCCGACGCCGTCCCGGATCTCGGCGACCGCGTCGGCGAATTCGGCTTCGTTCTCCGCCTTGAAGGCCAGCTCCGAGGAGAACGACTTGACCGGCTTGAGCCACATCGGGAACCCGACACCCGCCGGCGGCGACGGGCGTTCGCCGTCGAGGTCGACGATGCCGAAGCCGGGCAGCTCGTCGATCACCTTCCGCTGTTCCAGGCGGCTCCAGTACTTGTGCTCGCACTTGAGCACCGCCTCCAGCGACACGCTGGGCAGGTCGTACCGGGCGCACAGGATCGGCACGAGGGTCGCCGCCGGGAAGTCCCAGTAGCTGACGATGGCGCCGACGTCGCCGTCGAAGGCGTCCAGTTCGTGTTGCGCGGTCTTCAGCAGCGCTTCGAAGTCGATGTCCCCGTGCTGCAGTTCCTCGGGGGTCAGCAGGCCGTGGAACTCGTAGCTCCCCGCCCACGGCAGGCGCTCCAGCACCCGCTGGTTCTCTTCGTCCAGGCCGATCACGAAGATGTTGATACCCATGCCTTTTGAGCTACCCGGCCCCGATTCCCCGAAACGGGGCCGGATGGCCGGTTTGACCGCCGCGCCAGCGGGCACCCGCACGCATGACTGCCCTGCCCGAACCGCTTTCGCTGTGGGTCGAGACCGCGCCCGCCCCCGACCGCACCGGCGTCCCGGTGCCGGAATCCGCCGACGTGGCGGTGCTCGGCGCGGGCATCGCCGGCCTCACGACGGCGCTGCTGCTCGCGCGGGCGGGCCGCTCGGTCGTCGTGCTGGAAGCCCACCGCGTCGCCGCCGGGGTTTCCGGCCACACCACGGCGAAGGTGAGCGCGCAGCACGGCGCGAAGTACGCGGACCTGAAGTCCCGCCACGGCGCCGGAGCCGCGCGGACCTACGCCGCGGCCCAGACGGCGGCCACCGAGTGGATCGCCGCCACGTCGGCCGAACTCGGGATCGACTGCGGGTTCACCCGCGCCGACAGCTACGTCTACACCACGCGCGGGAAGACCGTGGACTCGCTGAAGCGGGAAGCCGACGCGGCCGACGCGGCCGGGCTGCCGGCGTCGTTCACCGAGGACGTCGCGCTCGACGTGCCCGCGCTCGGCGCCGTCCGCACCACCGGGCAGGCGCACTTCCACCCGCGCCGCTGGCTGCTCGGGCTGGCCGCCGAGGTCGAGCGGGCCGGCGGCACCGTCGTCGAGAACGCCCGCGCGACCGCGGTGCACGGGCAGACCGTCCGGACCTCGCGCGGCGACGTCGCGGCGGGCGAAGTCGTCGTCGCCACCCACTACCCCGTGCTCGACCGCGGTCTCTACTTCGCCCGGCTCGAACCGGTGCGCGACCTCGTCGTCGCGGGCCCGGCGGCCGGGAACGCCCCGCCGGCGGGCATGTTCCTCGACGCCGACACGCACCACTCCGTGCGCGGCCACACCGAGCAGGGCACGCCGATGGTGATCGCGGGCGGCGAGCACTACCGCGTGGGCGCGCACGTCCACGTCGAACGCCGGTACCAGCGGCTGGCGGCCTGGGCGGACGAGCACGCCGGCCTGCACCGCGTGACCCACCGGTGGTCCGCGCACGATCTGTCCACTGTGGACCTGCTGCCGTACGTCGGGCGCTACCTGCCGGGGACGAAGAACCTGTGGGTGGCCACCGGGTTCGGCCAGTGGGGCATGACCGGCGGTACGGCGGCCGGGCACGTGCTGGCCGCGCGGATCCTCGGCGAGGAGCACCCGGCCGCGGACCTGTTCGACCCCAACCGCTTCGACCCGCGTTCGGCGCTCAGCCTCGCCCAGGACAACCTCACGGTGGCGAAGTACCTGGTCGGCGACCACGTGGCGGCGCTGTGGCGGTCGGAGAAGCTCGACGACCTCCGGCCCGGCGAGGCCGAAGTCGTGCGCGTGGGCGGCGAGCTCATCGCCGCTCACCGCGACGAAGCCGGCCGGCTGCACACCGTCGGCGCGCACTGCACCCACCTCGGCTGCCTGGTTTCCTTCAACGACGCGGAACGGACGTGGGACTGCCCCTGCCACGGCTCCCGCTTCGGCGTCGACGGCGAAGTCGTGCAAGGCCCCGCGGTCCGTCCGCTGCGGCGCGGGCCCGACTGAGCGGGACCCCGGCTAACCGGAGGCGAGCTTCTTGCCCGCGTCGTACAGCAGGTGCAGGGCATCGGCGACGCCGACGGCGGTCAGCACCGTCGCCACCAGCCGGGTCGGCCGCGGCGCCACGACCAGGCCGGCGGCCAAGCCGGTGCCGATCCACACGTCCAGGCAGAACGGGCACGAGACGAGCTCGCCCACGGCGTGTCCGGCGTGGCCCTTCGCCGGCACGGACTCGTTCAGCTCGTCTTCGCCCGCCGGCTCTTCGTACTTCGTGAACGGCGCGCGCAGCGGGCTGGTGATCGCCGCCTTGGCGAGCATGCGGCTGGCCTTGAACGTCGCCGTGCCCAGCAGGACCGTGTCACCGGCGCCGAAACGGCGGGGCAGGCGCGCACCGGTGACGCGGCCGAGCACGGCCAGGGTGCCGGCGAAGACACCGAAGACACCCATCGCGCCGAGGTAGCCGGCCAGCGGCCGGTCGGCCTCCCCGGCGTAATCGCGCTGAACCTGCTTCGCCTTCGCCACCGCGGCGTCTTTCACGGCACTCATCCCTCCGCCGATCCGGGCCGCATCATCTTGCCCTGCTGCTTGGCTTCGACTTCGTCCGGCAGCACCCGGGAGGCCGCGGACTGAAGCTTGTTCTTCGCCGCACCGGGCACGACCTTGCCCTCGCCTGCCCTCAGGGCTTCGAACCCCGCTTCGGCGATCTCGTGGCCGCGGCCGACGCCCGCGTTGACGGCCGGTGCCTCGACCGGGCGGCCGGCCACGTGCCGGACGAGTTCTCCGACCCCGGCCGCGTCGGCGAGGTCGGTCCGGACCGCCTCGACCCGGGCGCCGCAGGCGCGGACCTCGTCGGCGGCCGCGGACGACTCGGCATCCTCGGCGGCGAGCAGAAGGTCGGAATCGTGCCGGGCCGACTGCTTCGCCGGCTCGAGCCCGATCTCGTCGGACGCGCCGGTGACGACGGCCCATGGCTTGGTTGCGGTGGTCATCCCCGCTCCTTCCGGTGCTTTCGCGGTGCGTACCCACCCCGCTGGCCGGCAATCGTGGTTTCGCGGTACACCGGGCGGGTACTTCGCGGCGATGGGACGTACCCGACTCCGGCGCAGCGATCTGCGCGGCCCCGGCATCCGGCGGATCCGCCGCGGCCGGGGGTTCTCCTACGCGCACCCCGACGGTTCACCGGTCACCGACGGGGAGCTGCTGGCGCGGATCAAGGACCTCGTCATCCCGCCGGCCTGGCGGGACGTGTGGATCTGCCCGCACCCGAACGGGCACGTCCAGGCGGTCGGCACCGACGACGCCGGGCGGCGCCAGTACCTCTACCACGACCAGTGGCGGCGTGACCGGGACGAGGAGAAGCACGACCGCGTCCTGGCGATGGCCCGGCGGCTGCCCGGGTGGCGGGAGTCGGTGGAGGCCGACCTGGCCGGGCGCGGCCTGACCAGGAAGCGGGTCCTGGCGGCGGCGCTGCGCATGCTCGACCGGGGGATCTTCCGCACCGGCGGCGAGGAGTACGCGGAGGAGAACGGCACCCACGGCGTCGCGACGCTGCTGCGGGCGCACGCGGCCGTCCGCGGCGACGAATGCCGCTTCTGCTACGTCGCCAAGGGCGGTCTCGACCGCGAGGTGGCGATCCGCGACGCGGCGCTGGCCTCGGTGGTGAAGTCGCTTCTCCGCAGCCGGTCCGGGAGCGACCGGCTGCTCGCCTACCGCGAGGGCGGCACCTGGCACGAGGTGCACGCGGCCGACATCAACGAGCGGTTCAAGGAGCTGGCCGGCCACGACTGCTCGGCCAAGGACCTGCGCACGTGGACGGCGACGGTCCTGGCGGCGGCCGCGTTCGCCGCGGCCGACCCGCCGACGTCCGAGACCGCCCGCAAACGCGCGGAGGCCGGGGTGATGCGGGAGGTCTCCCGGGCTCTCGGCAACACGCCCGCGGTCTGCCGGGCGTCCTATGTGGACCCCCGGCTGGTGGCGGCGTACCGCGACGAGCGCACCATCGCACCGGCGTTGAAGCGGGCGGCCCGGCTGGAGGGTGACGACGCGCGCGCGGTGCTGGAGAAGGCGTGCGCGCGGCTGCTCAAAGCATCGTGAGATTGGAAGTCACTCTTACGGGGAAAACGATCAGGGTGCGGACGTCCGGTGAGCGCCAGGAGGCACGGTGAGTGAACGGCAATCCATCCGAACGTGTACTGGCCCGCGGACACGCCCGTCCGGGACCCTGAGGACGATGACTTCCGACTCCTCACCTGTGCGCTGGCGCGCCTCGATCGGCCTCGCCGTCGGCGGCGACGGCCCGGTGTCGAGCATCGTCGAATCCGAGCACGGCAGCGAGGGTTCGGCGCGGGAGTGGATCGAACGAAAGCTCCCCGGCACCCGCTTCCCGGCGTGGATCCCGGCGGCCCGCCGGGCGGACGGCGTGGAGCTGTTCGGCCGGGTGGCCCGAGGACACGTCGTGACCGGGCGGCTGGTGCCGACCTGGGAATCCGACTCGGGTGCGGCGGTGTGGCACGCGGACCGCGCGGGCGACCACGTGCAGTGGCGCCGCTGCGCGGCCGAGGACCGCTGACCGGGCGGCCAGAAGCGCCGCGGACGCAGCCTCATCGAGCACTTGGTCGAGGGTGGCCGCAACGCCTGCCTCGCCGACGACGGGGTGCACCCCGCGTCGAACCGGCTCCGCCCGGACCGCCGACGTCATGAACGAGTCGTTCACCTCGCCGGACGTCATGAACGACTCGTTCATGACGTCCGCTCAAGCCGTACCCAGCTCCTTGCGCAGCAAGCAGAACTCGTTGCCCTCCGGGTCCTGCAGCACCACCCACGACTCCGTGCCGTCCTGCCCGACGTCCGCCGGGCGCGCGCCCAGCGCCAGCAGCCGCTCCAGCTCCGCTTCCTGGTCGCCGCCCACCGGGTTCACGTCCACGTGCAGCGGCAGCTTGCCGCGGCGGGGGTCGTCCGTGCGGGCCAGCACCAGCGTCGGGGGTCCGTCGCCCAGTGCGGCACCGGGCAGGCCCAGCTCGAGGCCGTCCGGCTCGTGCCCGATCACCTCGTAGCCGAGCACCGCGCACCAGAACTCCGCCAGCCGGTCGGGGTCGTGGCAGTCGAGCACCAGTCCGGTGATCCGGGCGGCCATCCGGTCAGCTCCGTTCCGTTTCGCGCGCGACGTCCGCGGCTTCGTCCTCGTCCATCGCCTTGGTGTCCCGCGGCGGCAGGAAGGGCTCCTCCTGGTCTTCCTCGCGCCCCGCTTCGATGCTGCGGCCGCGGGCCAGTTCGGCGTCGAGCTCGGCGCCCAGCAGCACGGCCAGGTTCGAGATCCACAACCATACAAGGAACACGATCACGCCCGCCAGCGAACCGTAAGTCTTGTTGTACGAACCGAAGTTGGCGACGTACAGCGCGAACCCGGCCGACGCCAGCACCCACAGCAGCACCGCCAGCAGGCCGCCCGGGGTCAGCCACTTGAAGCCCGGCTGCCGCACGTTCGGGCCCACCCAGTACAGCAGCGCGAACGCCACGCTGACCAGCAGCGCGATCACCGGCCACTTCGCGATCTCCCACACCAGCACCCCGGTCGAGCCGAGCCCGATCAGGTCGCCCAGCCGGCGCGCCACCGACCCGGTGGCCACCACGCCCAGCGCGCACAGCGCCAGCAGCACGACGATCCCGATCGTCAGCAGCACCCGGATCGGGACGACCTTCCACACCGGCCGGCCTTCCGGCATGCCGTAGATCGCGTTCGACGCCCGCATGAACGCGCCCACGTACCCGGACGCCGACCACAGCGCGCCGAGCAGGCCGATGATCGCCAGCGGCCCGGCCAGGCCGCGCGAGCCCGCCAGCTCCTTGATCGCGCCGATCAGGACGTCCTTGCCCTGGCCCGGGACGACCTGGCCGACGTTGTCGATCACGGCCTGGATCTTGTCCGGGCCGAGCAGGCCGAGCAGCGCCGTGAGCACGATGACGCCGGGGAACAGCGACAGCACGCCGTAGTAGGTCAGCGCGGCGGCCCAGTCGGTCAGGTTGTCGCGCCCGAACTGCTTGACCGTGCGCTTGAGGACCGCGCCCCACGAGCGCTTGGACAGCTCCCCCGGTCCTTCGGGTTCTCTCTCACGCCTGGCCACCATCGCCACCTCCTGCTCGGTCGGCGGTGGCATACCCCGTCCGGCACTGGGTATTCCCCTTTCGTCCCGACGACCAGGAGGAACCGTGACCGAGGTCAGCCGCGTGATCGACGTACCGCCCGATGCCGTGTTCGACGTCCTCGCCGACGGCTGGCTCTACGCCGGCTGGGTGGTCGGCAGCTCGCACATCCGCGACGTCGACCCCGGGTGGCCCGCGGTGGGCTCCCGGATCCACCACAGCGTGGGCCCGTGGCCGGTGCACATCCAGGACGTCACGGTGGTGCGGGCGGTCGAGCCGGGCCTGTCGCTGTCGCTGGAGGCGCACGGCTGGCCGCTCGGCGCGGCGGCGGTCGGGCTGACGCTCGTCCCGCACGGCGAGGGAGCGACGCTGGTCCGGATGACCGAGCACATCGTCCGCGGTATCGGGAAGGTGCTGCCGGCCGCGGTGCAGGCGCTCGTCGTCAAGCCGCGCAACACCGAGTCCCTGGCCCGCCTCGCGGACCTGGCCACCGGCAAGCACGCCCGCGCGCGGGACGGCCACCCGCGCCCGTAGTGCGCGGGTTCAGCTGTAGATGGCTCGGTGGGCGGCCCGGATCACCGCCGCGTAGCCGCCGCCGAGGCGGCCGGCGCGGGCCAGCGCCGCGCGGGCCGCGTTGGCGCCCGGGCCGCCGTGGACCGCGCCGCCCGGGTGGGCCGACGCGCCCGCCAGGAACAGCCGGTCCACCGGGGTGTCCGCCCGGCCCGTGCCCGGCACCGGCCGGAAGAACAGCTGCTGGTGGATCGCCGTCGTGCCGGCGTTGATCGCGCCGCCGACCAGCCCCGGGTTGCGCCCGGCCAGCTCGACCGGACCCTGCAGGTACCGCGCCTTGATCAGCCCGGTGAACCCCGGGGCGTTGGCTTCGATCGTCTCTTCGATCCGCTTCGCCCGCCGCTCCAGCGCCGAGCGGTTCTCCATCGTGCCGCGCGGCACGTGCGTGTACGCCCACGCCGACTCGGTGCCCGCCGGCGAGCGCGTCGGGTCGGTCGTGGTCATCTGGCCCAGCAGCAGGAACGGGCGGCGCGGGGTCCGGCCGCGGGCCAGCTCGCCGCCGAACGCCGCGAGCCCGTCGAGGTCTGTGCCGAGGTGGATCGTGCCCGCGCCGCGCGCGGCTTCGTTCGTCCACGGGATCGGGCCCGACAGCGCCCAGTCCACTTTGACCGTCCCGCTGTCCCATTCGAACTTGCCGAGGTCCTCGACCAGCCGCGGGGGCAGCCACCGCTCGCCCACCAGCTCGCGGTACAGCACCGGCGCCGGTATGTCGGCGAGCACGGCCTTGCGCGCCCGGACCGGGTCGCCGGCGGCGTCGCGCACGCCCAGCGCGCGCCCGTCACCGACGAGGACCTCCCGCACCGGACGTCCACAGTGGACTTGACCGCCACGGGACTCCAGCCGCCGGACCAGCGCCGCGACCAGTTCGCCCGCCCCGCCTTCGGGGACCGGGTAGCCCTCGTCCTGCCCGATCATCGCGAGCAGCCAGCCGAACACCGCGCTGCCCGCGTTGTCGACGGAAAGGTCGCTGTGCGCGGAGTTCCCCGCCACGAGCAGCTTCGCGCCCTCCCCGGTGAACAGCTCGTCGCCGAACCGGCGGGCCGGCAGCGTCAGCATGCGCGCCAGGCGCAGCGCGTCCCCGGTCCCGGTGCGGCGCAGCAGCTTCAGCGCCGGGCGCACCGGCGGGAACGGCGTGAACAGCGCGTTCAGCAGCGGCTCGCGGATCTCCCGCCACTGCTCGAACAGGCCGCGCCACGCGTCGCCGTCGCCCGGGGCGAACTCGTCGACCGAGGCGGCCGTGCGGTCGAGGTCGCGCGAGAGCACAACGCACCGGTCGTCGGGCAGCACGTGCGCCAGGACGTCGGGGGCGTGCCGCCAGCGCAGGCCGTGCTCGGCCAGCCGCAGGCCCTTGATCACCGGTGACACCGCCGAGAGCGGGTAGAACGCGCTGAAGAGGTCGTTGCGGAAGCCCGGCTCGGTGACCTCGGCGGTGCGGACCGAGCCGCCCGGGTGGTCGGTCGCCTCCAGCACCAGGACCGACCAGCCGGCGTCGGCCAGGACGTTCGCCGCCACCAGCCCGTTGTGCCCGGCGCCGAGCACCACCGCGTCGAAGGCTTCCGTACTCACTGGCCCTCCTGGAGTTCAGGCTTGCGACTGGTGACTCGGCCCGACCCGGGTGAGCGAGCGGAGCCGGGCCAGTACCCCGGAGCCGCGCGGCGGGGCCAGGGGCGGGCTCGCCGCCCCCGCCCCCGAGCGCAGCCCGGCGACCAGTTCGGCGATCGCGGACGCGGCATCGTACCGAGGTTGCCAGCCCAGGACGGTCTCCGCCACCGTGGTGCCGGCGAGCGCGGCGCGGTCGGCGAGTTCCAGCCAGCCGGGGTGCACCGGGAGCACGCCGCCGGCCCAGGCCGCGAGGACGGCCGCGCTGGCGAGTGGTTTCGGCACCGGGAGACGGGGACCACCGAGGACGGCGGCCAGCTCATCGGCGTCGAGCACCCCGGGCGCGGCCAGGTTGACCGGGCCGGTGAACCCCTGGCCGAGAATCAACCGGATCGCCTCGGCGACGTCGTCGGTGTGCACGGCCTGGGCGCGCAGGTCGTGCCAAAGCGGAACCGGCAGCCGCCGTCCGCCGACGAGCCGCGCGGGCACCACCGGGTCGAGCAGCCAGCGGGCGAACTCGCCGGCCGCGCGCCGCTGCAGGATCGCGCACGGCCGGAGCCGGGCCACGCCGACCTCCGGGTGCTGCGCCTCGAACCGGTCCAGCCGCGACTCGAGCGCGGCCTTGCCGCGGCTGTAGGCACTGCGGGCGATCCCCGTGCACGGGTGGTCCTCGCCGACCTTCTCCCAGCGCGGCGCGGGCCCGTAGGCAGCCACCGAGGACGCGACGACCAGGTGCGGCACCCCGGCGGCCGCCACCGCGGCGAGCACGTGCCGGGTGCCGTCGTCGTTGGTGCGCGACATCGGCGGTTCGCCGCGCCGCGGCGAGATGGCCCACGCCAGGTGCACGACGGCGTCCGCGCCCTCGAACAGCGTGGTCAGCTCTTCCTCGGCGCCGGGGCCGCCGACGTCGAGCGCGTGCCAGCTCGCCGAGCGGTACGGCTCGGCCGCCGGGTCGGGCAGGCGCCGCGCGAGCCCGGCCACGTCGTGGCCGGGCTCGAGGGCGGCCAGCAAGGCCGTTCCGACGTTCCCGGTGGCTCCGGTGATCACGATCCGCACGCAGGTGGCGTACCCCGTGTGGCCCCCGCGAAACTCAGACCAGGTCGCGGGGGATCCGCCGGTGCCAGTTGCGCGAGACGACCCGGCGGGCCCCTTCGTAGCCGTCGAGCCGCGCATCGATGACGAATTCGGTGTCCGTGCAGGACACGCGGGTGTGCGTCTCGCTGCGCGCCACCCACTCGCCGCGGGCGAAGGTCACGTCCCACGCGGTCTCCGCCACCGGCGAGCAGAAGTCGTCGGCGACCCACGTGTAGCGCTCCCGGACGTCCCGGGTGACTTCCAGGTCGAGGTCGTCGAAGCGGACGGTCCCGGCGTCCTTCACGATGTCGAGCGCGGAGTGGTAGTCCACCAGGTCGCGCGAGACGGTCCAGCGCTGCTCCCCCGGCGTCAGCGCGGTCACCGGCATCGGCGGCGCGCCCTCCGGCGGCCCGAACGGCCGGGCGGGCAGCTCGTCCGGCTCGGCGACCGGCCGGACCGGCAGCTCCAGCGCGCTGTGTCCGGTGTGGACGGACAGCAGCACGGGCGTCGGCGGCGGCCACGCCAGCGGCCAGTACGAAGTGGACAGTGAGAGCCGGATCCGGTGCCCGGCCGGGAAAGCCTGCGCGACGGCGTTCAGCTCGATCTCGACCGCGCACCGCTCCCCCGGCTCCAGCGGCGCCGGCTCGTCGTGGCCGTCGCGGTGGGTCAGGTTGAGCAGCCCGTAGGTGACGCGGGTGGCGCGCCCGTCCGGTGCGACGTCGGAGAGCCGCGCCGCGACCATCGCGACCGGCTGATCGGCCGACACCTCCAGCCGCACGACCGGCGAGCCGAGGATTTCGCACCGCTCGGTGAGCACGTCGGTGTCGAAGACGAGCGACCCGCCGTCCTCTTCGCGCTGGTCGTAGGGCAGGTCCGGCGGGGCGCTGTAGGACGCCCACTTCCCGGAGAACTGCCCGACCGACAGCGGCGAAGACACCGTCAGGGGTTCGTCCTCGACGGTCGCCCCCGGCCGCGCGAGGCGGTGCGGGGCGAGCGGCAGCCGCTGGAGCTGGACGTGCGGCGACGGCCAGGTGGCCTCGCCGACCCAGCGGCCGGGCCGGTCCTCGTAGGACGTCGAGGGCGGGACGCTCTCCTGCAGCCACGTCCGCAGCATCGGCCCGTCCATGGCATCGTTCTCCTCGCCGCGGAGCCAGTGGTCCCACCACTTCACGACTTCCTGGAGGTACCCGATCGCCGGCCCTGGCTCGCCGAGGTGCGGGTACTTGTGCGACCACGGCCCGATCAGCCCCCGCCGCGGCACGTCGAGGTGCGCCAGCAGCCGGATGACGGCGTTGGAATAGCCGTCGGCCCAGCCGCTCGAGGCCAGCACCGGCACCTGGACGTCGGTGTAGTTCTCCGACACCGAGGCGTGCCGCCAGTAGTCGTCGCGGCGCTGGTGGCCGAGCCAGTTCTCGATCCACAGGCTGCAGTTTTCCAGGCGCTCCAACCACATTTCGCGCCACCGGTCACCGACGACGGCCGGATCGGGCGGCAGCGTGGCGTAGGCGAACATCGTGCCGGACTCGGCGACGTTGTCCGAAAGCAGGCAGCCGCCCATGTAGTGCATGTCGTCGGCGAACCGGTCGTCGGTGAACGACGAGATCACGATGGCGCGCAGGCTCGGCGGCTTCCGCGCGGCGACCTGGAGCGCGGCGAACGCGCCCCAGGAGATCCCCATCATCCCCGTGTCGCCGGTGCACCACGGCTGCGCGGCGATCCACGCCAGGACGTCCTCGGCGTCGAGCTGCTCGCGTTCGAGGTACTCGTCGGCCAGGATCCCCTCGGACTCGCCGGTGCCGCGGATGTCCACCCGCACGCAGGCGTACCCGTGCCCGGCGAGGTAGGGGTGGTGGATCGAATCCCGCGGCGCGGTGAGGTCCCGCTTGCGGTAGGGGATGTACTCGAGGATCGCCGGCACCGGTTCGGCGTCCGACGAGACCGGCCGCCAGATGCGGGCGGACAGGACGGTCCCGTCGGACGCGGGGATCCGGACGTGGTCCTCGACGGTGATTTCGTGCGGCAGCGAGGTGACGGCTCGCAAAGGTCGATTCCCTCCCGGGGTTACGCGTTGGGCTGCAACAGGATCTTCTGGGCGCCGTCGAGCTTCTTCTGGAAGATGTCGTACGCGCGCGGGGCTTCGGCCAGCGGCAGCTTGTGGGTGGCGAAGCCTTCGACGCCGAGCGGGTCGCCGTCGCCGGTGAGCACCGGCATGATGTCGTCGAGCCAGTGCCGGACGTTGGCCTGCCCCATCCGCAGCTGCACCTGCTTGTCGAACAGCTCCATCATCGGCATCGGGTCGACCATCCCGCCGTAGACGCCCGACAGCGAAATCGTGCCGCCGCGCCGGACGCTGTCGATGGCGGCGTAGAGCACGCTCAGCCGGTCGATGCCGGCCTTCTCGGTGACCTTGGCGCCGATCGCCTGCGGGAGCAGGTTGACCAGGTTGTGCGCGAGCTTCCCGACCGGGGCGCCGTGCGCTTCCATGCCGACGGCGTCGATCACGGAGTCGGCACCGCGGCCGTTCGTCAGCTGGCGGATGCTGTCGCCGATGTCCTTGTGGTCACGGGTGTCGAGCGCGGTGGCCCCGTGTTCGCGAGCACGCGCGAGCCGCTCGGGCACGAGGTCGACGCCGATCACCTGGGCCGCCCCGCGGTGCCGGGCGATCCGGGCGCACATCTGCCCGATCGGCCCGAGCCCGAAGACGACCACGGTCCCGTCGGCGGGGACGTTCGCGTACTCGACGGCCTGCCAGGCGGTCGGGACGACGTCGGAGAGGTAGACGAACCGCTCGTCCGGCGGGCCGTCCGGCACCTTGATCGGGCCGTACTGGGCCTGCGGCACGCGCAGGTACTCGGCCTGGCCACCGGGGACCTGGCCGTAGAGCCGGGTGTAGCCGAGCAGCGCGGCGCCCTTGCCCTGCTCCGTGACCTGCGTGGTTTCGCACTGCGACTGCAGGCCGCGGTCGCACATCCAGCAGTGCCCGCAGGAGATGTTGAACGGGATCACCACGCGGTCGCCGGGCTTGATGTGCTTGACGTCGGCCCCGACCTCCTCGACGACGCCCATGGGCTCGTGGCCGAGGATGTCGCCTTCGGTCATGAACGCGCCCAGGACTTCGTAGAGGTGCAGGTCGGAACCGCAGATGCCGGTCGACGTCACCCGGATGACGGCGTCGGTCGACTCCTCGATCTTCGGGTCCGGCACCTCTTCGACGCGGACGTCGCGTTTGCCGTGCCAGGTCACTGCCTTCATGGCTCTCCCTTTCCGCGTGCGGGTGTCGGTCCCCGGTTTCCCGCACGCGGAGCGGGCAAACGCCCGCTCAGGTGAGCGCGTCCGCCACCAGGTACACCGCGGCCGCCACCGCCGCTGCGGCCGGGAACGTCAGGACCCAGCCCAGGACGATGTCCCGCGCGATCCCCCACCGCACCGCCGAGAGCCGCCGGGTCGCGCCGACCCCCATGATGGCCGCCGTGATCACGTGCGTCGTCGAGATCGGGGCCTTCACCGCGAACGCCGTCACGTACAGCACCGACGACGCCACCGACTCCGCCACGAAGCCGTGCGGCGGGTCCAGCGGGAAGACCCGGCGGCCCAGCGTCCGCATGATCCGCAGGCCACCCGAATAGGTGCCCAGCGACAAGGCCGCGGCACACACCAGGGTCACCCACAGCGGGACCGCGAACGTCGTCTGCTGCCCGGCCGCCACCAGGGCCAGCACGATCACGCCCATGCCCTTCTGGGCGTCCTGCAGGCCGTGGCCGAGTGCGAGCGCCGAGGCCGAGACGATCTGGAAGCGGCGGAACACCCGGCCGCTGCGGTGCGGGTTCGCCCGGCGCAGCAGCCACAGCGCCGCGACCATCGCCGCGTACCCCAGGATCAGCCCGAGCAGCGGCGAAGCCACCATCGGGATCAGCACCTTCTCCGCGATCCCCGCCCAGTGCACGGTGCTCGCCGCCGCCAGCGCCGCGCCGACCATGCCGCCGATCAGCGAGTGCGAGGACGACGACGGGAGGCCGAAGTACCAGGTGACCAGGTTCCAGGTGATCGCGCCGAGCAGCGCGGCGAAGACCACGGTGAGCGCGTCCGGGCCGGCCGGGACGTCGATGATGCCCTTGGCGACCGTCGCGGCGATCCCGGTCGACAGCAGCGCGCCGGCCAGGTTCATCACCGCCGCCAGCACCAGCGCGGCCCGCAGGGTCAGCGCCCGGGTCGACACCGCGCTGGCGATCGCGTTCGCGGCGTCGTGGAAGCCGTTGGTGTAGTCGAAGACGAGCGTCAGCACGATCACCGTGACCAGGGCGGCGGTCCCCGTCACTCAGGACTCCTTGACCGCGATGGTCTGCACCACGTCGGCCACGTGCTCGAAGGCGTCGGCGGCCAGCTCGAACTGCTCGACGACCTCCTTGGTCTTCAGCACCTCGAGGGCGTCCCCGCCCGGCTCGAACAGGTGGGCCAGGATCCGCCGGTAGATGCGGTCGGCCTCGTTCTCGAGCTCGTTGACCTCGATCCAGTACGGCTCGAGGTCGCCGACCTTCGCCAGCCCCGGCATCGACGACGCGGTCAGCTCCGCGCACCGGCACAGCACGCGGACCAGCACGTCCGTGCCCGGCGGGAACGCGTCCACCCGGTACAGCACCGCCAGGTCGGCCGCGGTGTCCAGGAAGTCGAGCACGTCGTCGAGCTTGCCGGCGAGCGCCTGGATGTCCTCGCGGTCGAACGGCGTCACGAACGAGCTGTTCAGCTCCACCATGATCGTGTGCGTCAGCTCGTCACCCTGGTGCTCGACCTCGTGCAGGCGCTTGGCGAGCGCTTCGCGGTCCTCGGGCCGGGCCGCCACCAGGTCCCGCAGCAACGCACTCCCGGTCACCAGATTTCTCGCGGCCTCGGTGAGCAGGTCGAAGAACCGGGTGCCCCGTGGGGTGAACCGCATGGGTGGAGATCCCTTCGTCGGCGTCCGGCCGGGTACCGCGGTGGCCTGACGTTTAACCGGTCGTGTCCGGGAAACCAGGAGGACATGACCGATCCCGGCTCCCGGCGCCTGAGGGTACTGCTCTGGCACGTCCACGGCTCGTGGACCGACGCTTTCGTCCGCGGCCGCCACGAGTACCTCCTGCCGGTGGCCCCCGGCGGTACGCCGTGGGGCTTGGGCAAGGCGGGCCGGGACTGGCCGTCGGTGACCGAGGTCCCGCTGGACCGGCTGGCCGGGGCCGAGCCCGACGTCGTCGTGCTGCAGCGCCCGGAGGAGCTGGACTTCGCCGCCCGGCTGGGCGTGCCGTCCGTCTACGTGGAACACAACGCGCCCCGGCCGTACGCCGCGTCCAGCGAGCACCCCCTGGCCGGGCGCTCGGACATCACGGTCGCGCACGTGACCCACTTCAACGCGGCGATGTGGGACTGCGGCCGCGCGCCGGTCACCGTCGTGCCGCACGGCATCCCCGACCCCGGCGCGCGCTACACCGGCGAACTCGCCGCGGGCGTGTCGATGATCAACGAGCCGGTGCGCCGCCGTCGCGTCACGGGCGCGGACCTGCTCGGCACGCTCGCCGAGGCCGGCCCGGTCGACGTGTTCGGCATGGGCACCGAGGAGCTCGCCCCGCCCCTGCACGGGCGGGGCGACGTCCCGGCCCCCGCGCTGCACGACGAGATCGCGCGCCGCCGCGTCTTCCTGCACACCGCCCGCTGGACGTCGCTGGGACTGTCCCTTCTGGAGGCGATGCACCTGGCGATGCCGGTCGTCGTCTTCGCCGCCACGGAGGCACCGGCCGCGGTGCCCGCCGACGCGGGGGTGCTCTCCACCGACGTCTCGGTGCTGGCCCGGGGTTTCCGCGAGCTGCTGCACGAACCCGACTTCGCCGCACTGGCCGGCAAGAACGCTCGCGAGCACGCGCTGAAGCACCACGGGCTCGGCGCCTTCCTCACCACTTGGGACCACCTCCTCGCCGAGACGGCCCGCTGAACCCCGAAGGGAACGCCGCACCGATGAAGATCGCGATGGTGTCCGAACACGCCAATCCCCTGGCCGCGCTGGGGGAAGCCGACGCCGGTGGCCAGAACGTGCACGTGGCGGAGCTCTCGGCCGCGCTGACCCGCGCCGGCCACGACGTCACCGTCTACACGCGCCGGGAGAGCCTCGACGAGCCGCCCGAGGTCGGGACCGCGCAGGGCTTCCGGGTCGTGCACGTGCCCGCCGGGCCGCCGCGCAAGGAGCCGAAGGACCGGCTGCTGCCCTACATGGGCGAATTCGGCAGTTTCCTGCGTGACCGGTGGTCGGCCGACCGGCCGGACCTGGCGCACGCGCACTTCTGGATGTCGGGCGTCGCCACCGCGCTCGCGGCGAGCGCGACCGGCACCCCGGTCGCGCAGACGTTCCACGCGCTGGGCGTGGTCAAGAAGCGCTACCAGGGCGACCGGGACACCAGCCCCGCGGACCGGATCCGGCTGGAGCGGATCATCGGCCGCCAGGCCGGGCGCGTGGTCGCGACCTGCTCGGACGAGGTGTTCGAGCTGTCCCGGATCGGCGTGCCGCGGGCCCGGATCTCGATCGTCCCCTGCGGCGTCGACCTCGACCGGTTCACCGTGGACGGCCCGATCGCGCGCCGCCGCGCGCAGCACCGGCTGGTCACCGTCGGGCGGCTGGTTCCGCGCAAGGGGTTCGACACGGCGATCACCGCGCTCGCGCAGCTGCCGGACACCGAGCTCGTCATCGCCGGCGGCCCCGAGCGCGGCCGGCTGTCCCAGGACCCGGAGGCACGGCGGCTGCGCGAGCTCGCGGACCGGCTCGGTGTCGGCGAGCGCGTCCGCTGGGCGGGGCAGGTGTCCCGGGAGAACATGCCCGCGCTGCTGCGCTCGGCCGACGCCGTCGTCTGCGCGCCGTGGTACGAGCCGTTCGGGATCGTCCCGCTGGAAGCGATGGCGTGCGGCATCCCGGTGGTGGCGACCGCGGTCGGCGGGCTGACCGACACCGTGGTCGACGGCGTCACGGGGTTGCTGGTCCGCCCGCACTCGCCGAAGGAGCTCGCGTCCCGCGTCCGCCGGCTGCTCGACGACCCGGCGCTGTGCCACGCGTACGGGACCGCGGGCCACGACCGCGCGGTGGCCCGTTATTCGTGGGACCGCGTCGCCGCCGACACGCTGCGGGCCTACCACAAGCTCGTCCCCCAAACCGCCGTCACCGCCGGGGCCCGCTGACCCCAAGCCGTGAGTGCCCCATCGAGAGAACTGAAGGCCCTCGATGGGGCACTCACGGCGTTCAGCCCACGTAGCGGCGGGCCTTCGAGGCGCGTTGGGGCGCTTCCAGCAGGCGCAGGCCGTGCTCGACGTGGGCCGGGACCACCTGCCGTTGCGCGAGCACCCACGGCAGGCCGCGGAGCACGTCCAGGAGCGCCGCCGCCGTAGCGCGGTCGCGAGGTGCCGTGCGCAGGACGTCCCGGCCGCGGCGGAAGACGGCGGGCCAGGGACGGCGGAGCAAGAGCGTCCACAGCGTGTTGCGGATGCCGAGCCGGCGGCGGTGCCTCGGGTCGCGCAGCTTCGACGGCGCGTGGTGGATCACGACGTCCTCCGCCCAGCACATCCACCAGCCGCGCGCGGCGAGGTCCAGCGCGAACAGCTCCTCCTCGCCGCCGAGCCACATCCGCGGCGAGAAGCCGCCGACCTCGCGGAACGCGCTGACGCGGACCGCCGTCAGCCCGGCCATGACGCCGAGCAGCGCCGGGCCGGGCAGCCAGTCCGGGCCGGGCACCGGCGACTCGCGCAGCTCCGGTGTGATCGGGTCCTCGGCCAGGCCCGGCTCGACCAGGCACCGCCCGGTCACCGAGCCGAGGCCCGGGTGGGCGTCCAGGAGGTCCGCCGCGCGGGTGAGCGCGCCCGGCTGCCAGGTGGTGTCGTCGTCGCAGAACGCGACGTACGGCGTCGTGACCTCTTCGACGGCGACGTTCCTGGCCACCGCGCCGAGGTTCTCCGCCAGCCGGAACAGCCGGACACCGGGGAACTCGCGGGCGACCATGTCGGCCGTGCCGTCCGCGGACCCGTTGTCCGCGACGAAGATCGGCGCGCCGTCCGGCAGGGAAGTCATGTGCGCCAGGGTTTCCCGCAGCTGCGAGCACCGGTTGCACGTGATGATCACGACCGAGATCCGCGCCATTCGGCAGTCCTTTCCAAGGTCCGGGCCTGGTGTTCGACGTGGGCGGGCAGCACGCGCCGGTAGCTCAGCGCCCGCGGCAGCCGGGCCACCGCGCCGAGCACGGCGCGGGGTGCCGTGACCAGCGTCCGCGCGACCTCCCGGCGGCAGACGCGCGGCGGGCGGCGCAGCACGGCGATGAGCAGCCGGTTGCGCAGTTCGGCGCGGCGGCGCCACGACGACGGCGGCCGCGACCGCGACGGGTGGTGGTGGGCGCGCAGGCGCCCGACGTAGCAGACTTCCCAGCCGTGCGCGGCCAGGTCGTAGGCCAGCAGCTGCTCTTCCGCACCGAAGTGCAGCAGCGGGCTGAAGCCGCCGGCCTGCAGGTACGCCGTGCGCCGCACGATCGCCGAGCAGGCGAGGAACCCGAGGACCAGCGGCCCGGGCGCGCCCTCGGGGTGCCCCAGCGGGCTGCGTTCCATCTCCGGTGTCACCGGGTCGTCCCGGTCTTCCGGGCCGACCAGGGTGCGGGCGGCCAGCAGGCCGGTCCGCGGGTGCTCGTCGAAGATCCGTTCCGCTTCGGACAACGCGTCCGGTGCCCACCACGAATCGTCGTCGCTGAAGGCCACGTAGGGTGTTTCGGCCACGAGGACGCCGAGCGTGCGGGCGGCGGCTCCGAGGTTGCGCGGCAGCCGGATCACCCGCACGTCCGGGTACCGCCCGGCGACCTCGGCCGTGTCGTCCGCGGACGCGTTGTCCAGCACGACGACCGGCGGCGCCGGGTCCAGTGCGGACAGGCGGTCCAGGGTGCGGGCCAGTTCGGCGGCACGGTCGCGGGTGGCGATGACGACGGTCGTGCGCGCGCTCACCGCTGCCCCACCAGCGCGTCGACGAAGCCCGTCAGCGACGGGACGGGGGGCTCGACCGAAGCCCGGCCCGACAGGCACCACGCCAGCCGGGCGTCGAGCAGATCGGTGTCGCCGGCGTCCTCGGCCGCGACCACCGGCCAGTCCAGCGCCGCGGCCTGCGCGCTCACCTTCCCGCCGCCGGCCACCGGGTCGACGGCGACCACCGGCACCCCCGCCTTCAGCCCGAGCACCAGCCCGTGCAGCCGCGTGGACACCACCGCGTCCATGGTGGACAACGCCGAGACGAACTGGTCCGGGGTGGCGCACCGCTCCCAGTCGTCGTGCGCCAGGCGGGTGTCCAGGGGCACGCGGGCGCAGTCGAGGCCGGCGAGCCAGCCGGTCAGCGCCGCGTGGACCTCGTCGTGGCGGCCCGCGCTCCCGTACTCCGGCTGGTGCGGCGCGAGGACCACGCCGAGCACCGGGGTCTTGGCGACGGACGCGGCCAGCGAGAGGTCCGCGGTTTCGCCGTCGTCGCGCGGGAGGACCCGGTCGAACCCGGTCACCGCCGGGTCGTCCGGGTCGGGCACGGACACGCCGACGGCGATCCGGCGGCAGTTCGCGTACCGCTCGTGCAGCGAGCGCACCTGCGGCCCGTGCACCGGGCCGCAGGCGAACACGACGTGCGTGTAGTCCGACGGCGGCGCGTCCGGCAGGTGCCGGGCCCCGGGGCGGAAGCCGGGGCTCCACGCGACGTCGTAGTCGATGCCCGCCTCCGCCAGCGCGGTGCCGGCCGCGCGCAGGCTCAAGACGTCCCCCGCGGTCGCTTCGCCGTG
Source organism: Amycolatopsis sp. NPDC049159 (assembly GCF_040648295.1). Lineage (NCBI taxonomy): Bacteria > Bacillati > Actinomycetota > Actinomycetes > Pseudonocardiales > Pseudonocardiaceae > Amycolatopsis > Amycolatopsis sp. NPDC049159. Next base: position 61,540 of record NZ_JBEZDL010000036.1, read on the forward strand.
CAGGAAACTGGCCCATCCGGTGAGCAGAACTCGCATGGTCCCCGGCGTACCCGCTCGGGGTGGCCTTACACGGGTTTGCCGCCCTCGCCGCCGGGTAGCCGCCCCGGCATGACGAATCCGGGAGTGACCAGGCGGTTCGAGCGCGCGGTGGTGACCGGGGGTGCCGGCTTCGTCGGCGCGCACCTGTGCGAGCTGCTGCTCGCCGAGGGCCTCGAAGTGCTCGCCGTGGACAACCTCGCGACGTCCTCGGCGGACACCCTGACCGGGCTGCGCCGCCACGAGCGGTTCCGGTTCCTGCGCCACGACGTCACCCACCCGATGCCGCTGCCCGGCCGGGCGGACGTCGTCTTCCACCTGGCTTCGGCCGCGTCGCCGCGCGACTACCTGGCCCTGCCGATCGAGACGCTGCGCGCGGGTTCGCACGGCACCGAGAACGCCCTCGAACTGGCCCGCCGCGACGAAGCCCGGTTCGTGCTCGCCTCCACCAGCGAGGTCTACGGCGATCCCCTCGAACACCCGCAGCGCGAGCGGTACTGGGGCAACGTCAACCCGATCGGGCCGCGCAGCGTCTACGACGAAGCCAAGCGGTACGCCGAAGCGCTGACCGCCGCCTACCGCCGGGTGCACGGCGTCGACACCGGCATCGCGCGGATCTTCAACACCTACGGCCCCGGCATGCGCGCCCACGACGGCCGGATGATCCCGGCGTTCATCGGCCAGGCGCTCGCGGGCGAACCGATCACGGTCACCGGGACGGGCGAGCAGACCCGGTCCATCTGCTACGTCGAGGACACCGTCCGCGGCCTGCTGGAGCTCGCGCGCTCCGGGCACCCCGGGCCGGTCAACCTCGGCAACCCGCACGAGCTGACCGTGCGCCAGGTCGCCGAGCGGATCAAGGAGATCACCGGGTCCGGCTCCCCCGTCGAGGAGGTCGACGCGGTCGTCGACGACCCGCAGCGCCGGTGCCCCGACATCTCGCTCGCGCGGGACGTCCTCGGCTGGGAACCGAAGGTCGACGCGGACGACGGTCTGCGCCGCACGACGGCGTGGTTCCGGCGGGCACCGCTGCGCTGAGTAGCGACGCCCAGGGCTTTTGCCCGCGATCGTTTATGGGTGACTTCGCCGGGTAGCGCTATAGGCGAACGCGGACGGGAAAGTCCGCACCGGAATGCCAGAGGCAGGTCGATGCGCATCCTCGGGATCAACGCCGTCTTCCACGACCCGGCCGCCGCACTGGTGGTGGACGGCGAGATCGTCGCCGCGGCCGAAGAAGAACGCTTCAGCCGCCGCAAGCACGGCAAGCAGGCGGTCCCCTTCTCCACCTGGGAGCAGCCCGCCGAAGCCGCGGCCTGGTGCCTCGCCCGTGCGGGACTGTCCGCGAAGGACCTCGACGCGGTCGGCTACTCCTACGACCCCGCCCTGGTCGAACCGGGCCTGCCCGGGCACGACCCGAGCGGCGAGGAACTGCGGACGGAGTTCGCCCGGCGGGCGCCGCTGTTCCTGAAGTCCGCGTTGCCCGGGCTCGACCCCGGGATCGTCCGGTTCGTCCGGCACCACGTGGCGCACGCCGCCTCGGCCGCGCTCGCCGCGCCGTTTGGCGACTGCGCCGTGCTCGTCGCCGACGGCCGCGGCGAAAGCACCTCCCACCTGGCCGGCGAGTACCGCGACGGGCGGTTCAAAGAGCTTGCGGCGCAACGGCTCCCGCACTCGCTCGGCCTGCTCTACGAAGACCTCACCGAGCACCTCGGCTTCGCCCGGTCCAGTGACGAGTACAAGGTCATGGCCCTGGCTTCCTACGGCAAGCCCCAGTTCGCCGACGCGCTGCGCGAGCACGTCCACGTCACCGGCGACGGCGGGTTCCACGCCCACGGCGTGGACCTGGCGGCGCTGGCCCCGCGCCGCGAGGCCGGCCAAGAACCGGGTCCCCGGCACGCCGACCTCGCCGCGAGCGTCCAAAAGGTCCTCGAGGACGTCCTGCTGGAGCTGGCGGACTGGCTGCACGAGCGCACCGGGCAGCGCGACTTGGCGCTGGCGGGCGGGATCGCGCTCAACTGCGTCGCCAACACCCGCCTGCACGCCGAAGGCCCGTTCGACCGGATCTGGGTGCAGCCCGCGGCCGGCGACTCGGGCACCGCGCTCGGCGCGGCCCTGCAGCTGGCCGCCGACGCCGGCGAACGCGGTGCGCCCATGGGCGACGCCGGGCTCGGTCGCGAGTGGACGGACGAGGAGCTCGAGGAAATCCTCGTCACCGCGAAACTGCCCTACGAACGGCCGGACGACGTCGCCGAGACGGTGGCCGAGGCGCTGGCGAACGACGAGGTGATCGCCTGGTTCCAGGCCCGCGCCGAGTTCGGGCCGCGGGCGCTCGGGCACCGGTCGCTGCTGGCCCACCCGGGCCGCGAGGCGAACCTGGAGCGCCTCAACGACGTCAAGGGGCGCGAACAGTTCCGCCCGGTGGCGCCGATGGTGCGGGCCGAGCGGGCGGGCGAGATCTTCCGCCGGGGACCGCTGCCCAGCCCGTACATGCTGTTCGTGCACGACGTCGCGGCGGACTGGCGGGACCGCATCCCGGCCGTCACGCACGTCGACGGCACGGCCCGCGTGCAGACCGTCGAAGACCGCGGAAACCCCGTGCTGGCGAGGATGCTGGCCGGGTTCGAGCGGCGGACCGGCCTGCCGGTCGTCATCAACACCAGTCTCAACACCGCGGGCCGGCCGATGGTCGACTCGCCCCGCGACGCGCTCGAGTGCTTCGGCTCGGCGCCGATCGACCTGCTGGCGCTGGGGCCGTTCGTGCTCCGCCGCCCGACCCGGACCGGCGCGGCGTCGCCGGCGAAGAAGGAGGTGCTGTGATGGAAGACCACCTCGCCGCGCTGGCCGAGGCCGCCCGGCGGACCCGCGGATCCGCGCCCAAGATCACCGCGTGGGGCCGGCACCTCGCCGGTGTGTTCGCCGCGGGCGGGCGGTTGCTCGCCTGCGGCAACGGCGGCAGTGCCGCCGAAGCCCAGCACCTGACCGGCGAGCTGGTCGGCCGGTTCCGCGGCGAGCGGCGGCCGCTGTCGGCCATCGCGCTGCACGCGGACACCTCCGCGACCACGGCCATCGTCAACGACTACGGCGACCACGAGGTCTTCGCCCGCCAGGTGCACGCGCACGGGCGGCCGGGTGACGTGCTGGTCTGCCTTTCGACCAGCGGCACCAGCCAGAACGTCGTCGCCGCCGCGAAGGCCGCGCACGAGCTGGGCGTGACGGCCTGGGCGCTGACCGGGCCCGCCCCGAACCCGCTCGCCGCGTTGTGCGACGACGCCGTGACGGTCGAGGCGCCCACCGTGGCCACCGTCCAGGAGATGCACCTCGTGCTGGTGCACGGCCTGTGCGCGGCGCTCGACGACGCGCTCGGGGTGACCGCGTGAAGCCACTGGTCGTCCTCGGCGACACCCTGCTGGACGTCGACGCCGAGGGGACCGCCGAGCGGCTGTGCCCGGAGGCGCCGGTGCCGGTGGTCGACCTGACCGCGCGGCGCCGCCGCCCCGGTGGCGCCGGGCTGGCCGCGCTGCTGGCGGCCCGTTCGGCGGCCGAGGTCGTGCTGGTCACGCCGGTCGGCGACGACGAAGGCGGGCACGCCCTCACCGGGCTGCTGGAACCGGACGTCACCGTGCTGCCGCTGCCGCTGCGCGGCACGACGGTGTGCAAGACCCGGGTCCGCGCGGGCGGGCAGTCGTTGCTGCGCCTGGATTCCGGCGACGGCACCGCGACCACCGGCCCGCTGCCCGGCCCGGTCCGCGAAGCGCTCGACGAAGCGGGGGCGATCCTCGTCGCCGACTACGGGCGCGGCTTGACGCGCAACCCGCACGTCCGGCGGATCCTGCGCGACCGGGCCGAGCACGTCCCGGTGGTCTGGGACCCGCACCCGCGCGGCGCCCAGCCGGTGCCGGGCAGCGCCCTGGTCACACCGAACCTCGCCGAGGCGCGCGCGGTGCTCGCCGGGCACGAGGACCCGGCCGAGCTCGCCAAGCTGCTGCGCGGGCACTGGCACGCGGCCGCCGTAGCGGTCACCGTCGGGGCCCGCGGCGCCGTGCTCGCCGACGGGCTCGGGGAGACCGCCGTCCCGATCCCCGCCGCGGCACGGCCCCCGGGCCATCCCGCTCCGGACACGTGCGGCGCGGGCGACCGCTTCGCCGCCGCGGCCACCGCGGCCCTGCTCGGCGGCGCGGACGTCACCGAAGCCGTGAAGACGGCGGTCGAAGCGGCCGCGCGGTTCGTCGCCGCGGGCGGTGCGACGGCACTGTCCACGAACGACGGTCCGGTCGCCGAACCGCAGCCGTCGAGCGACGCTTTCGGCTTGGCTTCCCGGGTGCGCGAGAACGGCGGCCGCCTGATCGCCACCGGCGGCTGCTTCGACCTGCTGCACCCCGGGCACGTCAGCCTGCTGCGGCAGGCCCGCGCCCTCGGCGACGCCCTGGTCGTCTGCCTCAATTCCGACGCGTCGGTCCGGGCCCTCAAGGGTCCCGGCCGGCCGCTGGTGCGGGACCGCGACCGGGCCCGCCTGCTCACCGCCCTGTCCTTTGTGGACGCGGTGGCCGTGTTCGACGAAGACTCCCCCGCCGCGGTGCTCGACCGGCTGCGCCCGCACGTGTGGGTCAAGGGCGGCGACTACGCGGCCGCCGACCTGCCCGAACGCGCGGTCGTCGAACGGCACGGCGGCGAGGTCGTCCTCGTCCCGACCGTGCCCGGCTACTCGACGTCCCGGCTGGTCGCCGCCGCGGCCACCGCCTGAAATCCCCGATCCCCGAAGGAGTGCGATGCGACCCCTCGGCAACGTCCTGATCACCGGTGGCGCCTCCGGCCTCGGCGCCGCCACCGTCGACGCCGTCCGCAAGGCGGGCGGCACCCCCTACGTCCTCGACCGCGTCCGCCCCGAGGACCCGGCCGAATACGTCGAAGCCGACCTGACCGACACCGCCGCGACCGAAGCGGCCGTGCGGGAAATCGCCGAGCGCGCGGGTGGTCTCGACGGCGTCTTCACCGCCGCCGGCACCGACGCCTGCGGCCCGCTCGGCTCGGTGTCCACAGCGGACTGGGAGCGGGTGGTGAAGGTGAACCTGCTCGGCACCGCCGCCGTCGTCCGCGCGGCGCTCCCCCACCTGGAACGGTCGCACGGCACGGTCGTCACCGTGGCGTCCACGCTGGGCATCAAGGCGGTGAGCGACGCGACCGCCTACTGCGCCTCGAAGTTCGGCGTGGTCGGCTTCACCCGCGCGCTGGCCGCGGAACTGGCCGGGCGGGTCGGCGTCACGCTGCTGATCCCCGGCGGGATGTGGACGCACTTCTTCGACGACCGCACCGACCAGTACAAGCCGCCGCCGGACGCGAAGCTCAACCAGCCCGAGCACGTCGCCGACACCGTCGTCTTCGCGCTCCGGCAGCCACCCGGTTCGGAAGTCCGCGAGCTGGTCGTCTGCGGGTCCGAGGAGGGATCGTGGCCGTGAGCCCCGCGGTCCTCGTGCTGCGCGCGCTCGGCCTCGGCGACCTGCTGACGGCGGTGCCCGCGCTGCGGGCGCTGCGGGCGGCGCACCCGGACGACCGGCTGGTGCTGGCCGCGCCAGAGGCCCTGCGCGATCTGGTGGCGCTGATCGACGCGGTCGACGAGCTGCTGCCGACGCCGGGTCTCGGGGAGCTCGCATGGCCGGGACCGCCGCCGAAGCTCGCGGTGAACCTGCACGGCAGCGGCCCGGAGAGCGTCCACGACCTGCTGCAGGCCGACCCGGCCGAGCTGCTGACCCACCACCACCCCGACTTCCCCGACGTGCCCGGCCTCGAGTGGCGCGACGACGTGCACGAGGTCGACCGCTGGTGCCGGCTCGTCGAGTACGCCCACCTCCCGGCGGACCGCTCGGCCCTGCGCCTGCCGGTGCCGCCCGGGCCCGGCCCCGCCCCGGACGCCGTCGTGGTGCACCCCGGCGCGGCGTTCCCCGCCCGGCGCTGGCCGCCGGAGCGGTTCGCCGTCGTCGTCCGGGCGCTCGCCGCGGCGGGACACCGCGTCGTGCTGACCGGAAGCTCGGGGGAACGGGACCTGTGCCGGTCGATCGCCGGGCGGGCCGGGCTCGTCGACGACGTCGTGCTGGCCGGGCGGACCGGCCTGGCGGACCTGGCCGCGCTGGTGGCCGGGGCCGCGCTGGTCGTCTGCGGCGACACCGGCGTCGGGCACCTCGCGACCGCGTTCGGCACGCCTTCGGTGCTGCTGTTCGGGCCGACCCCGCCGCGGCTGTGGGGGCCACCGCCGGACGCGCGCCAGCACGTCGTGCTCTGGGCCGGGAACGTCGGCGACCCGCACGGCGAGGAGCCCGACGGCGGGCTGCTCCTGCTCGGCGAGGAACGCGTGCTCGCCGCCACGCGCGCGGCGCTCGAAGCGCGAGTGGCGCATGGCTGAGCACATCGGGATCGTCGGCGCGGGCTACGTCGGCCTGACGAGCGCCGCGTGCTTCGCGCGGCTGGGGCACCGGGTGACCTGCGTGGACACCGACGAGTCCAAAGTGGACGAGCTGCGCCGCGGCGTCGTGTCGATCGCGGAACCCGGGCTCGCCGAGCTGGTCGCCCAGGGCCTCGGCGACGGGACGCTGACCTTCACCACCGCCCAGGCCGAGCTCCACGGCGCCGGCCTGGTGTTCCTGTGCCTGCCCACGCCGCCGGGCGAAGGCGGGCGCCCCGACCTCGGCGTCCTCGAACGGGTCGTCCCGCAGCTCGGGCGCCTGCTGCGGCCCGGCTGCGTGGTGGTCACCAAGTCGACGGTGCCGGTCGGGACCGCGGCGCGGCTGCCCGGCCTGCTGGGCCGCGGCGACCTGCCGGTGGCCGCCAACCCCGAGTTCCTCCGCGAAGGCCACGCCGTCGAGGACTTCCTGCACCCGGACCGGGTGGTGGTCGGCACCGACCCGCCGGGTTCGGCGGCGGCCGTGCGCGTGGCGCGGCTGTACGAGCCGGCCGGCGCCCCGGTCGTCACCACCGACTCGGCCAGCGCGGAACTGGCGAAGTACGCGAGCAACGCGTTCCTCGCGGTGAAGCTGTCCTATGTGAACGTCCTCGCCGAACTGTGCGAGCTCTTCGGCGCCGACGTCCGCGAGGTCGCCCGCACGATGGGCCTGGACGCGCGGATCGGCCCGGAGTTCCTCGCCCCCGGCCCCGGCTGGGGCGGCTCGTGCCTGCCGAAGGACACCTCGGCGCTGCTGCACGCGGCCGAGGCGGCGGGCGTCGACTTCGGCATCCTGCGCGACGCGGTCCGCGTCAACGCCCGCCAGCGCGCCCGGGTCGTCCGGGCGGTCCGGCAGGCGGTGACCGGCTCGGCGGCGAGTTCGCTCGCCGGCGCCCGCATCGGCCTGCTGGGCCTGGCGTTCAAGGCGGGCACCGGCGACCTGCGCGACTCCCCCGCGCTGGCGGTGGCCGAGGACCTGGCCCGCGCGGGCGCCGAACTCACCGCGCACGACCCCGCCGTCGCCCGTGTGCCCGGGACAAGCGCGGTCCAGGTGGTCGACGACCCGTACCTGGTGGCCAAGGACGCCGCGGCGCTGGTCGTGCTCACCGAATGGCCGGAGTTCCGCGACCTCGACTGGGCGCGGCTGGCGGCGTCGGCCGCGCGGCCGATCGTCGTGGACACCCGCAACCTGCTCGACCCGGTCGCCCTCGCCGCCGCCGGGGTCACCCACATCGGTGTCGGTACCCGGCGGAGCCTTACTCCGTTCGAGTGACGTCGTTGCTCCTGACGAGTGTGGCCGCCGTCACGGGGTAACCGCCTGGCACCATCGATCCCGTCAGGGGGCCCCATGCCGAACCGAGTCCTGATCAGCCGCGACAGCAAGCCGATCCCGTGCGAGGAGTGCGGCCTGCCCAGCCTGCACGTGGCCCGGCTGGTGTCCGGCGACGGGGCGCTGCTGGGCCAGACGATGGTGTGCACGGCGTGCCGTCGTCACCGTGCGGAGGCGGAGGCCGTCGCGGTGCACTGACCGCCGTCAGCGGTCTTCCAGCTTCTCCACCAGCAGGCGCGCGGGCAGGATCAGCGCGCCGAGCCCCAGCCGGGCCGGCACCCCGTCGTCCTCGGCGGTGACCAGGCGCCGTTCCAGCTTGTGCAGCAGCGCCCGGCATTCGTCGAGTTCGACGGGTTCCCCGACCGCGGCCACGGCCTGGACAGCCCCGGCGAGGGTGTGCACGAGGTCCGCGAGGTCGTCCCGCGCGTCCGGCCACGGGTAGGCGAAGGGGTGCTCCTGCCGCGCCGAAGTCGTCCGCACGGCGGCGATGAGCTGCGCGAGCGGCGGCCACAGGGCGATGAGCGTCCGCAACGGACGTTCGTGGTGCGCCCCGGCGGTCGGCCGGCCCCGGCGCAGGTTGAGCCGCCGCCCTTCCCGCGTCCACCCGGCCGCGTCTTCGGCGGCGAGGACCTGGCTCTTGGCGTCGTCCGCCCGGGAGAGCAGGGAATCGACACCGTCGGGCTCGTCGCGGCGGATGAGGTCGGACGTCGCTTCCAGGAGCCCGGCCAGCGCTGTCGCGAGCCGCCGGGCGGCACTGGCCAGGCGTTCGCCGTAGAGCGGCGGGAAGATCAGCGTGTTGACGGCCACCCCGATGGCGGCCCCCAGCGCGGTTTCCAGCAGCCGGTCGCCGAGCAGCACCGGCTCGGTGGCGGTGCCGTAGGACACGACGAGCATGCCGGTGACCCCGACCCACACCCCGGAGTCCCCGAACCGCCGCCAGCTCCCGGCGAGCAACCCGGCGAAGACGACCACCGCGAGCGCCACGGCCTGCCACGGGATGAGCTGCCCCGCGACGGCGGCGAGCAGCACACCGGTGGCCACGGAACCGACCTGCTGAACCCAGCCGCGAAGGGACCGGTAGACGGTCGCCTCGACGAGGAAGACGGCGGCGTAGGGAGCGAGAAAGGGTTGCGGCAGTTCGAGAACCAGGGTGGCGAGCAGCCAGGCGCCGGTGGCGGCGAGGGTGGCTTTGGCGCTCTGCACGAGAACCCGCCGTTCCCGCCCGGGGACGCGAACGGCACGGGCGAGCCAGCCGAGCGGGGTGCGGTCGCGCCGTTCGTCGTCGGGCGTGGGCCCGGTGGTCCCGAGCGCGACGGTGAGGTGGCGTTTGAACCTGAGCCGCCGGCCGGGAAGTGCGGCCGCGGAACCACCCCGATCCGGGGCCACCGCACCGCGCCGCTGGTCCCGCCCGCCGGGATCCGCCGAGCCCTCGCCATCCGCGGACACGCCCGAGCCCGGCCGCCCATCGCCGTCCACGGACCCACGCGACACCGCTGACCCCCGCCGACCGGGAGGCGCGGCCGCGGAACCACCCCGATCCAGGGCCACCGCACCGCGCCGCTGGTCCCCCGCCGAGCTACCACCGTTCGCCGACACGCCCGAGCCCGACTGCCCATCGCCGTCCATGGACCCGTGCGACGCCGCTGATCCGCCGCCGCTCGCCGACCCGGCGTGAGCCGTGCGGGCGTCGCCGTTCGCCGCGGACCGGCGAGCGCCCTCCACCGATACCTCGTCTTCGCGCCGGTCGGTCATCCCGGCGGCGCCACGTGCACCAGCTTCGTCTGGGTCATCTCGTCGAGCAGCTCCGGGCCGTACCCGTACCCGTTGCCGCTCCGCCCCCGCGGATGCGCCGCCCCACCAGGTGCACCGCCGAAGACGTTGTTGACCTTCACCGTCCCGGCCGGCAGCTCGCGCCACGCGCGCTGGGCGTGCGCCATCGACGCCGTCAGCACCGTCGCCGCCAGGCCGTACTCGCCCTTCGCCGCTTCGGCCAGGCCGTGCTCGAAGCTCGGCACCACCTGGACCGGCGCCACCGGCCCGAACGTCTCCTCCGTCATCACCCGCAACTCCGAGCCGCACCCGCTGAGCACCGTGGCCGGGTAGTGCGCGCCCGGGCCGTCGGGGACCGCTCCCCCGGTCAGCACCCGTGCGCCCCGCGCGGTCGCGTCCGCGACGTGCGAGTGGACGTGGTCGCGGTGCCGCCGGTCCACCAGCGGCGCGAGCGTCCGCGACTCCGCCTCCTTCACCAGCGCGTCCAGGAACGCCGGAGCCACCGCTTCGTGGACGTAGATCCGTTCCACCGCAACGCAGATCTGCCCCGAGTTGGCGAACGCCCCCAGCGCCGCCTGGCCCGCCGCCCACGCGGGGTCGACGTCCGCGTCGATCAGCAGCGGGTCGTTGCCGCCGTTCTCCAGCAGTGTCTTCGCGCCCGTCGCGGCCGCGCTCGCGGCGATCGAGCGGCCGGTCGCCGTGCTGCCGACGTGCGCCACCACGTCGACGTCGTCGCGCATCGCCAGGATCGCGCCGACTCCGCCGTCGCCCTGGACGGTCTGCAGCACGCCGCCCGGGAGCACGCCGATGAGCAGCTCGCCGAGCAGCTGCCCGGTGTGCGGCGCGCGCTCGCTCGGCTTGTGCACCACCGTGTTCCCGGTGACCAGCGCCGCGCCGAGCAGCCCGCACGCGACCGCCACCGGGTCGTTCCACGGCGTCAACGCGACGACGACCCCGCGCGGCTCCGGCACCATCAGGTCCGTCGCGCCCGGGTCGCCGTGCAGGCTGCGGCCGCGGTGGACCGGCCCGAGCTCGGCGTACTGGTCGAGGGTGCCGGCTCCGGCCAGCACGCCTTCGCGCGCTTCGTCGCGCGGCCGCCCGGTTTCCGCTTCGTTCGCCTTCGCCAGCTCGTCGGCCTGGGCCCGCAAGCGCTCCGCCGCCGTGTGCAGCAGCGCGCCGCGCTCGGCGGCCGGCGTCCGCGCCCACGCGGCCCGGGTCTCGTTCGCCAGTGCCAGCGCGGCGTCGATCTCGTCTTCGCCCGCGACCGGCACGCTGCCGACCACGCTGCCATCGGCCGGGTTCCGGATCTCGATCATCCGCACCTCCTCCGTGTCCCCGCCCGGATACCCGCGGGCGCGCGATCGACACGCCGTTTGACCGCCCGGCCGCCGGGTAGCCCGCTGCGGTGACCGCATCGCTCGACTACACCGTGGTGATCCCCACGACCGGCCGGGAAAGCCTCAAACCGCTGCTGGAAACCCTGCTCGGCGGCGAAGGTCCGCACCCGGCGGAGGTCCTCGTCGTCGACGACCGCCCCGCCGGGCCCGAGCTGGACGTCCCCGGCGGCGTCCGCGTGCTCCGCTCCGGCGGGCGCGGCCCCGCGGCGGCCCGCAACCTCGGCTGGCGCACCGCCGGGAGCGAGTGGATCGCCTTCGTCGACGACGACGTCGTGCTCGCCCCGGACTGGCCCCGGCAGCTGGCCGAAGACCTGCTGCCGCTGCCGTCCGGAGTGGCCGCGTCCCAGGGCCGGATCACCGTGCCGTTGCCGGCGGACCGCCGTCCGGCCGACGACGAACGCGGCACCGCCGGCCTCGAGCACGCGTGGTGGATCACCGCCGACATGGCCTACCGCCGCGCTGCTCTGGCCGAGGTCGGCGGCTTCGACGAACGCTTCCCCCGCGCCTTCCGCGAGGACTCCGATCTCGCGCTGCGCGTCGCCGAGGCCGGGCACCGGATCGGCCGGGGCGAGCGGCTGACCACGCACCCGGCTCGCCGCGCGGGGTTCTTCTACAGCCTGAAAGCCCAGCGCGGCAACGCCGACAACGCGTTGATGCGCCACAAGCACGGCGTGCACTGGCGTCAGCGCACCGGCGCAGGACCCGGCCGGCTGGGGCGGCACGCACTGTCCACAGTGGCCGGCCTGGCCGCGCTCGCGCTGCCTTTCGCGCACCGGCGCGGGAAAGCCGTCCTCGCCGCCGGGATCTGGGCGGGGCTGACGGCCGAGTTCGCCGCCCGCCGGATCCGGCCGGGCCCGCGCACGCCCGGCGAAGTCGCGCGCATGGTCGTCACCAGCGCCCTGATCCCGCCCGCCGCGTGTTACCACCGGCTGCGCGGGGAGATCGCGGCGCGGCGCCCACGGCCGCCGGCCGCCGTCCTGTTCGACCGCGACGACACGCTGATCGTCGACGTCCCGTACCTCGCCGACCCGGACGGCGTCCGCCCGGTGCCCGGCGCCGTCGAGCTGGTGCGGAAGCTGCGGGAAAGCGGGATCCCGGTGGGGATCGTGAGCAACCAGTCGGGTGTCGCGAAAGGACTGATCACCCCCGACCGGCTCGCGGCCGTGAACGCCCGTGTCGAGGAGCTCTTCGGGCCGTTCGGCACCTGGCAGGTCTGCGTCCACGACGACGGCGACGGCTGCGACTGCCGCAAGCCCCGCCCCGGCATGGTGCTGCGCGCCGCCGGCGAGCTCGGCGTCGACCCGGCGGCCTGCGTGGTCATCGGCGACACCGGCGCCGACGTCGACGCCGCCCTCGCCGCCGGTGCCCGCGCGGTGCTGGTGCCCACCGCCCGCACGCTCGAACCGGAGATCGCCCGGGCCCGCCGGCACGCCGCCGTCGCCCGCGACCTCGCCGAAGCGCTGCGAGTGGCCGGGATCGCCCGATGACCCGGGTGCTCGTCGCCCGCCAGGACAACCTGGGGGACGTCCTGCTCGCCGGGCCTTGCGTCCGCGCGGTGGCCGCGCACGCGTCGCACGTGACGCTGCTGACCGGCCCGCACGGCCGCGCGGCGGGCGAACTCCTGCCCGGGGTCGACGAGGTGCTCACGTGGCGGGCGCCGTGGATCGACCCCGACCCGCCCCCGGTGACCGCGGCGGACACCGGCGCGTTCGTGGAGCTGGCCAGGTCCCGGCGGTTCGACCGGGCGCTGGTCCTGACGTCGTTCCACCAGTCGCCGCTGCCGCTGGCGCTGCTGCTGCGGCAGGCGGGCGTGCCGTGGATCGGCGCGATTTCCGAGGACTACCCGGGCAGCCTCCTCGACCTGCGCCACCACGTCGACGGCGATCCCCCGGAGCCCGAGCGCATGATGTCGCTGGCGGGGGCGGCGGGCTGCACGCTGCCACCGGACGACGACGGCGCCCTGGCGTTGCGCCGCCCCTTGCCGGAGGTGACCGAGCTGACCGGCGGCGGCCCGTACGTGGTGGTGCACCCGGCCGCGTCCGTGCCGGCCCGGCAGCCGTCGGCGGCGTGGAGCCACCGGCTGGTGCGCGCGCTGGTCGCCGACGGGCACCGCGTACTGGTGACGGGCGCGCCCGCGGAACGCCACCTGACGCGCGCCGTGGCCGGCACGTCGGCGGTCGACCTCGGCGGCCGGACGTCGCTGCCCGAGCTGGCCGCGGTGCTGTCCGGAGCGCGGGCCGTGGTGGCACCCAACACGGGCCCCGCCCACCTCGCCGCCGCGGCGGGCACACCGGTGGTGTCGTTGTTCGCACCGGTGGTCCCGTCGGCCCGCTGGGCCCCCTACGGCGTCCCGGCGGTGGTGCTCGGCGACCAGCACGCCCCGTGCCGCGACAGCCGTGCCCGCGTCTGCCCGGTCCCGGGCCACCCGTGCCTCGAGGAGATCGACCCGGCCGACGTCTGCCGCGCGGTGACCGCCCTCATCCAGCCGGCGGCGATTTCTCAGCGGTAGCGGGGAAAGCGGTGACCGCCGGCGGCATCCGGCGGTCACCTGTCCGGGGGCGCGTCAGCCGCCGATCTCCTCGCTGACGCCGCTCGGTCCCTCGTACGTGCGGTCCGGCAGCCCGCGCACGACGCCCGACGTGTCCTCGTCCGCACCGTCTCCTCACGTCCGGGAACCGCGCGATTACCCGGCCCGGCCCCGGACACACGCGCCGGACGGCACGATGATTTTTCGTCTCGGACACCGCGGCCGGTCGTCGTGACGACGCGGTTTAGGGCCCCGGCGACGTGGTAGCCGCCCGGCAACGCGTCGAAAGGAGAAACCCGTGCCCACTCCGGCGCCCTTGCCCGCCGAAGCCGCCTCGCCGCGGCGGGCCGTTGTCACCGGGGCCGACTCCGGGATCGGCCGTGCCGTCGCGGTGGCCCTCGCCCTCGGCGGCCTCGACGTGGGCATCACCTACCGCGAGGACGCCGAAGGTGCCGAAAAGACCGCCGCCGAGGTCCGGTCGCACGGCGTCGCCGCCCACGTCCGGCACCTCGACCTCACCCGGCTCCCCGAAGCCGCCGACGTCATCGACGCCATGGCAGCCGACCTCGGCGGGATCGACGTCCTCGTCAACTGCGCCGGCACCGGGAGCAGTCAGCGCGCGCTGGAGCTGGACTACCGGAAATGGCGCGAGGTCCTGGACGTCGACCTGGACGGGGTCTTCCTCCTCTCCCAGAGGGCGGCGCGCCACATGGCCGACGCCGGCCGCGGAGGCCGGATCATCACCATCACCAGCGTCCACGAACACGTGCCCCGCGTCGGTGCCGCGCCCTACTGCGCCGCCAAGGCCGGGGCCGGGGCGCTCACCCAGGTGCTCGCGCTGGAGCTGGCCGAGCACGGCATCACCGTCAACTCCGTGGCGCCCGGCGAAATCTCCACGCCGATGACCGGGCAGACCGACGCTGACCCGCGCGAGCAGGAGCGGCCCGGTATCCCGCTCGGACGCACCGGGCACGCCCGCGAAGTCGCCGCCGCGGTCGCGTTCCTGGCCAGTCCCGCCGCCGGTTACGTCACCGGGACTTCGCTGGTCGTCGACGGCGGGCTGCTGCTGATGGGTGCGCAACACGGCACCGCGTACCGCGAGCACGACTGGCGTTCCCCCTAGACCAGGGGCCCGCGTCCCGGCTGCAGGGACCGGCGCGGGTTCCGGCCGCGGGCCGGACGGCGGCTTCCGGGCCTGCCGTCCGGCCCGTTCCACTGCCCCGTTTCCCGTCCCTTTCGCCGGGTATCCGCCCGCCGAGAGAAGGAGAGCCCGTGTCGCCCACCGAAATCCGCTCCCGGGCGGGAGCGTCCTGGCTCCGCCCGGTCGTGGCCGTGGTCGGGCTGCTCTACCTGGCACTGGGCGTCGCCGGGTTCCTGACGCCGGAGACGGCGGCCGTCGGGCACGAGACGAGCCGGGCCTTCTGGATCTTCAGCCTGACGCCGCTGCTCAACCTGGTCCACAGCGCGGTCGGCGTGCTCGGCCTGCTCGCCGCGACCCGGCGCACCGGGGCGATCATCTACTGCTGGGTCCTGTTCGTCGGCTTCGCCGGCATGACCGCATACGGCGTCCTGGCGACCTCGTTCAGCACGCCCGAGGACCCGATCAACCTCAACTGGGCGGACAACGGGCTGCACGGCCTGACCGCGCTCGCCGCGCTCGTGCTCGGCATCTTCGCCGCCCGCGCCGCCAACCGGAACCACCCCGCGTGAAGGAGGGCTCCATGCACCGCGAAAGCGACCGGCACCCACCGGGCGAGAGCGAGTTCCCGTCGGGCATCGGCGGCGGCGCATGACGTCCGGCAGCGCGGCACCGGGGGGTGAGCCCGCCGTCGTCGTGCGGCACCGGCTGCACGCCGACTTCG
Source organism: Amycolatopsis sp. NPDC049159 (assembly GCF_040648295.1). NCBI lineage: Bacteria > Bacillati > Actinomycetota > Actinomycetes > Pseudonocardiales > Pseudonocardiaceae > Amycolatopsis > Amycolatopsis sp. NPDC049159. Next base: position 76,892 of record NZ_JBEZDL010000036.1, read on the forward strand.
CCGTCCCGCTCCCCTGGCTGCACCGCCTGCTCGGCCCGCACAGTGGCCTGGACCTGGACACCGGCGGCCTGCGCGTCCGGTTCGGACCGTGGCTGGTCGAAACACCGCTGGACAACCTCGCCGGCGCCGAAGCGACCGGCCCGTTCAGCCCGCTGCGCGCGCTCGGCGTCCGGCTGTCCCTGGCCGACCGCGGCCTGACGTTCGGCACCACCACCCGCGGCGGCGTGTGCCTCCGCTTCCGGGAACCGGTGCCCGGCATCGAACCGTGGGGACTGCTCCGCCACCCGGGCCTGACGGTGACGGTCGCCGAGCCGGAGCTGGTCGCCGCGGCCGTCAACCGGATCGTGGGGGCGGCGTGACGACCGCCCGGATCCTCGCCGTCGCGGTCGACTGCCGCCGGCCCGACCTGCTCGCCGCGTTCTGGGCGGAGGCGCTCGGCCACGGCGAGACCCGGACGTGGACCGACTCGCACGGCCTGACCTACCGGCAGCTGGACCTCGGCGACGGTCCCGCGCTGCTCTTCCAGCCGGTACCGGAAGGCAAGACCGGGAAGAACCGGCTGCACCTCGATCTCGCCCCGGAGGGCCGCGACCAGCGGGCGGAGGTGGAACGGCTGGTGCTGCTCGGGGCGAAGGTCCTCGACGACCCGCCCGACGACCCGTGGATCGTGCTCGCCGACCCGGAGGGCGACGAGTTCTGCGTGCTGCCGCCGCGGTGAGGCCGAGGTAGCCCGGCTGAACTCAAGCACCAAGAAATTCGAAAGTCGGTTCGAGGCGGATCGCTGATCCACATCGCTCGTCAAGGACGCTTCCCCCAGGCGAGTGCCTCGCGGGGTTCTGCGTGCTCCCGCCGCGGTGACTCAGGCCTGGCCGACGGGGTCCGCGGCGTAGGCGGCCAGCCGCTCGTCGAAACCGTCCGGGGCGCCCGGGGTCCGGAAGCCCGGTGGGTCGGGGCGGCCGGGGTAGCTCTCGCCGTACAGGTCCCGCACGAATGCCACGACCTCGTCCGGGGCCGGCAGGACGTCCGCGCCCAGGTAGGCGAGTGCGATGACTTCGTCGCCCGTCGCGGATTCGACCACCGCCGACCAGCCGTCGCGCTCGTCCCACAGCAGCGCCGTCTCGTGGTCCGGGAAGCGGTCGAGGCGGCGGTCGAGGGCCAGGTACCCGCCGGCGGGCACGGTGACCTCGCAGAACCACGCGGGTACGTCCAGCTTGCCCGCGACGGCCAGCAGGTACTGCCGCAGCCCGCGGGCCGCCGCGCCGAGCGCGTCCCGTTCGATCACCACACGCCTGCCCATCCGGTCGGTGCCCCCGCCGGGTGATACCCCGTCACCCACTCGGTCAACCCGGCCTGCCCCGGGCGGAGCAGTGCGTCACCGGTCGAGCAGGTCCAGCACTTCGTCGTCCCCGAGCTGCGGGAAATCCGCGTACCACTGGCCGACCGCGCGGAAGTCCGGCGGTTCGGTGACGGAGACGACGTCGTCGGCTTCGGCCAGCAACCGCGAGGCCGCGCCGGGAGCGGCCACCGGGGTGGCGAACACGACCGTCCGCGGGTGCCCCGCGCGCAGTTCGCGCAGTGCCGCCGTCGCGGTGACGCCGGTCGCGAGCCCGTCGTCGACGAGGACGACGTCGCGGCCGGCCACGCGCACCGGGGCCGGCCGGCGCGGTAACGCTCGAGCCGGCGCCGCGCTTCCCGCCGTTCCCGGTGTTCCACCCGCGCCAGCCGGGCGGGAGTCAGCTCGAGCGAGCGCAAGATCGCGTCGTCGTAGCGCGCGGGACCGTCCGGGGTCACCGCGCCGACACCGTGTTCACGCCGCCCCGGCGCGCCGATCTTGCGCGCCACCGAGACGTCCGGCTCGGCGCCGAGCCGGCGGGCGACCACCGCGGCCACCGGGACCCCGCCGCGGGCGAGGCCCAGCACGAGCGGGTTCACCCAGCTCCGGCGGCGCAGTTCGACGGCGAGCCACCGCCCGCCGTCGCCGCGGTCGGCGAACACCCGCGCGACCTCGGCCATCGGCGCTCCCTCCGCGTCACTCCCCGCCGGGGTGAGTGTGCACCTCCGGCTCCCACTGGTGCAGCGGCGTGCTCGCGGTCGTCTCGTCGCAGTGCACGAAGGCGTCGTACCGGGCCGACGGCACGGTCGGCACGTACCCGCCGCCGTGGTGGACGACGCCGATCGCGCGGTGCTCGCGCAGTTCCTCCGCCCACGCCGTGCCTTCGCCGAAGACGTGCAGGCTGGTCTCCCCCGGCACGGCGTCGTGCAGGAGGCCTTCGAGGCTGTCCGGGCGGGCCGGCTCGACGCGCATCCGGCGGACGGACCCGCCCCAGTGGTCGGCGGCGAGCACGGACCCGTGGAAGGTGCCGAAGCCGACGGCGACCACACCCTCGGCCGCGTGCCGTTCCCGGACCAGCTGGCCGAGGTTGACCATCCCGGCCGCGGCCATGTCGGTGGCGCGCGCGTCACCGACATGCGCGTTGTGCGCCCACACCACGGCTTTCGAGCGCGGGCCGTAGGCGTGCAGCAGCCGGTCGAGGGTGTCGCTCAGGTGCGTGTCGCGCGTGTTCCAGGACCGCGAGCCGCCGTGGAGCATTTCCCGGTAGTGGCGTTCCGCGCCGGCTTCGGCGTGCGGGCCGGTCAGCAGCCGCACCACGTCCTCGCGGCACTCCGCCGGCACCAGTCCGGCGGAAACCCCGTCGTCGCCTTGATCTTCACCGTACGGCTCGAAGCAGCCGAAGGCCCGCAGCGCCGTCTCGACGTGGTCGGGCGCGTGCGCGCGGACGTAGTCGAGGACACCGCGCAACGACTCTCCCAGGCGGTAGACGTCGAGACCGTGGAACCCGCACGGCGGCCCGTCGCCGGTGGCGTTGAACGACCGCAGCCAGGCGGCGAACTCGGCGACTTCTTCGTTGGCCCACAACCAGGTCGGCCACTCGCGGAAGCCCCAGAGCACCTGCCCGGGATCGTTGGGCGCACCCGGCGCCCCGGCGGCGCAGCAGTGCACCCGGTGGCACTCCGGCCAGTCGCCTTCGACGGCGACGAACGAGAAATCCCGTTCGGCGAGCAGCCGCCGGGTGAGTTCGGCGCGCCAGCGGTGGAACTCGGCGGTGCCGTGGGTCGCCTCGCCCAGCAGCACGATCCGGGCGGTGCCGATCCGCCGCACGAGCGGGTCGAGGTCCTGCGGGCTTCTCAGCGGCGTGGCCGCTTCGCGGATCGCCGTCACTTCGTCGAGCACGGTTCCGGACATGCCTGGCACGTGCCCGTTCCGCCGCGGCGCGAAACCCTCAGGTGCGCCGGCCGGCCCGCCAGTCGGGGTGCGTTTCGCAGACCGAAGCGATCAGCTTCACCGACGTGTCGTCGTGCCCGTCACAAACCTCGCGGCGCAGGAATTCGACGTTTTCGGCGACCGGCGCGGGGAGCCTGTCCTCCCGTGCCTCGACCGGGCCGCCGGCGAGCAGCAGACCGGCGGCGTCGTCGGCGTACATGATCCGCAGCCTGCCCCGGCGTTCGGCCTCTTCGAGCTGCGGCAGTTCCCCGGCCCGGAAGCGTTCTTCGTCCTCCGCGAGCCGGGCGAGCACGAATTCGCCGAGATTCGTCATGACCCGGGGTCACCGCGAGAATTCCTGTCCGAAACCTGTCTTGCAAAGGACTGGACCATTGCGCGCGGCTCCCGAAAATGAAGGCATCGCCCCTTCAGCGCGGAAGGTGACCGATGAACTTCCTGGTTCCCCTGCTCTCCCTCGTCATGGCCGCCACCCCGGCGCCCACCCCGTCCCCGGCGCCGGCCACCACCCTGGCGGCGATCTGCGACAAGTACTGCGACGCCCGGGATCCCGCCCTCTCCCCCGGTGACCGCGAAGGCGCTTCGGCGAGCATCGCCGGACGCCGGCTCTCGCTGCACCTCGACGACGCCGACGACATGGGCTGGGCGGCGATCACCGGCGGTGCGGCCGGCGACCACGTCTGGCTGGACCGCTCGTTCGACGCCGGGCGCACGTGGGCGGCCGGCAGCAAGCTCGGCGACACCGCGACGCCGTCGGGCTCGACCGGCTGGCGGACCCTGATGTACAACGCCGACGACTGGGCGAACAAGGGCGTCGGCCTGCTGCGCGCCTGCGGGCAGCCCGCCGGTTCGGGCAGCATCGCCTGCACCGGCTGGGCACGCCCGACGTGGAACGCCTGGGACCGCCGCACCGCGGCCGCCACCGCGTTGATGGAGCGGTACAACCTCGGCACCGGCCTGTTCGACACGACCGGCTGGTGGAACTCGGCCAACGCGTTGACCGCGATCATCGACAACGCCCGGATCAGCGGCATGGGCAGCTACCGGTACGCGATCGACACGACGTACACGAAGAACCTCGCGGCGCAGGGCGGCCAGTTCCGCAACGACTACCTCGACGACACCGGGTGGTGGGGCCTCGCGTGGGTCGACGCCTACGACCTGACCGGCGACAGCAAGTACCTGAACACCGCCCGAGCCGACGCGGACCACATGTACGCCTACTGGGACGGCGTCTGCGGGGGCGGGGTCTGGTGGAGCACGAGCCGCACCTACAAGAACGCGATCCCGAACTCGCTGTACATCCAGCTCAACGCGGCCCTGCACAACCGGATCCCGGGCGACACGGTGTACCTGGCGCGCGCCCGCGCGGGGTGGACGTGGTTCTCGGGCAGCGGGATGATCAACGGCTCGAACCTGGTCAACGACGGCCTGACGTCGGCCTGCGCGAACAACGGGCAGGCGGTCTGGTCGTACAACCAGGGCGTGCCGCTGGCGGCGTTGAGGGAGCTGAACCGGGCGACCGGCGACGCGGCGCTGCTCACGAAGGCCCGCGCGATGGCGAACGCGTCGACGACGAACGGGTCGCTGAACCCCGGCGGCATCCTCCGCGACCCCGGCGAGAGCGCGGGTGGCGGCGGCGGGGACGGCCCGACGTTCAAGGGCGTCTACGTCCGCGATCTGGCGGTGCTGAACGCGGCCCTGTCCGACCACCCGTACACCGGTTACCTGCAGCGCCAGGCGAACTCGGCGTACGCGAACGACCGGACCAGCGCGGAGGCGTACGGCCTGCTGTGGGCGGGGCCGTTCGACCAGGCCGACGCCGCCCGGCAGCAGAGCGCCCTGGACCTGATGAACGCGGCCCCCTGACGGTCGTGCCGCAGCTCGGCGGTCTCCGACGCCGCCGGGAACAGGTGCGTCCGGCGCAG
>NZ_JBEZDL010000037.1:0-71968 GCF_040648295.1 Amycolatopsis sp. NPDC049159
CGACAGATCAAACTCAAGGCACCCGAGGCCGGTCGTATCGCGGGTCAGACCCGAGCACCGGACGGCACCCGATCATCCTCACAGTCGTAGCGAGTGGCCGGGCCGCGCCATTGTTCGAGCAGGGTGAAGTGACGTTCGACCGCGGTAGTCCACCATGTCGAAGGCGGGTGGACGCCCGCCGAGGGAACCGCGGCGTTGGCGATGCCCGGCCTGATCGGCGGGTTCAGGGATGCGGCGGTGATACCGCGGCCGCGCGGATGGCCGCGGATCGCGCGCGAGGAGTAGGCCTTGTCGCCGCGGACGCGGTCGGACCGGGTCCGGGCGCGACCGCGTCCAGCCCGGTGGATGCGCAGGTGGCGCATCAGGTGCGGGAACATCGGTGCGTCACCGGCCTGGCCGGTCCGGCCGACGCCACCAGTGGTCGGCCGTTGCCGTCGACGAGGTGGTGCACTTCGGTGCTCCCGCCGCCGCGGGAGCGGCCGATCGCGTGGTCAGGCGGCTCGGTCAGCAGATCCGTGTAGTTCGACCCAGCCCCCTGTGGGCCGGGTGATGTCGGTGGCGTGCTGATGCGCCCGCGCTTCGGTGAGCAGGCGCCGCAGCGGGGTATCCCAGGTGCCGTCACCGGTGATCCGACGGTGCCAGGTCCAGATCGTCTGCCACGGACCGAAAACCGCAGCCGCATCCCGCCACGCGATCCCACACCGATACCGGTGGGTGATCCCCTCGATCACCACCCACTGAGCATCCGGAAGCACCTGAAACCGCGACACGACCGGCAGCTTTTGCCAGACACGCCCTAGCCCGGTTGGCCCCTTGACACGCGACGGTGTCATGCTTTCGGGGTCAGGAGGGGGGAGCTGCTGGTGCACCCGAAGAACACGCCGATCGACCCCGAGTGGCGGGAGCGGCTCGTGCACGCCGCCGTCCGGCTGGCGCAGCGCGGCGGCATCGCGAGCGTTACGGCCGAGGCGGTGACGGCCGAAGCGGGCCTCCCGGACGGCGCCGCGGCCGAACACTTCACGTCGGTACCCGCCCTGTTGTTCGAGGTCGGCTCCCGCGTCCTGCGGCTGCGGACGGACACGCTGCGCGAGTGGCTCGACGGAACCGGCCCGGAGAACGTGGTGCCCCGGCTGGCGGAGCTGATCCACCACCAGCTGACCGAGCAGCGGGCGACGAGCGTGGTCGCCTACGAGCTGTACGCGCTGGGGACCAGGCACGAGGAGTTCCGCCAGGCCAGCCGCCTGTCGAACGCCCGCCTGCGCGAGCGGCTGGCGGAGGTCCTGCCCCCGGCGGAAGCGGCTCGCCTGGCCGCGACCGCCGACGGCTTCCAGCTCCAGTGCCTGTTCGAGGTGGAGACGCCGACCGTCGAGCAGATCGAGTGGGTCCTGACCGGCTGAGCTCTCAGCGGAAGACCACCACGAGGGCGGGCGCCAAGCCCAGCACGACGCAGGCCAGGCCGGCACCCCAGCTCGCCCGGCGCCGCGCCGACCAGACCGCGAGCCCGCCGGCCGGCACCGTCCACCCGACGGCGACGGCGGCCGCCGTGAACATCGCCCCGGAGCCGGTCCAGTCGCGGCCACCGCTCGCCAGACCGGCGATCAGCAGGAGCGCGCCCCCGGCGGCGACCCCCAGCGCGATCAGGACGAACCCCAGCGCCACGACCACGGTTCTCGCCACGCGCCCATCGTCTCGCACGCCCGGAATCCGCCGGCGTCACGTCCCCTCGGGCGGCACGAGCACCTCGACCACACCGCCGCTCTCCCGCACGACCAGGTGCGGCAACGGCGGCGGCGTCACCGGCAGCTGGTGCATCAGGACCGCCCCGTCGACGGCGAACGAAGTCCGGTGGCACGGGCAGTTCAGCCGCCGCGCCGGTGCGTCCAGGTTCAGCCGGCAGCCGAGGTGCGTGCAGGTCGCCGACACCGCCCGCACTTCGCCGCCGGAGCGGTGCACGAACCCCGCCACCGCGCCGAAGTCGAACGGCCGCACCCCGCCCTCGGGCAGGTCGTGCACCGCGACGACGGTCCGCCACTCGCCGTTCTCCGGCCGCAGCGTGTCCTCCGGTGGCGGTGCCGCGGCCGGTTCGGCCCCGGCCGTCACCAGGTACTCGACGCCGGCGCCCGCCGCGGCCGCCACCGCGGCGGCCGAGGACACCTGGATGAACCGGCGCCGGTTGCCGGCCGGCGCCGGCTCCTCGAACTCCCTGGCGAGCCGCCGGTGCAGGTCCGCGACGAACTCCTCGCTCGCCGCGGCACCCCCGGGCCGGGCGGCGCGCAGCAGCACCGCGGTCCGCAGCTCGGCTTCGTCGCCCGGCCCGGCCGCGAACGGGTGCGGCCGTCGCCGCCGCAGGAGGTCCTTGACGAACCGGCGGACGCCTCGAGTGCTCACGTGTCCATCCCTTCCGCCAGCCGGGCCGCCTGGCGCAGCGCCCGGTGCTGCAGCACCTTCGCGTTGCCGACGGTGGTGCCCAGCTGCTCCGCCGCCTCCTTCAGCGAGCAGGCCTGCAGGAACCGCAGCCGCAGGATCCGCCCGTAGCGCTCGGGCAGCTGCGCGAGGATCGCTTCGGTGCGGACCAGGATGCGCGGGTCCACGATGCCCGCTTCAAACATTGCGACGTCGTGCTCCTCGTCCAGGGTGGTGATCTCCCGGCCGAGCGTGCGCCGCCAGTGCCCGGCCAGCACCGTGCGCGCGGTGGCCAGCAGGTACGCCCGGACCTCGCCCACGCTCGCCGAGACCCGCAACGGCCGCAACGCCGTCAGGAAGACCTCGGTGGTGAGGTCTTCGGCGTCCGGCCGGTTGCCGACCTTCGAGAACATCAGCCGGAACACCCGGTCGACGTTGTCGCGGTAGACCGCCTCCCAGTCCGGGTAGACGTCCGCGCCGACCGCGTGCAGCCGCGGGCGCGGTGCCGCGCCCGCTTCGTCCTGTTCGGCGCGCTTGCGCCGGAACCGCTGTGCCACCGGCACCGCCCGCCTTCTCCCCGCCGGATTCTCCCGCCATCAGGGGATACGCGCCCGGGTTACGCCGTAACCCGTGGCCGTATCGGTGAGCGGACCCTCCGACGACCTGGGGAGCGAAATGACCACATCGATGTCGCGCCGGAACCTGCTCGTGGCGAGCGGAGCGGCGGCGGCCGCACTCGCCCTGCCCGCACCGGCCACGGCGTCACCCGCACGGGGTGGCGCCGACGTCGTCCTGGCCTGGAACCGGGAGCTGCTGACGATCGTCCGCACGCCCGGCCTGCAGCCCGCGACGGTGCACGCGACCCGCGGCTTCGCCCTGCTGCACGCGGCGATCCACGACGCGGTCGTCGCGACCACCGGCACCGGGCGGCCGTACCTGTTCACCGTCGACGCCCCGCCCCACGCGGCCCCGGAAGCGGCGGCGGCCCAGGCCGCCCACGACGTCCTGGCCGCCCTCTACCCGGCGCGGTCCGCGGAGCTCGCGAACCTGCTGTCCGGCCAGCTGGCCCGGCTGACCCCGGCCGGGCGCGACGCGGGTGCCCGCGCCGGTCACCTGGTCGCGCACCTGCTCCTCGGCCTGCGCGCGAACGACGGCTCGGCCGCGGTCCCGCCGGTCTTGCCGCCGGGCACCGCACCGGGGGAGTACCGCCCGACGCCGCCGGCGTTCGCCCCCGCCGCGTTCACGCACTGGGCCGCCGTGACGCCGTTCGTGCTCGACCGCGCGAACCGGTTCCGCCCGGGCGCTTACCCCGCGCTTTCCGGTGCGGCGTATGCGAAAGCCCTGCGTGAGGTCGCCGCGGCGGGCCGCGACACCAGCACCACCCGGACCGCCGGCGAGACGGAGCAAGCCCGCTTCTGGGCGGCCCCGATCTGGAACTACTGGAACGAGATCGCCCAGTCGGTGGCCGGCGGCTCCCGCACCGGTCTCGTCGTCGCGGCCCGGGTGTTCGCCCGCCTGAACCTGGCCTTCGCCGACGCGGTGATCGCGTTCTACGAAGCCAAGTACCACCACCGGATCTGGCGCCCGATCACCGCCGTCCGCCTGGCCGGCGACGACGGGAACCCGGCCACGCAGGGCATCGCGGACTGGTCGAGCCTCGCGACGACCCCGGCCGACCCGGCGTACCCGGGCGCCCACAGCGTGATTTCCCAGGCGGGTGCCCTGATCCTGAGCCAGGAGTACGGCCCGCGCCGACCGCTCGCGGTGACGTCCGAGGCCCTGCCGGGCGTGGTCCGCCACTTCACGACGTTCCAGGACGTGGCCGACGAAGCGGGCTTGAGCCGGCTCGTCGCGGGCGTCCACACCCGCCTGGACCACGACGCGGGCCGCCGGCTCGGCCAGGACGTCGCGGCGTTCGTCCTCCGCTCGTGACGCCGGCTCAGCGGGGCCCGTCGCGCAGCACCCCGCGGATGTGGTCCACGGAAAGGGATTCGGGCGCGAAGCCGGTCAGCAGCCAGGTCGCGCCCGCCCGCGCGTAGGGCGCGCTGTCCTCTCCGGGCTGGATTTCGGCGACGTAGTCGAACGGCCCGCCGCCGGTGCGCAGGGCCTCGACCTGGCCGACGGCTTCGGCGAAGCGGCCGGCCGAGTCGAGGTTCACCGGGAAGTACCCGTCGAGCCGCGCGGCCCGGCGCATCGGCCGGAGCTTGCCGGGAAAACCCGCCGCCCAGACGGGAATCCGCCCGACGGGCGTCGGCAGGAACCGGACGCCGTCCACGGTGTAGTGCTCACCGCGGTGGTGCACGACCTCCCCGGACCAGGCGGCGGCGAGGACTTCGAGCGCTTCGTCGAGCATGCGGGCGCGCACCCGGTCGTCGCACTCCTCACCGGTGCGCGAGAACTCCTCCCCGAACCGATCGCTCCCGAGCCCGACGCCGAGCGTGAGCCGCCCGCCCCCGAGCCGATCGAGACTCGCGGTCTCCCGCGCGAGCTTGACGGGCCGCCGCCGGCTGAGGGCGCTGACCATCGGCCCGAACCGCAGCCGCGAGGTGGCACACGCGACCGCGGCCAAGGTGATCCACGGATCGCCCACGGCGGCAACGGGTGCACGCCACCGGAGGTGGTCCCAGACGAAGAACCCGTCCCACCCGGCGTCCTCCGCCTCGGCGGCGAGCCGGGCGACGAGCGCGGGATCGGCGAGGTCGTCGAAGAGCGGCAGCCAGAGCGCGTGCTGTGGGGTCATGCCCGGAACGCTACGGAGCCGCGGCTGTCGCGGAAAGCGGGTGACCCGGGCTCGGTCAGTGCTCCCGGACGAGGATCGTGCGGGGGTCGAGGGAGCCGCGGGCCAGTTCCTCCGCGATCGTGCTCAGCCGGAGGTTGTGGCTGCGGCAGTAGGTGCGCAGGAGCTCGAAGGCCTGGTCCATCGGGATGCCGCCGGCGTGGAAGAGCACGCCCTTGGCCTGCTCGATGATCACCCGGTTGTTGAGCGCCGTCTGCAGCTGCTCGGTGAGGACTTCGCCGCGGCGGATGGCTCGTTCCTGGAGGATGCCGACCGTGGCCGTGTCGGCCAGTGCGCGGGCGACGTCGAGGTTCTCCTGCCCCACCAGGGCGGCGTCACGGCCGAAGAGGTTGAGCGCGCCGATGACCTGGCGCCGCAGGCGCAGGGGGATGGCCTGGACCGAGTGGTAACCCTCGGCGAGGGCTTCCGGGACGAACACGGGCCAGCGGTCCCGCTCCCTGGTGAGGTCGTCGGCGTGCACGGGAACGCCGGTGCGGTAGGTGTCGAGGCAGGGCCCTTGGTCGGCTTGGAGCTGCAGCAGCTCCAGCAGCCGGGTGCGCTCGTCGGACGCGGCCACGACGTGCAGGCTGCCCCGCTGGTCGGACAGCAGCAGGCCGGCCGCGCTCGCGCCGAGCAGGGTCACGCAGTAATCGGCGAGGCGGTGCAGCAGGTCGGCAACGTCGTAGTCGTCGACCAGCGTGTCCGCCATGTCGACGAAGGCGCGCACCAACTGCTGCTCGCGAGTGGGGGCGCTCCCAGCAGGTGGGGTGTTCACCATCATCATCTCCCCTGGGTCACGATACCGGCCGGGCGCGGGCGGGGCAGCCGGGTCGGAGGGCGGTGGGCGGTCATTCGTCGATCACTCTGGGGTGCAGCCGGCCGGCGACCAGGTCTTCGGCGAGACCTTGGATCCGGCGCCCGTTGGCGAAGGCGTAGCCCCGCAGGCGCGCCAGTGCCTGTTCGGCGGAGATCGCGAACTCGGCGACGACGATCCCGGTCGCCTGGTGCACCACCGTCCGGTCGCGGACGAGCTCGGTGAGCCATTCTTCGCTGATTTCGCCCTCCGGCCCGGTGGCCGACACCGCCAGCAGCGCGCTGGTGGCGATGTCGACGATCTGCAGCGCGGTGGCCAGATCGGCCGGTGAGAGCCAGCCCGGCGTGCGCCGGTACATGTCCATCGCGCCGAACCTGGCCGCCCCGCGGCGGAGCGGGAACGCGAAGATCGCGCCGACCTGCTCCGGCGGGACCTCGGCCGCGAACATCGGCCAGGTGTGGTCCACCCGCTCGGCCAGGTTCGGCACCAGCACCGGACGGCCGGTGTCGAACGCTTCGAAACAGGGGCCTTCGCCGAGGCTGAACTGGACGTCCTCCAGGTGCTCGACCACGGGATCGCTGGCGTAGAGGCTCTGCCGGTGCTGCGTGCCCAGCATGATCGAGATCGACGCGCCGTCCACGGGCAGCAGGGAAACGCACGCCTGGCAGACGCGCATGAGCGGGTTCACGGAGTCCTTGCCGTCGCGCAGGGAGGCGAGGACCGCGGACAGCAGGCGGGGTACCGAATCCGCGACGTCCTCGGGTCTGGTCACCGGTTCTCACCGCCCTTTTCCGCCGCAGAGAGCTACCAGAGCTTTCCCGGCAGCGGTGAGGTGGTGGATCCACGCCGGACATGCAGCCACGAGTCACTCGAGGACAACCGCAAAACCCGACCCTACACACAGCACCGGCGCCGCCGGTCACCCGTCGTCGGTGCCGGGTCGAGGGTTCGCGGCGGGGGCGAGCGTCGCCCACACCACCTTTCCGCCCGACCACCGGGTGCTGCTGCCCCACCGCCGCGCGGTCTGCGCGACGATCTGCAGGCCGATGCCGGGATCGCGCAGCCCCGGTCGTTCGAGGAGGACCGCCGGGCGGGGGTTGTCGTCGGCGACGGCGATGGTGAGCAGCTTCCCGCGCAGATCGAGGCGCACGTCGGGCGCCGATCTCGTGTGCTGGAGCGCGTTGTCGACGAGTTCGCCCACGACCAGCAGCCCGTCGTAGGTCAGTCCGGGCACGCCCCAGTCCGTCGTGCACTCCCGGAGGAAGCCGCGGGCGAGCGTCGCCGCCTCGACGGTCCGGGGGAACTCCTGCCGCGCGGACCGCCGGGCGGGGATCTCCTGGTGGCGTTCGGCGGTCTCGACGTCGTCGTGGACCGCGACGTGCCGGTCGGTGCCGTGGCGGCGGAAGGTGCGCAGGTGGTCCCGCTGCCGGGTGACGACGGCGAACGGGATGCCGGGCCAGTGCCCGAGCCGCCGGGCGACGAGGGGGAAGACCGTCGCGGGCGCCAGCTCGCCGATGGTCAGGCCGCCGACGTCGGCGATCAGCCCGGGCGGACCGTCGGCGGCCACCTCCAGCAGGCCGTCGCGCAGGAACCCGTAGCCGGAGAGGTCGAGCTCCCCGGTGACGGTCACCAGCGTGCTGGCGGGCCGCCGCGCCGGTTCCAGGGTGATGCCGCGGGCGAGCACCGGACCGGGCCGCGGGTCCGGCGGCCGCGCGTCGGGCGGCCGGCTATTCATCGGCCGGGTGGCGCGACACCGGACCGTGTTCCCCGGCGTCGTGCCCGTCGGCTCGTTCCCCGGTCGCGCGGCGACGTCGCCGGCTGGGCGTCAGCACGGCCCAGACGACCTTGCCCCCGGCCCAGGACCGGCTGCACCCCCAGACGTGCGCGGTGTGCGCCACCATCCGGAGCCCGAGACCGCGTTCCGCGGGGCGTTCGAGCAGCACCGCCTGCCGCGGATCGTCGTCGGCGACCGAGACGGTCAGGGTGCCCGGCCGCAGCTCCAGCCGCAGCCGGGGGCGCGAATCCGTGTGCACGACCGCGTTCTCCACCAGTTCGGTCGCGACGAGCAGGGCGTCCTCGATGTGCTCGCGCACGCCCCAGAGCGAGCAGGTCCGTTCGACGAACGCCCGCGCGGCCGCGGACGCCCCCGGCGACGAGGCCAGCAGCTGGATGGCCCGCCGCCGGGCCGGCCGGATGCGCGCCCGTTCGGCCGCGCCGACATCGGCGTGGACGGACACGGCACGGGCCACGAGCCGCGCCACGTGGTCCGCGTGGTCGGTGACCACGGCGAACGGCAGCCCCGGCCAGTCCCCGATCCGGGCGGCGATCACGGCGAACACACCCAGCAACAGGTGGTCGCCGACTTCGAGCCCCCGGATGTCGGCGACGACGCTCTCCGGTGCGTCCGTGGCCACCTTGAGCACCCCGTCGCGCAGTTCGGGGTAACTGGCCGTGGTCAGGGCCCCGGTCAGGGTCGCCACGGTCGACTCCGCCCGGTAGCTCGGCACCAGGTGCAGGCCGTTTTCAGTGCTCATGGCCCCGCCTCGCTCCCGCGACGCCGTCGGCGGCTTCGAGCCCGAGCGTGGCCAGCAGCGACGCGCAGTCACGAGCATCGGTGGCGGCCGAGGCGACCACCCGGGCGCCGCGGTACCGCTGCTCAGGGGTGAGCCCCGTGCTCCCGGTGACGTCGGGCGGCCCCGGGTCCCGCTTCAGCGGGTCGGCAGCACGCATGGGAACGCCGTTCCACGGAACGTCGCGGTGATCATCGAATCCTCCGCCGGTCTCGACCACTTCGGTGGCACCGCCGGGGGCAGGGGCGGAACTCGCCGCCGCCCGACATCGACGTCGGCGCGGCTGGTGCACCCAGTCTAGCCCCGGGCAAGCCACGGCGAAACCGCCGCGCGCGTGGGTAACCGAGTCCAAAGTGGAGAGAAAGGGGTGCCCGGCAAAGCGAAAACCCGCCCGGCCGGGCCCGGCGGAATTGCTGTCCATCGGCCAATTGACCATTCATCCGCCCCGACGCGCCGTTCGGCGACTTCGCGATTGCCGCCCCGGCGGTCGCGTCCATACCCTCGAATCCAGGGCAAGTGTGTGTGGGGGGAAATGGAGCACTCACGACTGGTCGTCCATCGCACGGTGCTCGCGGTGGATATCGAAGGATATGGTCACCAGGGGAGGACCACGCCGCACCGGCTGGTGGTCCGGCAAGGTCTCGACCTCGCGTTGCGTCGTGCCTTCAAGGAGGCCGGCGTACCCTGGTTCGACTGCAAGCACGAGAGCACCGGCGACGGAACCCTCGTGCTCGTACCGGCGCAGGTGCTCAAAGGTCCTTTCGTCGAGGTTCTTTCCGCGGCTCTCGCCCGGGAACTCCGGCAGCACAATGACGCGCACCGGGCGGAGGAGCAGATCCGGCTGCGAATGGCACTTCACGCGGGAGAAGTCGCCTATGACGACCAGGGGGCGACCGGCCCCGCGATCAATCAGACATTTCGCCTGATTGATGCTCCGCAGCTCAAGATCGCTTTGGCCGAATCGCCGGGAACGCTCGCGCTGATCACTTCGACGTGGTTCTTCGACGAAGTCGTCCGCAGCAGCACGATGGTGGACGCCTCGACGTTCCGGCCCGTGCAGGTGGCCGTGAAGGAGACCGTGACCGTCGGCTGGATCAGCCTGCCGGACCACCCGTACCCGCCGGCCGCCGAAGAGCCCGTCCCGGTGGAAGCGGAGCCGCGGCGGGCGGAAGCGGCGCACCTCCCGGCTCCGGTGAGCGGCCGCTCCACGCTCCCGCGCGACCTCCCGGCCTTCACCGGCCGTGACCGGGAGCTGGCCGAGCTCACCGCGACCGTGTCCACCGCCGCGGGGCAGGGCACCCTGGGGATGGCCGTCCACGTCGTGGACGGCATGCCGGGCATCGGGAAGACGACGTTCGCGGTCCGCGCCGCCTACCAGCTGGCCGGCTACTTCCCCGACGGCCAGGTCTTCCTCGAACTGCACGGCCACAGCCCCGGGCAGGCACCCGTGGACCCCGGGGACGCCCTGGCCTCGCTGCTGCTCCTGTGGGGCGTCCCGGCGATCGACATCCCCGCCGGTCTGGACGATCGTGCCCGCTTGTGGCGCGAGAAGCTGGCCGGGCGGAAGATCCTGTTGCTGCTCGACGACGCCGTCGGCGACGAGCAGGTCCGGCCGCTGCTGCCCGGCAGCCCGGGAAGTCTCGTGCTGATCACCAGCCGGCGCCGGATGGAGTCCGTCG
This sequence comes from Amycolatopsis sp. NPDC049159, assembly GCF_040648295.1. Classification (NCBI taxonomy): domain Bacteria; kingdom Bacillati; phylum Actinomycetota; class Actinomycetes; order Pseudonocardiales; family Pseudonocardiaceae; genus Amycolatopsis; species Amycolatopsis sp. NPDC049159. The sequence continues at coordinate 10,243 of NZ_JBEZDL010000037.1, forward strand.
CCGACGCGAGCCCGGTTTCGCTGCAGACCCTCCCGCCCCAGGACGCCGCCGCGATGTTCGAGCGCTACACCGGTGCGCACCGGCACGATCCCCGGGCCGTGGCCGAGCTGATGGCGATGTGCGGGTACCTGCCATTGGCCATCACGCTCACGGCCGGGCGGCTGCGCAACCACCCCTGCTGGACGCCCGAGAACCTGGCCGACGACCTCAGGTGCTCCCGCAACCGGATCACGGTGCTGCGCGCGGGCAACCGCACCGTCGCCGCGGCGTTCGACCTCTCCTACCGCGACCTGAGCCCGGACGAGAAACGGCTCTTCCGCCGCCTCGGCCTGCACCCCGGCACCCGGATCGAGGCGCTCGCGGCCGCGGCGCTCGACGGCGAAGACCCGGAACCGACCGGCGAGCGCCTCGATGCGTTGTACCTCAACCACCTGCTGGAAGAAGTGGCTCCCGGTCGCTACCGCCTGCACGACCTGACCCGGGCCTACAGCCTGACCCTGAGCACCGAAGACGGCGACGACAAGGCCCTGCACCGCCTGCTCGACTACTACCTCCACGCCGTCCGGTCGGCGACCCGGTTCGTCGCCACCCGCGGCCCGCGGCCGGAGATCGCCGCCGAGGCGCCGGCGGGGACGCACGAATTCGGGTCGGAAGCCGAGGCGATCGCGTGGTTGAGCGCCGAACGCGCCAACCTCGGTGCCTGCATCACCTACGCGGCGGTCCACGACCACCTGCACCGCGCCGCGGAACTCGCGGTCGCGCTCCACCCGTACCTCGAGCAGCACGGGTACTGGCACGACGCCCACCGGCTCGACCAGGCCGTACTGGCCGCGGAACAAGCGGCGGGCAACCTCACCGACGAAGCGGCCACGCGCGCGGATCTGGGCCGGGTGCGGAGCCTGCTCGGCGACCACCCCGCGGCGGTCGAGGACCTGATGCGCGCGCGGGAGCTGTCCGCCAGATCCGGCGACCGGCTCGGCGAAGCCGCGGCGCTGACCGAAATCGGGTTCGCGCGGATGGAGCTTTCCGAGTACCCGGAAGCGATCGAGTACCTCACCCGCGCCCACGCGCTGTACGAACAGCTGGAGAACCCGTTCGGCATCGCGGGCGCACTCGGCAGCCTCGCGAGCGTGCAGTTCCGGCTCGGGTGGCACGACGCCGCCCGAGCCGACGGCGAGCGGGCCCTCGCGCTGTACGTCGAGCTCGGCAACAAGCTCGGCGAAGCCTTGAGCCTGCTCTGCATCGGCTGCACGTACGGCGTCCGCGGAGACTACGCGAGCGCGATCGGGATCTTCGGGCAAGTCCTTTCCCTGTCCCGGGAACTGGGCGACCGGTACACCGAGGCGAGGGCCCTCAACAACCTCGGCCGCATGCACTTCGAGCGCGGTGACTACGGTACGGCGGACAGTTGCTACAGCAGCGCGCAGCTCATCTACAGCAGGCTGGACAGCCGGACCCGGGAAGCGGTGGCCCTGAACAACCTCGGCCGGCTGCACCACGCGGGCGGCAACTTCCGGCTGTCGCTCATGTACCTGGAACGCGCCCGGGCGTTGTTCAGCGACGACCGGGCGTGGCAGGCCGAGAACCTCAACAACCTCGGCGGCCTTGCCCTGGCCTGGCCCGAAGCGGGCGACCCCGGCGAGTTCTACCGCCAGGCGCTCGACCGGTCGCGGGCCATCGGGATCCGCCTGCAGGAAGGACGAGCGCTCGAAGGTCTGGGCCGGTGCTCGCTGAGAGCCGAGAACGTCGCGGACGGCGTCGCCCGGCTGTCGGAGGCGTTGACGGTGTTCGACGAGCTGAAGGCGCCGGAGGCGAAGGCGGTGAGGACCGCTCTCGCGAACCTGGCCGATGCCTAGCTGTGGTGTCCGGGGAGGTTGGTCGGCCGGGTGATGGAAGTGCAGTCATCCGGGCAGGCCTGAGCGGCGGTTTTTCGTCGGGGCAGATTTCGCGGCCCTGCTCGACGACCAGGCGGGCCAGTCGTTTCCGGACATCCCACCTGGCTCACCGGGTCAGAGTGCCGGCTTCCCCGGCTGGTAGAGCCAGGTGCGGAAGAACGAGCCGAGGTCGCGGCCGGTCAGCCGCTCGACGAACCGGATGAAGTCGCGCGTCGAGACGGTGCCGTACCGGTTGACCGTCGGCCACTGCGTGAGCACCTGGAAGAAGGCGCGGTCGCCGATCTTCAGGCGCAGTGCCTGCAGGGTCATCGCGCCGCGGTTGTAGACCAGGTCGTCGAAGATGTGGTCACGGCCGGGATCGGCGACCTTGCCGCTCCAGTCCTTCTCTTCGGCGTAGGTCTTCGCGAAGCTCTGCTGCACGGGGACGCCGGTGAACTTCTCCTGGTAGAGCCACTCCGAGTAGGTCGCGAAGCCTTCGTTGAGCCAGATGTCCGACCAGTGCACCGGGGTGAGGCTGTCGCCGAACCACTGGTGGCCGAGTTCGTGGGCGAGCAGATCGCCGTCGACGTCGCTGGTGTCCTGGTCGTAGACCGGCCGGCTCTGCGTCTCGAGGGCGTAGCCGACACCGACGTCGGCGAGGATGCCGCCGGTCGAGTCGAACGGGTACGGCCCGTACACCGAGGACTCCCACTGGACGACCTGCGCCGTGGTCTGGTTGAACACCTTGCCCTGACCGGGTTTCGTGTCGATCGACTGGCCGATCGCGGTGATGTTCGGCAGGCCACCGGCCGTCACGCCGCGGGTGACGTCGTAGCGGCCGATCGCGAGCATGCTCAGCTCGCTCGCCATCGGCCGGTTCATGCTCCAGCGGAAGGTGGTCCGGTGATCGCGCGTGGTGGCGGGCCCGGGTTCGCCGTTGGCCAGCACGGTGAGTCCGGCCGGGACGGTGATGGTCTGGGTGTAGGTCGCCTTGTCGCCGGTGGTGTCGTTCACCGGGTAGTAGGTCGCGGCGCCGATCGGCTGGTTGAGCGCGACGGCGCCGTCCTTGGTGGCGACCCAGCCGGAGACGCCGAGGGCGGGGTCGTCGATCTTCTGCGGGACGCCGGCGTAGCTCACCGAGACGACGAACGGGCTGCCCTTCCGCAGGCCGTACGGCGGGGTGATGACCAGCTCCTGGGCGCCGCTGCGGGTGTAGGCGGCGTTCAGGCCGTCGATCGTGAGCTTGCTGATCGTCAGCGGTCCCCGGAAGTCCAGGTCGAAGCGGGAGAGGTCCTGCGTGGCCGTGGCGAGGATCGTCGTGGTCGCGTCGATCGCCTGGGTGTCGGGCCGGTACGCCAGCCGGATGTCGTAGTGGCCGACGTCGTAGCCGCCGTTGCCCATGTCGGGGAAGTACGGATCCCCGGCCCCCGGCGCACCGGGGGAGTACCGCGGCGGGTGCGCGGGCGCCGCCTCCGCCTGGCCCGTCGCGACGAGCAAACCGGACAGTGCACAAGAGATGATCACCAAGTGGCTACGGGTGACGCCTCGCATGGATCCTCCTCGGCCATCATCGACGCTGAAGAGTAGGTCCGACCCGACACGAGTATCAACCCCGTTGCGGCGCTTCGAAGTCCGATTTGGTCGCTTCGTCAGTCCTCGACGAAGGTGACCGTGTCGCCGAGCAGTCCTTCCGCGCGCAGCAGCAGCATGACGGTCTGCAGGTACCCGCCCGCGTCGGACCACTGTGGCCGGCACAGGTCGCGGTCGAGGTGGCAGAACAGCGCCGCCGGGGCGCCGAAGCAGTCCCAGCTCGCGGAAGCGGCGCGCTGCCGCGCTTCGAGATCCTCCCGCGGGATGCCGAGGGCGCCGTACCGTTGCTCGCCGAAAGCCGACCGCCGCTCGCGGTACGGCGATTTCAGGGTGGCCGGGTACATCTCGTACTCCGGCTCGTCCCAGGGCGCACCGCCCGCCGGCTTTCGACCGCCTCGTAGACGTCCATCGTCGGTCTCCCACCCGGTTCGTTACAGGTGAGATAGTATCATTCAATACTAATCTTCGGGAGGAGCGAACCGGGTCAGCAGATCCGCCAGCCGTTCGGGCTCGCCGGGTTCCAGCTCGGCGACCAGGCGCCGGGCCAGCGGCTCGGCCGCCACGTGCGCCGCGTCGAAGAGCTCCAGTCCCTCGGGAGTGATCTCCACGGCCCGCGCCCGCCGGTCCCCGGGGACGGCCTTGCGCGCGGCCAGCCCCTTGCGTTCCAGATCGTCGACGACGCGCATGATCCCCGCCTTGTCGGACCCGGTCGCCGCCCCGAGGTCCCGCTGCAGGGTGGGCCCGCGCTCGGCCAGCACGATCAGCACGGCGAAGTGCCGCAGTTCGATCCCGAGCGGCCGCAGCGCCTCGGACATCACCGCGGCGGCGTGCCAGTGCGCGCGCCGCAGGAGAAGTCCCAGCGCGAACGGCGATTCAGCGGTCATGGCCGGACGTTACCAGCGGCGAATCACTCGATACGGTATCGATCGACACCAAACTGGTCCGGATCGTTACACAACTTCGGGCGGCGTGAGACGTCTGGTGGTTCGTGAGATCGATCCGTATCGCCGGGCTCGGCCTGGTTGCCCTCCTGCTGGCGGCGTGCAGTGGACAGACCGACGGGACCGCGCAACCGGTCGGCGCGGCCGGACCGGCCGGGACGGCGACGGCACCCGGGGTGCCGGCGTCGACGGTGGCGTTCGAGGGCGGGGACCAGCTGAGCCCCAAGGACCCGATCGTCGTCAGGGCGTCGGGTGGCACGCTGCAGGCGGTCACCGTCACGAACCCGCAGACCGGAAACGGCGTCAAGGGCGAACTTTCGCCGGACAAGACGACCTGGACCAGCAACGACCGCCTCCGCTACGGGGCCACCTACCAGGTGGTCGCCACCGCGGTGAACCAGGCGGGCGCGACGACCGAGCAGCGCGGCGAGGTCCACACCATCAAGCCGTCCGGGATCGCCACGCCGGCGCTCTTCCAGCCGGCGTCGAACGACGTCGGCGTCGGCCTGATCATCGGCCTGAAGTTCGACCACGACATCGCCGACAAGGCGACGGTGGAGAAGTCGTTCAAGGTGACGTCGTCGCCCGCGCAGGACGGCGGCTGGTACTGGGTGAGCAAGCGCGAAGTGCACTACCGGCCCAAGGACTACTGGAAGGCCGGCTCGACGGTGAAGCTCGAGACGACGACCTTCGGCACCCCGATCGGCGGCGGCGTGTACGGCGGCCAGGACGTCTCGGCCACGTACAAGGTGCACGACTCCTGGATCGCCAAGGCGGACGGCAAGACCCACCAGATCAACGCGTACCACAACGGACAGCTGGTGAAGACCGCGCCGACCAGCATGGGCAAGACCGCCGACACCCCGCCGCGGGGCCCGACGCCCACCTTCAACGGCACCCACACGGTGCTGGGGAAGGAGGAGCACAAGATCATGGACTCCTGCAGCTACGGCGTGTGCGAGGGCGACCCCGGTTACTACAGCGCCCCGGAGAACTGGAACGTCCGGATCTCCAACGACGGCGAATACCTCCACGAGAACCTGAAGACGGTCGGCGTCCAGGGCAGCGCCAACGTCTCCAACGGCTGCCTCAACATGAACACCGAGAACGCCAAGTGGTTCTTCGACAACTTCAACGTCGGCGACGTCGTGGAGGTCACCAACTCGGGCGGCCCGCAGCTGTCGATCAACAACGGCCACGGCGACTGGGCGATCAGCTGGAGCGCCTGGCAGGCAGGCAGCGCCCTACGCGGCTGAGTCCGGCCCGTGGCGCGGGTGCGAGACTGGGCGAACTCAACGACGTGAAGGAGTTCGCTGTGGCCTCCAAAGCCCTTGAAGGACCGGTCCCGGCGTCGAGCGGGCCGGGGCAGCCGGTCCTCCAGCTCTTGGACAAGGCCATCGGCTTCCAGACACCGCTGGTGCACAAGAACATCGCCCGGGCCCGCCAGCGCAACCCGGACGCGACACCGGCGGAGGTCGTGCGCACCCTGGAGCGGATGTACGTCAGCGCGCTGGCGGGCACCGGGGCGGCGGTCGGGGCCACCGCGGCCGCGCCCGCCGTCGGCACCGGCGTGGCACTGGCGCTGTCGGCGGGCGAGGCCTTCTCCTCGCTCGAGCTGAGCACGCTGTTCGTGCTCTCGGTCGCCGAGGTCCACGGCGTCCAGCTGGACGAGATCGAACGCCGGCGCACGCTGGTCATGGGGATCCTGCTCGGCCAGTCGGGTTCCTCGACCATCGTCGGCAAGGCCGCCGAGCGCACCGGTCAGCACTGGGCCCGTCAGCTCGTCAGCAAGGTGCCCGCGACGGCGCTGAAACAGATCAACGGCGTCCTGGGCAAGAACTTCGTCACCAAGTACGGCACCAAGCAGGGCATCATCGTGCTCGGCCGGGTGGCCCCGTTCGGCATCGGCGCGGTGATCGGCGGTGGCGCCAACGCCACCGTCGCCGCCATGGCGGTCCGCGCCGCCCGGCGCGCGTTCGGCCCCGCGCCGGAAGCGTGGCCCGAAACCGAGCTGGACTCCACGCCTCCGGACTCGGAGTTCTCGGATCGTTGAGCGCGTGCAGCTCAGAGCTAGTTCTGGCTACCGAACCAGTGGCCCAGCGCAGCCCGAAGGCCGTCCGGGTCGCCGGCCCAGCACACGTACCCGTCCGGCCGGATGAGCATCGGCTCGGCATCAGTGCCCTGCCCCACGCGGTCCACCCGATCGCGCCAACGGCCGGCGACCTCACCGAACCTGTCGGCCGGATCGATGAGAAGCCCCCGCCCGCACCGCAGCAGTTCGTGCGACCGCACCGGACCGAGGTGCTGATCCGGCGCGGGAAGACCGACCAGGGGCTGGTCGTCGCTGCCCGGCATCGGGTACCGGATGCCCATCCCGGACAACACGTCGTCGAGGTGGTGCTGCACCTCCCGCAGCTCGGCCAGCGCCGCGAACAACCCCTTGGCCGCCGCCAGGTCCGGGTCGCCGGTGCCCTGCTGGTCCATCAGCAGGCTCTGCGCCTGGACGTTGCGGAGCACGGCGGCCCCGACCGGGTGGCGTTCGGCGTGGTAGGTGTCGAGGAGGTGCTCCGGCGCCCAGCCGCGCACGGCGGCGCCGAGCTTCCACCCGAGGTTCAGCGCGTCCTGGATCCCCGTGTTCATGCCCTGCGCCCCGATCGGGAGGTGGACGTGGGCGGCATCGCCCGCCAGGAAGACCCGCCCGTGCCGGTACCGCGCGGCCTGCCGGGCCGCGTTGGTGATGCGGCGGGCGTAGCGCAGTTCGAGCAGTTCCACCCGCGAGCCGAACACGACCCGCAGCCCCTCCCGGATCTCCTCCTCGGTGACCGGGACGTCCCGGGGCAGCGACCGGCCCGGCCCGCCCAGCGCGAGCCGGCGCAGCGGCCTGCCCCGCGTGTCGGTGCCGAGCGGGAACACCGACACCCAGTGCCCGTCCTCGCTGCGGGCGTGCGTCATCGCCCGGTCGGCGCCACCCAACCGCACGTCGGCGGCGACGGAGGTCATCGTGCCCGGTCTGCCGGGGAACTCCGCGCCCAGCAGCGACCGCACGGTGCTGCGGCCGCCGTCGGCCGCGACCAGGTAACGGGAGCGGACGACCCCGCCGCTCGCGAAGGTCGCGGTGACCCCGTCGTCGTCCTGGGCGAGGCCGGTCAGTTCGTGGTCACGCCGGACGTGGATGTCGTGCGCGGCCAGGTGCCGTTCGAGGAATTCCTCGATCACCACCTGCGGGATGGACCGCCACGGCTGGGCGTGCCTGTCCCGGGTCAGCGGAAGCGTGATGCCGGCGAAGTGGGCGGTGCCGACCGGGTGATTCCCGTTGGCCAGCAACGGTTCCAGCAGGCCACGCTGGTCGAACGCCTCCTGCGTGCGCGACTGCACGCCACCCGCCTTCGACAACGTGCTGCGCTGCGACAGCTTGTCGGCCAGCACGACCGGCACCCCCGCCACCCGCAGTTCGTTGGCCAGCGTCAAACCGGTCGGGCCCGCGCCGACGACGAGCACATCGGTGTCCATGAGTTCTCCCCTGGATGTGTCGATCAGAACGAGAGCGACGCTCCACCCGCCGAGGCGGGTCGCGCCAGAAACCCGCTCGATTGCGTCGGTATCCGACACTGATTAGCTTGTACGCGGTGGAATACGACGAGTTGGATCGCAGGCTCGTGCACGCCCTGCAGGTCGACGGCCGGGCGCCGTTCAGCACGATCGCCGAGGTCCTGGGCGTGTCGGATCGCACCATCGCCCGCCGGTACGCCCGCCTGCGGTCGGCGGGCGCGGTACGGGTGCTCGGCGGCGTCGACCCGGCCGCACTGGGCGCGGTGCTGTGGTTCCTGCGGGTGCGCTGCGCACCGTCCGCGTCGGTCCCGGTCGCCGAGGCACTGGCCCGGCGCCCCGACACGTCCTGGGTGAGCATCACCTCCGGCGGCACGGAGATCACCTGCACGGTCCGCACCGAAAGCGAGGCCGACAGCGAGGCGCTGCTGCTGGCCAAGCTGCCGCGCACCCCACGCGTGGAGGGAGTGACGGCGCACTCGGTGCTGCACGCGTTCTACGGCGGCCCGGACAGCCTGGTCGCCAAGCTCGGCTCGCTGGACGAGGAGACGATCGAGCGCCTGCGCCCGCCCCCGCTACCGCACCGCCCGGGCCCGGTACGGCTCGACGACGGAGACCGCAAGCTCCTGGCCGCACTCGCCACCGACGGCCGCACCGAGGCAGAGCGCCTGGCCGCGTTGACCGGCTGGTCCCCGACAACGGTCCGCCGCCGGATGACCGAGCTCCGCGAACGCGGGGTGCTGTACCTGGACATCGACGTCGACGGAACGATGTTCGGCGTCGGCCCCCGAACGATGCTCTGGCTTTCGGTCGCCCCGGCTTCCCTGGAGGAGGCCGGCACGGCGCTGGCCGGACATCCGGAGATCGCGTTCGCCGCCGCCACGACCGGGCCGACGAACCTGTACGCGAGCGTGGTGTGCGCGAACCAGCAGGAGCTGTACCGGTATTTGACGGGCCGGCTGGCCGGGCTGACGGCCATCACCCACATCGAGACGGCACCGGTGATCAAGACCGTGAAGCGGGCAGCGAACCGGCCGTAGGCCCGCGAAACACGCGAATGGCGGAAGCGCCGCATGCCATGCTCGGATCATGGCCGACCGTAGAGACGACCTCCCTGTGCTGACCATCGACGGAGCCCGCTTTTCCGACTTCGACGGATTCACTCGCGAGTTCTCACGGCTACTCGGCGACTACAGGTGGCGAGGAAGCCTCGACGCCTTCAACGACATCCTCGGCGAGAGCAGCTTCTCCTCACCTGCCACCCGTCGAACCGTTCGACCATCCAAGCCGAGGTTGTCAGCGCCAAGCGTGGCGAAGGCCCGACGCTGTTCGATGAGATCGTCGGGATCATCCGCGAGCACGAACCCGATGGAGACGGGACAGGACACGGCATCCGTCTGGAGCTGCGCTGACCGATCAGGGCGGTGGGAGCGCGATCCCCGCACGTCGGCACGACCGGACGTCGAGGGCCGAGTGGTGCGTGCGGTCATTGCACCGCACGGCTCTGGACGCGACGGGCGACGGCGAGCACGACCGGCGCCGTGAGCCAGCACAGGTACGCGCCGGCGCCGCCGATCAGGAACGAGACGGGAACGGACACCGCGAAGACGGCGGCCAGGCAGATGCTGCGCACGATGCTCTGCGCGAATTCCGGCGGCGCGACGTCCGAGCGGTGCAAATGCTCGCGCCGGACTTCCCGGATGATCAGCGCGAACGTCGCGGACGCCAGGACCTGCACGAGCGCGTAGAAGCTGAACCGCGGTGGGAAGGCGCCGTCGGCGGTGAGCAGCCGGGTGGCGAACGGCATCAGGACCTGCATGAACAGCCAGGCCAGGGTGAGGCTGGTCAGGCGCCCGCTCAGCGAGCCGACGTAGCGGAAGATCTCGTGGTGCGCGCGCCAGTGGGCGGCGATCACCGTGAAGCTGAGCGCGAAGGCCAGGTACTCCTTGCCGTGGGCCAAAGCCGAGCTCAGCATGGCGTCGGTGGTGTCGCCGGTGGGGGCGCGGAGGTCCAGGGCGAGCAGGGTGAGCGCGATCGCGATCACCGCGTCGACGAACGTCGTGAGCCGATCGGCGGCGACCGCTCGGGCTTCGCCGGTTTCGTTGCTGTGCCGGGTTTTCACGGTGGCTCAGACCGCGACCGGGGCCAGGCGCCGCGAACGCACGGCGAGGACGATCATGACCGCCGGGATCAGCAGGTCGTTGACGAGCACGCCGCCGGTGTTGCCGGGAGCGTGGTCGCCGCCCGCGAACCATTGGTAGACGTGGCCGGCGAGGGCGCCCCACAGGAACATGCCGCCGCCGAGCCCGATGGTGATGCGCTCACGCGCTGACGCCGAAGCCGCGCGGAAGCCCATGACGGCCAGCCCGAGGTTGGCGAAGGCGATCTCGAACAGGAACGGCGTCCGGGGGAAGCCGATGGCGGTGGCCATCACGTCCGGGAAGGCGAGGAACGCGACCGTCATCCACAGGCTGCCGATGCCGAAGGCGCCGATGGCCCACCAGCGCTGCCAGATCTCCAGCCGCTCCCGGGCCGAGGTGACGTGGCGGGCTCGCAGGTAGGCCCCGACAGCCGGGACCACGATCCAGACCAGGGGAAAGGCCGACTGGGCGAAGTAACCGAAGGTGTTCATGCCGCGAGTCTTGCATGGTTAACATTAACCAGTCAACACTCTGCTAGGCTGACGACGTGGACGAAGGACTCGCAGACTTGCTGCACCGCGTGGTCATGCTGCTGGGCGACGCGGCCCGCCGCCGCACCGACGGCGAGGACGGCTTGACGTACAGCCAGATCCGGCTCCTGGGCACGCTGGAGGACATCGAGCCGGCAACGCAACACCGCCTGGCCCAGGCGTTGTCGGTCTCGGACCCGGCGATCAGCCGCTCCCTGCGCACCCTGGAGGCGGACGGCCTGGTCCAGGTCGTGGTCGACCCCGCCCACGCCCGACGGCGTCTGGTCACGCTCACGGAAACCGGCCGGAAGGCGTTCCAGGTCAACGGGAAGCCCCTCTACGACGAGTTCCGCGCCGGGCTCATCGCCGCCGGATTCCCGTACGAGCGCTACCTCGAAGACACGCTGCGGCTGGCCGAGATCCTCGAATCCGACTGACCACGGCCCCGGAGCGCGGAAAACCCCTCCGGTCAGCCCGCGAGGACTGAAACGAAGGGGTTTTGCGAGAGTGGAGCTAAGGGGACTCGAACCCCTGACCCCCTCACTGCCAGTGAGGTGCGCTACCAGCTGCGCCATAGCCCCGAGGCGAAGGTGAACTCCGCATCTCGTATGCCCATACATTACACCCCGCCAGTGCCCCCTCCGCGCGGGGGTACCTACACCCACCCCAAGCTCCTGACCTGCACTTTCACACCTTATTTTTAGTCGTGTATTGACTCCCGGTGTGGCCCCCGTTACATTTTGCGCGGTTGTGACGCCGAGGTCCCCGCCCGTTACGCCGCGTCTACCCAGACCGGGCACGCCTCTGCCGTTTCCTGCTCGATGGATGCCGCGAACGCGGCGGAGGAGGTTTCGCATGAAGAGGGTGATGACGTTGCTCGCGGCAGCGTCGGTCCTGGTCGGGAGCGCGGTAGCGGCGCCGAGCGCCCAGGCCGCCATCGCGCCCGACGGCTGGTACACCGTGGCTGCCGTCAACAGCGGGAAGTGCGTGGACGCGCGGGCCGCGGGCACCGCCAACGGGACCGTCGTCCAGCAGTACTCCTGCAACCAGAGCAGCTCGCAGCAGTGGCAGTTCCAGTCGACCGGGGACGGCTACTTCCGGGTGAACGCGCGCACCAACCCGGCCGCCGCCTGGGACGTCACGAACGTCTCCACCGCCGATGGTGGGCTGGTGCAGCTGTGGTCCTACTCGAACGGGGCCAACCAGCAGTGGCAGGCCGTCGACGAAGGCAGCGGCCGGTACCACTTCGTCAGCCGCAACAGCGGGAAGTGCCTCGACGTCCCGGGCGCCTCCGCCGCCGACTCGGTTCAGCTCCAGCAGTACGCCTGCAACGGCACCACCGCGCAGTCCTTCATGCTGACCCCCGTGAACACCAGCCAGCCGCCGGGCCAGCCGGACTTCGGGCCGAACGTCGTGATCTTCGACCCGTCCATGCCGAGCTCGACCATCCAGAGCCGGCTGAACAGCATCTTCAGCCAGCAGGAACGCAACCAGTTCGGCAGCCAGCGCTACGCCGTGATGTTCAAGCCGGGCACCTACGCCAACGACGTCAACGTCGGCTTCTACACCCAGGTCCTCGGCCTCGGGCTGAGCCCCGACGCGGTCAACATCAACGGCGCCGTGCACGTCGAGGCCGACTGGTTCCCGCCGCAGAACGCGACCCAGAACTTCTGGCGGGGCGCGGAAAACCTGTCCGTGACGCCGACCGGGGGCGCCGACCGGTGGGCGGTCAGCCAGGCCGCGCCGTACCGCCGCATGCACGTCCGCGGTGACCTGCAGCTCGACGACGGCGGCTGGGCCAGCGGCGGCTGGATCTCCGACACGAAGATCGACGGCCAGGTCCGCTCCGGCTCGCAGCAGCAGTGGATTTCCCGCAACTCGCAGTTCGGCAGCTGGAACGGCTCGAACTGGAACATGGTCTTCGCGGGTGTCCAGGGAGCTCCGGCGAACACCTTCCCGAGCCCGCCCTACACCACGGTCGCCCAGACACCGGTCGTGCGCGAGAAGCCCTTCCTCTACCTCGACGGCGGCGGCAACTACCAGGTCTTCGTGCCCGGCGTGAAGACCAACGCGTCCGGCACGAGCTGGGCGAACGGCACCGCGCCCGGCACGTCGCTGCCGATCGGCCAGTTCTACATCGCCAAGCCCGGCGCCACCGCCGCCGACATGAACGCCGCGCTCGCCGCGGGCAAGAACCTGCTGGTCACGCCCGGTGTCTACCACCTGAACCAGACGCTGCGCGTCACCCGGCCGGACACCGTCGTGCTCGGCCTCGGCATCGCCACGCTGGTCCCGGACAACGGCATCACCGCCATGACCGTGGACGACGTCGACGGCGTCAAGGTCGCCGGCCTGCTGATCGACGCCGGCACGACCAACTCGGCCACGCTCATGCAGGTCGGCCCGGCCGGCTCGAGCGCTAACCACGCGGCCGACCCGACGTCGCTGCACGACGTGTTCTTCCGGATCGGCGGCGCCGCCGTCGGGAAGGCGACGAACAGCGTGGTCGTCAACAGCAGCAACGTGATCGGCGACCACATGTGGATCTGGCGCGCCGACCACGCCGACCGCAACGAGTACGTCGGCTGGGGCACGAACACGGCCGACACCGGGCTCACCGTCAACGGCAACGACGTGACGATGTACGGCCTGTTCGTCGAGCACTACCAGAAGACGCAGGTCGTCTGGAACGGCAACGGCGGCCGGACCTACTTCTTCCAGAACGAGATGCCCTACGACGTGCCGGACCAGGCGAGCTGGATGAACGGCTCCACGCCGGGCTACTCCGCCTACAAGGTCGGCCCGAACGTCACCAGTCACGAAGCGTGGGGCCTGGGCAGCTACTGCTACTTCAGCACCAACCCGTCCGTGGCCAGCGCGCACGCCTACGAGGCGCCGAACACGGCGGGTGTCCGCTTCCACGACATGGTGACCGTGTCGCTCAACTACCAGGGCACGATCACGCACGTCATCAACAACACCGGGCCGGCGACGCCGTCGGGCACCAAGGCGGTCAACCTGGTGAGCTACCCCTGAGCAACCGGCGTGCGCCGTGGTGGCGGCCGCGGCGCACGCCGGTCCTTCAAGTCCACAGTGGATACCCCCGAACGGGTTGTTCGGGGAGCCGACGGCGGGGGAACGTCGCGATACTGGGTGCTTCCTTCGATCCGGGAGCGGCAGATGACCTCCTTCGCAGCGTTCTCCGTCGTCGAACCCCGCCGGGCCTGGCCGCTGGTGGCCCTGCGCGGCGTGTTCGCCGTGCTCTTCGGGCTCTTCGCGCTGATCTGGCCGGGCGCCACCGTCCTCGTCCTGGCGATCCTCTACGGCGTCTACGCGATCGTCGACGGCATCGGCGCCCTCATGCAGGCCTTCCGCCCGGGTGACGCCGGGCACCGCGCGGCCTACGGGATCCTCGGCGCGCTCGGCATCGTCGCCGGGATCCTCGTCCTCGTCTGGCCGGGCATCACCGTCCTGCTGCTGGCCCTGCTGGTCGGCCTGTGGGCGATCGTCACCGGCATCGCCGAAATCGCCGCGGCGATCCGCCTGCGCAAGCAGATCCAGGGCGAGGCCTTCCTGATCCTGGCCGGCGCGATCTCCGTGCTCGCCGGCATCCTGATCGTGATCAACCCGATCGCCGGCGCGTACGGCGTCGCGCTGCTGGTCGGCATCTACGCGCTGATCTACGGGATCGTGCTGCTGGTTCTCGCGTTCCGGCTCCGGAAGCTCGCCGGCTGAGTACCGTGCGGGGGTGTCGACCCGCGAACTGGTGGTGCTGGGCACCGCGAGCCAGGTGCCCACGCGCCTCCGCAACCAGAACGGCTACCTCCTGCGCTGGGACGGCGAGGGCCTCCTCTTCGACCCCGGCGAAGGCACCCAGCGCCAGATGCTGCGGGCCGGCGTGGCCGCCACGGACATCACCCGCATCTGCATCACGCACTTCCACGGCGACCACAGCCTCGGCCTCCCCGGGGTGATCCAGCGGCTGTCGCTGGACGCCGTGGCCCACCCGGTCCACGCCCACTTCCCGGCGTCCGGCGCGCACTACTTCGAGCGCATGCGGCACGCGACCGCGTTCTACGAGCGGGCCGACCTGCGCGAGCACCCGATCGCCGGAGACGGCCCGATCGCCGGCGGGAAGTTCGCCCTCGAGGCCCGGCGCCTGAGCCACCCTGTCGAGGCGTTCGGCTACCGCCTGACCGAGCCCGGCGGCCGCACCATGCTGCCGGGGAAACTGGAGGAACACGGGATCACCGGCCCCGACGTCGGCCGGCTCCAGCGCGAAGGAAACCTGGACGGCGTGAAGCTGACCGACGTCAGCACGCCCCGCCCCGGCCAGCGGTTCGCCTTCGTCATGGACACCCGGCTGTGCGACGCCGTGTACGCGCTCGCCGAGCACGCCGACACCCTGGTGATCGAAGCGACGTTCCTCGCCGAGGACACGAAGCTCGCCAGTGACTTCGGGCACCTGACCGCGCAGCAGGCGGCCCGGGTCGCCGCCGAGTCCGGCGTCCGGCAGCTCGTGCTCACCCACTTCTCGCAGCGCTACCCCGACCCGGCGCGGTTCCTGGAGGAGGCGAAAGCCGAGTTCGAGGGGGAGATCGTCGTGGCCGAGGACCTGGAGCGGGTCCAGGTGCCGAAACGCCGGTCCTCCCCGGCCGGCCGCGCGGCGCCGTAGGCTGCAAGGCGTGAGCCAGCCGATCCTGATGACCGTCGACGACGATCCCGCCGTGTCCCGCTCGGTCGCCCGTGACCTGCGGCGCCGCTACGGCAAGGACTACCGCGTCATCCGTGCCGACTCCGGCATGGACGCGCTCGAAGCGCTGCGCGAGATCAAGCTGCGCGGCGACGCCGTCGCGGCCATCCTCGCCGACTACCGGATGCCGCAGATGGACGGGATCGCCTTCCTCGAGAAGGCGATGGACCTGTTCCCGCACGCCCGCCGCGCCCTGCTGACCGCCTACGCCGACACCGACGCCGCGATCCAGGCGATCAACGTCGTCGACGTCGACCACTACCTGCTCAAGCCGTGGGACCCGCCGGAGGAGAAGCTCTACCCGGTGATCGACGCGCTGGTCGAGACCTGGAAGGCGGTCGGCGACAAGCCGGTCGAAGAGGTCAAGCTCATCGGCCACCGGTACAGCCAGCCGTCCTTCGAGCTGCGCGACTTCCTCGCCCGCAACGCCGTCCCGTACCGCTGGTACTCCGTCCAGGACGACGAAGGGTGCCGGATCCTGCAGGCCGCCGAGGCGACCGAGGCCGACATCCCGGTGGTCGTCACGCCGGACGGCAAGGTGCTCAAGCAGCCGACCGGCGGCGAGATCGCCGACGCGGTCGGTTTGTCGACCCGGCCGGCGCAGGAGTTCTACGACCTCGTCGTGATCGGCGGCGGCCCGGCCGGCCTCGGCGCCGCGGTGTACGGCGCTTCCGAGGGCCTGCGCACGGTGCTCGTCGAGAAGAAGGCCACCGGCGGCCAGGCCGGCACGAGCTCGCGCATCGAGAACTACCTCGGCTTCCCCGACGGCGTCTCCGGCGCGCAGCTGACCGACCGGGCGCGCCGCCAGGCCCAGAAGTTCGGCGCCGAGGTGCTGACCGCGCGCGACGTCGTCGGCCTGGAGGCCCGCGGCTCGTCGCGGGTGATCACCTTCGGCGACGGCAGCGAGATCGCCGCGCACTCGGTGATCCTCGCCAGCGGCGTCAACTACCGCGCCCTGGAGGCCGAGGGCATCGAGGAGCTCACCGGCCGCGGCGTCTACTACGGCTCGGCCGCGACCGAGGCACCCGAGTGCAAGGGCGAGCACGTCTACATCGTCGGCGGCGCCAACTCCGCCGGGCAGGCGGCGGTGTTCTTCTCCCGGCACGCCAGCGACGTCACGATCCTGGTGCGCGGCGCCTCCCTGGAAGCGTCGATGTCGCACTACCTGATCGAGCAGATCGCCGGCATCGAGAACATCCACGTCCGCACGCACACCACGGTCAAGCAGGCCCACGGCGACGAGCACCTCGAGCGGATCACGCTGTGCGAGAACGGCGTCACCGAGACGGTCGACTCCGGCCACCTGTTCATCTTCATCGGCGCCGCGCCGCGCACCGACTGGCTCGGCGAGACCATCCACCGCGACGAGTACGGCTTCGTCCGCACCGGCCCCGACCTGCTGACCGCCGGTCAGCGCCCGGCGGGCTGGACCCTCGACCGTGATCCGCACTACCTCGAATCCTCGATCCCCGGCGTGTTCGTGGCCGGTGACGTGCGGTCCCAGTCGGTCAAGCGGGTGGCCTCCGCGGTCGGCGAGGGCGCGATGGCCGTGACGCTGGTACACCGGTACCTGGAGGAACAATGAGCGCACTGCCGCGGGACGAGCTTCGCGGGCTCTTCCTGTTCGAACACCTTTCCGAAGAGCAGCTCGACTGGATCGCCGGCAACGCGGTCCTCGAGGAGTACGAGGGCGACTCCACCGTCATCAGCGAAGGCGGCGAAGCGACCTGCTTCTACGTCCTGCTCACCGGCGCGATCCGGATGACGCGGCTGGTCAGCGGCACCGAGGTGGAAACCAACCGGTCCGACCAGCGCGGCGCCTACTTCGGCGCGACGCAGTTCTTCGTGCACCAGGAAACCGAGCACACCTACAACGCGACGGTGCGCGCGCTCTCCGACGTCACGTTCCTGACGCTGCCCTCGAAGGAGTTCTCCTTCGAGTTCCGCCGGTGGTTCCCGATGGCGACGCACCTGCTCGAGGGCATGTACCTCGGCTGGCGCAACAGCGACACGGTGATCGGCTCGCGCCGGCGCCTGCTGGCGCTGGGCGAGCTGTCGGCGGGCCTGACGCACGAGCTGAACAACCCGGCCGCGGCCGCCGTGCGGGCGACGTCCGCCCTGCGCGAGCGCGTCGCCGGCATGCGGCACAAGCTGGCCTTCCTGGCGAAGAAGGACATCGAGCCGGAGCTGCTCTACCAGCTCATCGACGTCCAGGAACGCCTGGTCAAGCAGGTCGCGCAGGCGCCGAAGCTGACCGCGATGCAGCAGGCCGACCGCGAGGACGAGATCACCGGCTGGTTCGACGAGCGGGGCATCGACGGCGGCTGGGACCTCGCCGACATCTACGTCCGCGCCGGGCTGACCACGCCCGACCTGGACCACGTGCTGGAGCAGGTCGGTGACACCTTCATCGACGGCGCCGTCCGCTGGCTCGCCTACGCGCTCGAGACCGAGATGCTGATGGGCGAGATCGAGGACTCCACCACGCGCATCTCCGCGCTGGTCGGCAAGGCCAAGCAGTACTCCCAGATGGACCGCGCGCCGCACCAGTGGGTCGACGTCCACGACGGCCTCGACTCCACGCTCGTGATGCTCTCGGGCAAGATCGGCGACATCCGCGTCGTCAAGGAGTACGACCGCAGCCTGCCGAAGATCCCCGCGTACCCGGGCGAGCTGAACCAGGTCTGGACGAACATCATCGACAACGCGATCGGCGCGATGCAGGGCGACGGCACGCTGACCCTGCGCACCTGGGGCCAGAACGACCAGGTCCGCGTGGAGATCGGCGACACCGGCCCGGGCATCCCGGCGGACATCAAGCCGCGGATCTTCGAGCCGTTCTTCACCACGAAACCGGTCGGCGAAGGCACCGGGCTCGGCCTGGACATCTCGTGGAAGATCGTCGTCGAACGCCACCAGGGCGACCTGCGCGTCGAGTCGGAGCCCGGGAACACCCGGTTCGAGGTCTGCCTGCCGACGGTCGAGCAGGCTTCGCTCTGATGGTCTCCGTCCCGACGGTGACGACCGAGCTCGGGGCGCTCGTGGGGCTGGCGGGGGACGGCGTCCGCGTCTGGCGCGGGATCCCGTACGCCCGCCCGCCGGTCGGCGAGCTGCGGTGGAAGGCGCCGCGGCCGCCGTCGCTGTCCGGTGGCGTGCACGTCGCCACCGAGTACGGCCCGCACGCGATGCAGTCGCCGGACCCGATGAACCCGTCCGCGGTGTGCGACGAAGACTGCCTGTACCTCAACGTCTGCACGCCGGAAGGGCCCGCGCCCGAAGGCGGCTGGCCGGTGCTGTTCTGGCTGCACGGCGGCGGTTACCGCGTCGGGCACGGCGAGCAGCTCGGCGACGGCGAGGAGTTCGCGCGCGCCGGGATCGTCGTCGTCACGATCAACTACCGGCTCGGCTCGCTCGGCTTCCTGCACCTCGCCGGGATCTTCGGCGAGTCCGAAGCGGACGCCGGGGTGTGCGGCCTGCTCGACCAGATCGAGGCCTTGAAGTGGGTGCGCCGCAACGTCTCCGCGTTCGGCGGCGACCCGGCGCGGATCACCGTCTACGGCGTCTCGGCGGGCGCGAAGAGCCTCGGGAACCTGATGGGCAGCCCGCTGGGCGCGGGGTTGTTCGCCCAGGGGATCAGCAGCAGCGGCGGCGCCGACCACGTGGCGACGCCGGAGGCCGGCACGGCGCTGGCGAAGCGGCTCCTCGACGAAGTCGGCTGCCACGACGCCGAAGCGTTGCGGTCCTTGCCCGCCAAGGAGTTCGTCGAGGCGCAGGAACGGATCCTGACCGGGCTGCAGGCGTTGTGGCTCTGGCGCCCGACCCTGCACCCGCGGGTGCTGCCCGAGGTGCCGATCGAGCCGATCCGGCGGGGGAGCGCGGCCGGGGTCCCGCTGCTGATCGGCTGCAACAGCAACGAAGGCAGCACGTACGCGCTGATGCTCGGCGACGACGTCGCGACGGCGCCCGCGAGCGGCATCTTGAGCGGCATCCTCGGTGAGGAACGGGCTTCGCACCTGCTCGAGACCTACCTCCGGCGCGTCCCCGACCTGAAGTCCGCGAAGATCGCCGCGATGGGCGACGAGCGCTACGGCATCCCGACGCAGCGCCTCGCCGACGCGCAGTCCGCGCACGCCCCCGTGTTCCGCTACCGCATCGACATCGCCGCGCCCGGCGTGCCCGAGCAGCTCGACGGCGGCCACGGCACCGAGACCACCATGGCGTGGAAGGTCCCGATGCCGCTGTTCGACCAGGCCATCGACGTGAACCCGAAGCGGGAGCGCGCCGCGCTGCTCATCCACCGGGCCTGGGTGCGGTTCATCCGCGACGGCGTCGCCGACGCCGACGGCCCCGAATGGCCTTCCTACGGCCCCGAACTCCGCCCGGTGCTGGTTTTCCGGGAAGACACCGATCTGGTGCTCGACCCACGGCCGGACGAGCGGAAGGCCTGGGGCGACACGGAATGGGCGTCCGGGACCTGGTTCCCGGTGACCTGAGACCGTTCCTTCACCCGCCGTTCACTTCGAACGGGCCCGCTCCCGCGTCCAATGAGCGAAAGCCCATCGAGGGGAGTGGCTCGTGAAACGCCGGGTGTCGATCGGACTGGCCGTGGTGCTCGTGCTGGCCGTCGTCGGGGTGATCATCTGGGGGCGCGGCGACGGCGCCGCGCAGGGTGGCGACCTCACCACGGTGCGCGGCACCATCGGCTCGGAGAAGCAGGCGTTCTTCACCGACCGGCGCGTCGTCGACGCCTTCGCGCGGCACGGCCTGAAGGTCGAAGTGGACACCGCGGGCTCGCGGCAGATCGCGACGAGCGTGGACCTCGGGAAGTACGCGTTCGCGTTCCCGTCGTCCTCGCCGGCGGCGCAGAAGATCCAGCGCGACCGCAAGGTGACGACGGTGTACACGCCGTTCCAGTCGCCGATGGCGGTGGCCAGCTTCGAGCCGATCGTGGCGCTGCTGCGCGCGAACGGCTTGGTGCACAAGGGGGCCGGCGACTACGACGTCCTCGACATCGCGAAGTACCTGGACCTGGCGAAGGCCGGGACGCGCTGGGACCAGCTGCCCGGCAGCACCGCGTACCCGGCCCGCAAGAACGTCCTCGTCACCACGACCGACCCGCGCGAGTCGAACTCCGCGGCGATGTACCTGTCGATCGTTTCCTTCGTGGCCAACGGGAACGCCGTCGTCAGCACGCCCGAGCAGGAGGCGAAGGTGCTGCCGCCGGTGTCGAAGCTGTTCCTGGACCAGGGGTACACGCAGAACAGCACCGAAGGGCCGTTCGAGGACTACCTGTCGGCGGGCATGGGCAAGACGCCGCTGGCGCTGATCTACGAGTCGCAGTTCGTGGACCGGGTGGTGCGCGGCGACGGCTCCATCCGGCCGGACATGCGGCTGCTCTACACCGCGCCGACGGTGTACTCGAAGCACACGCTGGTGCCGCTGACCCCGGACGGCGACAAGGTCGGCCAGCTCCTGTCCACCGACCCCGAGCTGGGCAAGCTCGCCGCGACCTTCGGCTTCCGCACGACCGACCCGAAGCTGTTCGCCGAGGTCGCCGCGCCCGCGCACGTGCCCGCCGACCTGGTGGACGCCGTCGAACCGCCCTCGTTCGAGACGCTCGAGCGGCTGCTCGACGCCGTCGGCAAGCAGTACTGACATGGACTTCGCGCTCAGCCCGCCCGAACCGGTCGCCGCGATCCCCGTCGAGCGCGCGGCCGGCCTCATCACGCTCAGCGAAGACACCCGCGCCGACGTGACCGCGCGGGCCGGCGGGTTCGCGTCGCGGCTGGAGGCGCTGGACGTCCGGTCGCCGGAGTTCACCGACCTGCTGGACGAGCTGCTGGCCGTCGGCGAGGCCGACATGCGGGCCGCCGCGGGCGTCGCGGGCACGATGCTCGACCGGTCGATGCGCAGCGTGGCGTCCCCGCAGGACGGCGTCACGACGAGCCTGGCCGGCCTGCGCCGCACGGTCGCCGAGCTGGACCCGGCGAAGCTGCCGCTGACCGGGCGGAAACTGCTCGGGATGTTCCCGGTCGCCGCGGGCGCGAAGCGCGCCCTGGACCGCTACCGCGCGGCGAACGAGCCGGTCAACGCGCTCGTCGTCGACCTCCGCGGCCGCCAGGACGTCCTGCGCCGCGACAACGCGGCGATCAAGGGCGAGCGCGAGCGGCTGTGGAAGGTGATGGGGAAGCTGGCCGAAGCGGCCGCCTTCGCCGAGGCCGTCGACGGCGCCATCGAGCGGCAGGCGTCCGTCTTCGACTTCACGGACCCGGTGCGCGCGCAGGCGTTGCGCGGGGACGTGCTGTACCCGATCCGGCAGCGGCACCAGGACCTGCTCACCCAGCTCGCCGTCGGCGCGCAGGGCTACCTCGCGCTGGACCTGGTGCGCAAGAACAACGACGAGCTGATCCGCGGCGTCGAACGGGCGGTGTCGGTGACCGTATCCGCGTTGCGGGTCGCCCTGCTGGTCAGCGGCGCGCTGGCGAGCCAGCGGGACGTCCTGGACGAGGTCGCCGCGCTGCAGGCCACCACGGATGGGCTGATCCGCGCCAACACCGAGCTGCTGGACCTGCAGTCCGCGGAGATCCGGAAAGCGAGCAGCGACCCGGCGGTCGCGACCGAGACGATCCGGCGGTCGTTCGACCGGATCTACGCCTCGATCGACGCGATCGACGGGTTCCGCGCGGACGCCGTCCGCTCGATGGCGGCGACCGTCGAGTCGCTGTCCGGCGAGATCCGCCGCGCCGAAGACCACCTGCGCCGTTCGCACGAGGGGGAAGCATGATCAGGAAGCTGGGGGCGCTCGCCCTCGGTGTGCTGCTGCTGGCGGGGTGTTCGGACTCTTCGTCCGCCCCCTTGGGCGACCCGGAGCCGGGCACGCTCAGGATCCTGGCCGGCAGCGAGCTGGCCGACCTGCAGCCGGTGCTCGACGAAGCCGCTCGCGCCACCGGCGTAACGGTCAAGTTCACCTTCACCGGGACGCTGGAAGGCGCGGAAGCGCTCGCGAACGGCAGTGTCGACGGGAAGTACGACGCGGTGTGGTTCTCGTCGAACCGCTACCCGGCGGGCATCCCCGAAGCGGCGAAGCGGCTCGGGAACCAGGTCAAGATCATGAGTTCGCCGGTGGTGCTCGGGCTGGCGACGTCGGTGGTGCAGCGGCTCGGCTGGGCGGGGAAGCCGGTGAGCTGGGGCGAAATCGCCGCGCAGGCCGGGAAGAAGGCGTTCAGCTACGGCATGACGGACCCGTCGGCGTCGAATTCGGGGTTCTCGGCACTGGTCGGCGTCGCTTCGGCGCTGGCCGGTGCGGGCAACGCGATCGACGCCCGGCAGATCGCGTCGGTGACGCCGCAGCTGACGCAGTTCTTCAGTGCGCAGGCGCTTTCGGCGGGTTCTTCGGGCTGGCTGTCGGACGCGTACACGCGGCGGGCGAGCGGGCAGGACCCCGGCCAGAAGGTCGACGGGCTGATCAACTACGAGTCCGTCCTGCTGTCGGCGAACGCGTCCGGCAAGCTGCCGGAGCCGCTGACGCTGATCTACCCGAGCGACGGCGTCGTCACGGCCGACTACCCGCTGACCCTGTTGTCGGACGCCAATTCCGACGCACGTTCGGCGCACCAGCGGCTGTCGGACTACCTGCGGGCGCCGGACGTCCAGAAGCGGATCATGGAGACGACGCAGCGGCGTCCGGTCGTCCCGGGTGTCGCACTGGGGCAGCAGTTCGCCGCGCGCGACCTCGTCGAGCTGCCGTTCCCGGCGACGCAGCAGGCGATGGACGCGCTGCTCCAGGCGTACTTCGACGAGATCCGCCGCCCGTCGCGTACGCTGTACGTGCTCGACACGTCCGGGTCCATGAAGGGCGACCGCATCGACTCGCTGCGCTCCGCGCTGGCCGGCCTGACCGGGGCGGACAACTCGCTCACCGGGCGGTACCGGCGGTTCCGGAGCCGCGAGGAGGTGCTGATGCTGCCGTTCAGCACGCGGCCGTCGGGGGTCACGACGTTCACCGTGCCGGAGCAGAACCCGGCGGCGGAACTGGCGCGCATCAAGACGTTCGCGGAGGGCCTGCCGGCGAGCGGCGGCACGGCGATCTACGACAGCCTGTCGCAGGCCTACCGGGACCTGGAACCGTTGCAGGCACGCGACCCGGACCGGTTCACGTCGATCGTCCTGATGACCGACGGCGAGAACGCGAACGGCTCGTCCCTGGCGGACTTCCAGCTGACGTTCGGCACGCTCCCGCCGTCGGTCAAGCGGGTACCGGTGTTCACGGTGCTGTTCGGCGAAGGCAGCAGCGACGAGCTGACCCAGGTGGCGACGTTGACCGGTGGCAAGGTGTTCGACGGGCGCGAGACGCAGTTGCCCGACGTGTTCAAGGAGATCCGCGGGTACCAATGATGCTGCGCTACCTGGGCTCGACCAAGAACCTCACCGGCTGCGTCGGCGGCCTGGTCGGTGTCGTGCTGTACCTGACCGGGGTGGTCGGGTGGTTCTGGCCGTTCGTGGTGGTGGCGTTGTACTTGGCTGGGGCGTTGCTCGCGCCGGGTGAGAAGGTCCGGCTGGTGCCGGATACGTCGGCTTCGCTGCGGTCTTCTTTGGAGACGCTGGTTTCTTCGGTTGTCGCGCAGTCTTCCCGGCTGCCTGCGTCCAGTGTGGACGCTGTACGCCGGATCGCGGAGGTCCTTTCCGACCTGCTTTCCCACCCGGACCGGCTCGCGGCCGACCCCGACCTGCAGCACGCGGTGGTGCGGTTGGCGGGGACGGACCTGCCGTTGTCGGTCCAGACGTACTTGAACCTCCCGTGGTGGTTCGCGGCCCGGCGGGTGGGTGCGGGGGAGGAGCTGGTGGCGCAGCTGGGTTTGCTGGAGACGGAGGCGCACCGGGTGGCTGAGCGGTTCTACGCGACGGAGATCGATCGGCAGGCGGACCACACCCGGTACTTGCGGGATCGCGACGCTTGAGCCGACCGGTGTCGCTTTGGGCAAGTTCCCGTACCCGGCTGATCACTTAAGTTGTCGCATGGTTGTTTTGCCGTAGCTTGGCCGAGCTTCCGCACTTGGTCGACCACTCGGGCTGTCCCACGTCGGTTTCGCGCCGTTCGGGCAACGTTTCCGTGCTTGGCCGCGACTCGGGCCGTCTCGCGCCACTCAGGCAAAGTTCCCGCGCTCGGCCGACCGCCCGAGCTGCCCCGGTTTTGCGTCGCTCTGGCCAAGAATCCCGTACTCGGCCGACTATCCGAGCTGCTTGCCGTTGATTCCCGCGGTTGTTCCGCACCGCTTCCCGCAACCCCGCCACCTCGCAGTCCCGCGGAGGCCGCGACGCCACCGGCGGCCAACCCGCCCACCCGGCTACTCAGCCGCCCCTCTTACCCCTTCGAGTCCGCGAGCCAAGCGACCTTTCCCTTACCCCGCAACACTTCCCCACCTCTACCCGTGTGAGTGATGTGTTCGAACGAACGTTCGAGTACGTTGGCCAGTGAGAGCCACCACCGGCTCACCACAAGCAAAGGAGAGTCATGAACGACCGCCGAGTCTGGGTAGGGTCAGCGTCACGGCCGCCGTCGTCAGCCAGCTCAGCAAGTCGGGCAAGGGGATGCGGGAAAGCCGCTCCGGCCATTCCTCCGCCACGGTGTGCAGCACCAGCTCGTCCTGCCGCGGCTCCACCTTCGTCAGCCGTATCCCCGGCGGCAGTTCCGGCAGCGGAAGCACGATGGGCCGGAAACGCCGTGGCGGCCGTAGTCGTCGTTGTCCGATGTGGAGGGTCTCCGGCACGAGAACGACGACGTCGTCGCCCACCTCGGGGCGCAGGGTCAAGTGGCCCCAGAGGGGGCGCTTCGCCCAGTGGATCTGCAGCAGCCCGCTACCCGCCGGAGCCGCGACGATCCCGGGGCGGACTTTCGCCACCCGTTCTCGCAGCACATCCGCGGAAACCGCGATCTGCAGCTCGACCCGGGCGGGCTTGGCGGCCGGCGTGGGCAGCGAGCGGAGGCGGACGTCTTCGGCGAGCACGGTGACCCGGCGCAGCGGAATGCTGCCGCCTTCGGGTTCGGGCCAGTCGACGTCCTCGGCGACGATCCGGACGTCGCCGATCCGCCCGGTGGCCAGCCGGAGGTTGCCGGCCGGGTAGTCGAGTTCGGTGAGCGTCAGGCCGACCTCGCGGTCGTCGACCTTCGCGGTCAGGCGCCGTCCGACGAGCTGCTCGGTGACGGTCCGCGCCAGCGCGGCCGGCGTGACCGGGACGTTCGGCAACAGCGAACGCCCGGCCGCGGCCAGCCCGGCCAGCTCAGGCCAGGGCGACCAGCCGTCGAACCACCTGCCGTCGCTCATCCATCCAGTGTCGCCGAAAGACACTGCGGATGCCGACGGCGGGTGGTCCGACAGTGGTACCTGTCGGCAGCCCGCCGACCGTCACCGTCCGGCGAAGCGGGCGATGATGCCGGTCACGACCAGCCAGAACACCGCGGCCAGGCCGAAGTCGAGGATGACGGCCAGGCTCGGGTTGCTGACCGGGAACAGCCCCGGGAAGAACAAGGCGAGAGGAACCGCCAGTGACTTGATGAAAACGAAGAACGCGTTGCCGGCGTTGGCGCCGGCGAGCACCATGATCATGTAGAGAACTTCGATCCCCGCGAAGATCGCGCCGATCGCCGTGATGACCCGCACGGCCGTGTTCCGTCTGGTGGTGGTTCGCCAAGGAGACATGTCGCGAAAATTCCCGGATCGGGTGACCGATCAAACGCTCCAAGGCCCAGATTGCGCCGTTTGGCCGCTCCCTATTGCTCTCTGCTCCGCTCCGAACACGGGTGGTGAGCCCATTCGGCCGTTCAAGCGTGCGCATCTCCGAGCAACCGGGCGACAGCCCAGTCCTGCACGGCGAGACCGACGGACTTGAACACCGTCCGCCCGCGCACCACCGGTGGCTCACGCAGGGCGTCGCCCAGCTCGATCAGCTGGCCACGGCCGAGGAGCCCGGTCTCCACCGCGTGGATCACCTCACCGGCTTCCGCCAACGCGGCCTCGACCTGATCGACGACCACGCACCCCGCGGTGGCGAGCAACTCGGCGGGAAGTTCCCGCATGGACGGCAGGTAGGACCCGATCGCGTTCACGTGAACCCGTTCGGGCAAGGCATCGACAGCGAAGAGAGGAGTACTCGATGAAGTAGCACAACAGACGATCTCCGCGTCGGACACCGCGTCCTCCGCGCTCCCGGCGACCCGCATCGCCACCTCCGAGAACTCGGCACCCAGCCGAGCCGTGAACGCCGACGCGCGCGACCGGTCGCGCCCGAACACGGCCAAGTGCCGCACCGGGCGCACCGCCGCCACCGCACGCACCTGGTCGGCGGCCTGCGCGCCGGTCCCGAGCAGGGCGAGCTTGGTCGCGCCGGTCGGGGCGAGAAGGTCCGTCGCGACGCCGGAAGCGGCGCCGGTGCGCAGCGTGGTGAGCTCGACCGCGTCGGCGACCACCTGGCCTTCAGCGGTGTTCCAGACCAGCGTGCCCAGGATCATCGGGGTGCGCCCGGCGGCCAGGTTGAGCGTCTTCACGACGGTCGTGGACGACGGGGTGTGGCAAGCGCTCATCACGAGCGTCGTGCCGCCGCCGAACGACAACCGTTGCGGCACCGCGAAACGACCGACGGCGAGGTCGAGGAACGCCTCGCGCACCGCGTCGACGGCGGCCGCCATCGGCACGGCCTTCCGGACGTCGTCGGCGTCGAGCATGCGCGGCTCCTTCGGGCTCGGCTCTGCCGTTAGCCTGACGGGGTGTCCGAGGCCACGCAAGATCCCGTCGAAGAGCAGCGGTTCTCCCGTGACGACTGGTACGGAGAGGAGATCACCGGACGCCACTACGTGCGGTGCGAGTTCCACGAGGTCGACTTCTCCGAGGCCGTCGTGCGGAACTCGGTGTTCACCGACTGCGGGTTCGGCAACGTGCGCTTCAACGCGTCGCGGCACCTGGACTCGTCGTTCGCCGGCTGCGCCTTCAAGCGGTGCAACTTCTTCGACGCCGAGTTCACCGGCTGCAAGCTCGTCGGCGCCACGTTCGCCGAGTGCGAGCTGCGACCGCTGCGGGTCATCGGCGGCGACTGGTCGTTCGCCGGGCTGGCGGGCGCGGACCTGCGTTCGGTCAGCTTCCAGGGCGTGCGGATGCGGGAAGCCGACCTGACCGGGGCCGACTGCGGTGGTGCGGTGTTCGCCGACGTCGACCTGTCCGCGGCGATGCTGCACGCGGTCAAGCTGCCGCGCGCCGAGCTGCGGGGCAGCGACCTCTCGGCCCTCGACCCGCTGAACGCCGAGCTGGCGGGCGCGATCGTGTCACCCGAACAGGCTGCGGTGCTCGTCACGTCGCTCGGGCTGCGGGTCCGGGCGTAGGCTCGGCGGGACCGCGAAGGGAGTGCCGCATGGGTGTCGTGACACCGGGTTTCCAGGGCCGCGCCCGCAGCGGCGACCCGCGCCTGCCGCCCGGTCAGTACCTGGCCGAGGACTTCCCGGTGCTGTCCGCGGGGCCGACGCCACGCGTGCGCACCGAGACGTGGGAGTTTGCGGTCACCACCGAAAAGGGTGACAAGCACACGTGGAGCTGGGCCGAGCTGCTGGCGCTGCCGAGCGAAAAGCCCACTGTGGACATCCACTGCGTCACCCAGTGGTCCAAACTGGACACGCGCTGGCGGGGCGTCGCGGTCGACACGCTGGTCGGCGGGCTCGACACCGAGGCCGACTACGTCATGGTCCACTCCTACGGCGGCTACACGACGAACCTGCCACTGGCCGACCTGCTCGACGGCCAGGCCTGGATCGCCTACGAGTACGACGGCAAGCCGCTCACCCCCGAGCACGGCGGCCCGGCGCGGCTGCTCGTGCCGCACCTGTACTTCTGGAAGTCCGCGAAGTGGGTGCGCGGGCTGGAGCTGAAGACCCGGGACGAGCCGGGCTTCTGGGAGAACGTCGGCTACCACGACTACGGGGATCCATGGCGCGAACAGCGGTATCAGGGCGACTAGCCTGGCGGGTCGCCCGCCTGGCCGAATTCCGCGACGAAACCCCGACGGCCCGCACGCTCGTGTTCGACCTGCCCGGCTGGCCGGGACACCTGGCGGGCCAGCACGTCGACGTCCGTCTGACGGCCGCGGACGGTTACCGCGCCCAGCGCAGCTACTCCCTCGCCGCCCCCGCGAACGGCGACCGGGTGGAACTGACGGTCCAGCGCGTCGCCGACGGCGAAGTCTCGGAGCACCTGACCGGCCCGTACGCGATCGGCGACCCGGTCGAAATCCGCGGCCCGATCGGCGGCTGGTTCGCGTGGCGCCCCACGAACCCGGAACCGGTCCTCCTCATCGCGGGCGGCTCGGGCATCGTCCCCCTGATGGCGATGATCCGCGCCCGCCGCGCGGCGGGCGTCCGCACCCCGTTCAAGCTGATCTATTCCCTGCGCACCCCGGCCGAGCAGTACTACGCCGACGAGCTCCGCACCCCGGTGGCGGGCCTGGACATCACGTACGTCTACACCCGCGAGCTCCCCGAAGGCCGTCCGGGCATCCCCCGCCGGATCGACGTGGCGACCCTCAACACAGCAGCCTGGCCCGCCGAGTTCGGCGCGACAGCGTTCATCTGCGGCCCGACGGCCTTCGTGGAAACGGCAGCGGACATCCTGCTGGCCCTCGGCCACGACCCGCACCGCATCCGAACGGAACGCTTCGGTCCCAGCCGCGACTGACCGCAAGACGCGGTGGGGGCTGCCCCGCGCCCGCGTGATAGCGGTGTGGTTGGAGCTGCGCCGTGCCGACCCCAGCCGCGACTGACCGCACGACGTCGGACGCAGTCGGAGGTGCTCCGCGCCCGCCCAGCCGCTACTGACCGCACGGCATCCGTGCGAGTGGGGCCCGCCGCGCCTTGAGTCTGGCCGCGCGACACCAACGTGGTGGAGCTACGCCCCACCTTCCCGAGCCGCGGCTGGCCGCGCGACGTTGCCCGCGCTCGAGCTGCGCCGCGTAGTCGGCGCTAAGGCGTGGTCGGGGGACCAAGGCCTGCAGCCGTACCGCCGGCAGCGCTCGCCCGAGCGATCAAACCCGCGAGCCACCCAGGGAACAGCCGCAAGCTCAGCGGGTGCGGCTCAAGGCGCGTCCGGCCGTGACAACAACTCCCGCAGCGTCGCCAGCAGCTCCCGCCGGTCCGCCGCCCCCAGCTTCCCTCGGATCCGGGCCATGTGGTGCTCCACCGTCTTCCCGGAAATGAACAGTTTGCTCCCCGCCTGCTTGTACGTCAGCCCCTCCACGACAAGGCGGGCCACCTCCAGCTCCCGCTCGCTCAACGCCGCCAGACCGGTCCCAGCCGCAGCCGGCTCCGTCGCCCCCTGGTCCCGCCGGGCCGCCGTGCCCTGGAACTGCCGGGCCGCCTCCAGCAACTGCACCATCGCCTTGCGATCGGACGTGCGGATCGCCGCCTGGCCGGCCAAGCGGGCCGCGTCCCAGCGGAGGTCCAAGTCGTGCAGTTCCGCGGCCGCCGCGGCGATCGGGTTCGGGGCGAACGTTCCGCTCAGGACCTCCAGCCAGCACTGGGCCGCCGTCGCGAGGGCTCGGGGGTGGCGGCCGCAGTGGGCGTGGGTCGTCAACGTTGCCAGGTGGGCCTTCGCCGACTCCGCGTCCTCCAGCGTGATCGCCGCGTGGAGCTCGTGCCAGACCAACGACACCGTCCACAGTGGAGGCTCGCCGAGGCGGGACAGGAGTGCGTGGGCGCGCTCCAGCTGGGGGGCCAGCTTCGCGAACGCCCCCGTGCGGGCCGCCGCGATCGCCAGCTCGCCCAGTGGCAGCAGCGAAAACAGGTCCGTCTGCTGCCGCATCGACGCCTGGTACGCGCGGTTCCACGCCCGCTGCAAGCCGACCAGGTCGCTCGCGCGACGGGCCAAGCCGAGGTCCAACGTCGCGAAGAACAGCTCGTCGCGGGCTTCCAGGGGGCGACCGGCGACGGCGTCGCGGTGTTCCGCCGCCTTGGCGAGGTCGCCGGCCGTCATCGCCACCCAGCCGAGCAGGAGGCGGTGGCGGGACTCCAGGAGGTCGCCGCCGGTGTGGCCCTCCAGCGCGCGCGTCAGGACCGACTCCGCCAGCGCCAGCTCGCCGGTGTGCAACGCCGCCAGTGCGGCGAGCGCGGCCGGGCTGTCCGGGAGCAGCGTGCCGCCCAGGGCCGGCTCCAGCATCGCCGCCGCGCCCAGCAACGTCGACAACGTCTCCGACGCGTAGCCGGACACCGAATCCGCGATGCCGCCCGCCATCCGGGTGGCCGCGCCCGCGAACAACGTCGGAGCGACGCCGGGGGCGGGGGTGTCCAACAACTGCCGGGCGCCGGGGAGGTCGCCGGTGCCGACGAGGGCGATGGCCGCGAACGCGTCTGCGCCCGCCCAGCTCGTCGCGGGGAGCTCGGCCGTGCGGGCCGCCCAGTGGTAGAGCTCCGCGCTGCGGGCCAGCTCGCCGCGGTGCGCCAGCACCGTCGCGGCGATCGCGGCGCCGGCCGCGCGGGTCTCCGCGTCGGTCGCGCCGAGCATCCCGTCGCCGAGCCGCAAAGCCGTGTCGAGGTCGCCGGACAACGCCGCCGCGCGGGCCCAGCCCGCCGTCACTGCCGGGGAGCGGTCGCCGGCTTCGGCGGCGGCTTCGAACAGCCGGACCGCCAGCCGCGCGTCGGACGGCAGCGCTTCGCCGGCCGCCGCCGCGAAGGCCGCCGCCGCGGACGCGCCGGAACTGCCCGTGCCGAGCAGGGACCGTGCCAGGTCGAGCACCGGCAGGCCGTTCGCCAGCTGCAGCTCCACCAGCCGCTGCACCGTCGCCAGGCGGCGGGCGGGCGGGCCGAAGTCGCGGACGGCGGTGGCGGCCAGGGGCAGCAGCGTGTCGTCCGGGGCGAGGAGGCCGGTCGCGCGGGCGCCCTCGACGACGGCGGGGAGCTGGTCGGGGTCGCGGTCGAGCAACGCGGACAACAGGTCCAGGTTGCGTCCCGCCCCCGCTTCGGCCGCGATCAGGTAGCGCAGCACGGCGTCGTCGAGCTCGTCGAGCTCCGGCCGGAACTCCTCGAGCCGCCCGAGCAGCGCGCGCTCGGCCAGCCTCGGCACGCCGCCGCTGCGCGCGTGCAGCTCCGCCGCGGAGTCCGCGTCGGCGGGCGAACCCGTCACCGCCGTCATCATCCGGGCGATGTCCTCGACGCCGAGCGGGCCGAGCTGCAGCAGCGTCCAGCCGGGCGCCACCGCGGCCGGCCGGTGCGCGACGACGATCGGGCCGTCCGCGCCGGCGAGCAGGTCCTCGAGCTGGTCGGGGCCGAGCCGGTCGGCGTCGTCGACGAGCACGGCGTCGACGCCCGCCTCGCGGTAGCAGCGGTCGAGCGCGGCGAGCAGGACGCTCTTGCCGTAGCCGCCGGGGGCGACGACGGCGAGCCGCAGCGGTTCGGCGGGTTCGGCCGCGACCCGGTCGAGGAGCTGCCGGGCCGCCGGGTGCGCGGGAACGGTGTGGAGCGGGGAAACCTGCGTGAGCAGAGTGTTCAACAGTGACCTTCACCGGAGGGGGCGCCGGGGCGGGCGCAGTGGCTCGGGGCGGGGGAGGGAGCGGGGGAGGTGCCGGGGCCCGCGGTGGCTTCACGGGCGGTGAGGGTGATCGCGCCGGCGGAGACGCCGGCGGCGAGCAGCAGGATCGCGGCGGCGAGGGGGCGCCGCCGCCGGAACAGGTTCATCGGGGTGGCGCGCTCGGGCAGTTCGAACGGCGTGATGTCGACCGGCGGCCGGGGCGGCCGCTCGCCGAGCTCACCGAGCGTGTCCACCTGGGGGAGCAGGGTGGTCTCGACGGCCGGGGGTTCCAGGGGACCGCCCCGGCCCTCGGCGCGCAGCACCGCGAGGGCGGCCGCACCGAGCGCGGCGGTCGCCGGCGGAACCGGTCCCGCGAACATCGGGCACGGCGGCCGGGCGGGCAGCGCGTGCGGGGGGACGTCGCCGCAGAACACCACGCCGGCGAGCCCCCGGGGCGACGTCGACGCCGCGCCGGCGAGGGCGAACAGCGTGCTCAGCGCGGCCGCCGGGGCCACGCCTTCGGCGCTCGTGCCGGGCTGCCAGCCGCTGGCGGCGGTCGCCGTCGCCAGCGTGACGCTCACGCCGTCGGCGCCGAACTCGCACACCCCGGCCGCGGTCGCGCCGGGGCCGGGCACGGCCAGGTGCGCGCCGAGCGCGGCGATCGAGCCGGGGACCAGCGTGACGGCGGTGAACCCGGCACCGGCCAGTGCCCGCCGCAGCACGTCACGGCGGTAGCCGCCCCAGTCGCCGGGGTGGGTCAGCACCAGGTGGTCCGGTGGCCCGCCGAAGAGGTCCGCGGCGTGCTCGGCGATCCCCTCGACGAGCACGGTGGTCAGCGTCTCGGGCGGGAACGCCTCGCCTTCGACGAGCATCGGCACGTCGTCGCCGATCCGCCGGTGGAAGCCGGTGAGCAGCCGGGACGGGACCCGGGCGCCGGCCTGCGCGGCCGCGTCCCCGGTGAGCAGGTACCCCTCGTCGTCCAGGAACAGCGCGGACGCCGCGGCCGGGGACCGTTCGCCCAGCCAGAGGGGTTCGGGCTCGCCCCAGCCGGTGCCTTGACGGCGGCAGGTCGCGGCGTGGGTCCGCGCCTGTGCCACATCGATCCCGAGGACGTAGGGCAACGGCGGTTCCTCCTCACCTCGCGGGGGCTGATCAGGGGTACGGAATCCCCCTAGGGCTCGGGGCATCCTCACCCAAACGGGTTAGTCAATCAAGGGCCTGGGGGGATTTAACCCAACTGAGCGCGTCTCGGATGAGCCCCTAACTCCCTAACGATGACATATCGATCCCCTATCGGCTGACCGGACTGCGACTCGGAGTGATCCCCGATGTGCGCTGGGGGGTCGGCTCCCTACCTTGATGACGGAGAGCAGCGGTCCTTGCGGCCGATGCCGTCCCCCGAACCACCGGACCAGGAGAAACCCCATGGACTCCGTGCAGACGTTGCACGATTTCGCGCTGAACCTGCTCAACGACCCGACCGCGCTGGCGGCCTTCGGGACGGACCCGCAGGGCGTGCTCGCCGCCGCCGGTCTCGGCGACGTCAGCGCCGCCGACGTGCACGAGGTCATCCCGCTGGTGCTCGACTTCGTGCCGGTCGACAGCCTCCCCGCCGTGGACAGCCTCCCGGCCATCGGCGGCCTGTCCGGCGTCGGCACCGACGCCCCGGGCATCCAGGGCGCGATCGACCAGCTCACCGCCCTCACCGCGGGCCTCGGCCTGCCGGCCACCTCGGCGCTGCCGGGTGTCGGCGACCTCGGCACCGAGCTGCCGGCCATCGGCGACCTGGGCCTGCCCGCCGCCGTCCCGGGCGTCGGCGCGCTGCCCGGCGTGAACGACCTCACCACCACGGCCGCCGGCGTCACCGCCCTGGCCGGTGACCCGACCGGCGCCTTCGGCACCGCGGGCGACCTCGGCTCCAGCCTCGACGCGGTCCAGGTCGCGGGCAACCTCGTGTACTCGGTCACCGACGTCGACCACAGCGCGGTCGTCGGCGCCACCGGCGAGGTCGCGCACCTCGGCAGCGACGTCGTCGGCAACCTGTCGAACAACGCGACCGCGCCGGTTTACGAGACCACCACGCACATCGGCGACGTCAGCGGTGACCTGAACAGCACCGTCGGCGCGGTCACCGGCCACATCGGTGACTTCACCGGCGTCCTCAAGGGCACCTCGGACATCGACGTCAAGCACGTCACCGGCGAGGTCGCCTCGGCCGTCCACGGTGTCGGCGACGTCACCGGTGCCGTGACGAACGCCACCGGCATCAACGTCGACCACAACGCCCTCGGCCAGGTCGGCGAGCTGGCCAGCGGCAACAGCTCCGCGGTGCACGACGTCGTCTCCGACGTCGCGGACACCAGCCACAACGTGCTGGGCAACCTGCACCTCGGCGACGTCGCCACGGGCAACGACCTCCACATCGGGCACTGAGCCCCGAACCGGTCACCGGTGCCCGTCCCGCGGTCTGGGTGCGACCGCGGGACGGGCACCCGGTGTGCGCACGGGGAGTAAACCGGGGACACTCCTTCGCTGTGACCGCCCCCGCTTGGCTCGAAGTGCTCAACGAGACGATGGACGCGTGCCGCACGCACGGCCGCGCCGATCTCGCCGAGCGCCTGCGCAGACGCCGCGACGCCCCGCCGGGGCAGATCCGGCTCGGCGTGCTCGGCTTTCCCAAACAGGGCAAGGGTTACTTGCTCAACGCGGTGCTGAACGCGCCGGTGTGCGCGGTCGGCGACGCCCCGACTCCCGCCGTGCCCACCGAAATCGCCTACTCCGCCGAACCCGCCGCGACGCTGGTCGGCCGCTCCCTCGAACGGATCCCCGTCGCGGTCGAACGGCTCACCGGTGAACTCGGCGCCCGCCCCGCCGGCACGCTCAGCCGCGTCGAAGTCGGTGTGCCGCGCGAACTCCTGTCGGCCGGGCTCGTCCTCGTCGACACGCCGCCGGTCGGTGACCCGCGGTCACCGCGGACCGCCGCCGCCCTCGACCTGCTCGCCGAAGCGGACGCGGTGATCCTCGTCTCCGACGCGACCGCGCCGCTGAGCCCCGCCGAACTCGCGCTCGCCCGGCACGTGCGCACCTGGTGCCCGCACGTCCTGGTGGCGCTGACCAAGATCGACGCCTCCCCGGGCTGGCGCGCGGTGGCCGAGCGCAACCGCGCGATGCTCGCCGAGGCCGGGATCGACGCCCCCGTCCAGCCGGTTTCGGCCGTCGTCCGCCAGGCCGCCGCGAAGGCCGGTGACGCGGATCTCAACGCCCGCTCCGGTTTTCCCGAACTGCTGAACTGGATCGCCGAACAGGCCGCGCGCCCGGCGGAGCAGTCCCGCGCGCTGCTGGCCGCCGTGGGCGTGCGGGCCGCCGCCACGGAACTGGTGGAGTCGCTGCGCGACCGCGTCGACACGGTCGCCCAAGACGCCGGGCTCGGGCAGGCCGCGCTGCTGCAGCGCGCGCAACGCCGTGCCGACGACCTGCGGCGGCAGAACACCAAGTGGCAGAACCTGCTTTCCGACGAGATCACCGATCTGCTGTCGGACGCCGAATACGACCTGCGCGAGCGGACCCGCAAGATCGTCAACACCATCGACCGCACCTTCGACGAGGGCGACCCGGCGAAAGTGTGGGACGAATTCGCGCCGTGGCTGGACAACGCGCTGGCCGAAGCCGTCGACGTCAACTACACGTGGCTCGCCGACCGGGCGGAGTGGATCGCGCAGGCCGTCGCCGCGTGCTTCGGCGCGCAGTACGACCGCGCGCTGCCCGACCTCCGGCTCGACGGATCCGGCGTGGAGGGCCTCGACGACGTCCGGCGGCCGAAGATCGAGAAGTTCAAGGTGGGGCAGCAGGCCTTCACCGGCCTGCGCGGGTCCTACGGCGGCGTGCTGATGTTCGGCCTGGTCACCAGCCTCGCCGGGCTGCCGCTGATCAACCCCGTCTCGATCGGCGCCGGTGCGGCGTTCGCCGCGAAGACGATCAAGGACGAAGGCGGCATGCGGCTGCAGCGCCGTCAAGCCGTGGCCAAGCAGGCGGCGCAGCGGCACGTCGACGACGTGTTCATCCGCTTCAGCAAGGAATGCCGCGACTCGATCCGCCTCGTGCAGCGCCGGCTGCGCGACCACTTCACCGGGCTGGCCGAGGAACTCGCCGACGAGCTGACCCACGAGCGCGAGACGATCATGGCCGGCACCGCCGAACGCGAGCGCCGGACCGTCCACATCAGACGCGAGATCGACCGGCTGGCCGGCCTGCACCAGCGCGCGGGCGAGCTCGGCACGATCGCCGGACGGCAGCGGCGGGAGCTTTCGGCGTGACGCGGGACGTCCGCGACCTGCTGGCCGCCGCGGCCGGGCTCTACCGGGACGACCCGCGGGCTTCGGCGCTCCTGCACGACTGCCTGAACCGGCTGGAGCAGCCGCTGCGCGTCGCGTTCACCGGCGCGCCTTCGTCGGGCAAGTCGACGCTCGCCGCGGCGCTCGGCGAATGGCCGACGCGCGCGCTGCGCGACCTCGTGCTCCTCGACGACCCCGGCCCGGCCGACGACGTCCCGGACGCGACCGTCCGGCTGGTCCGCCACCTGGAGCCGGACGAACTCGCCGCGGCGCACCCGCCGGCCGGCTCGCCGTTCGCGCGGCAGAGCGCGGTCAACTCGGTGCTGGTGCTGTCCCGGGCCGACGAGGTGGGCGCGGGCCGCATCGACGCGTTGCTGACCGCGAAGCAGCTCGCGCGCCGCGCTTGGCGCGAAGACCCGCTGTGCACGGGGTTCCTGGGCGTGATCGCGGTGGCCGGCCAGCTGGCGTACGGCGGCCGGTCGTTGCGCGACGACGAGTTCGACCTCCTGGCCGCGTTCGCGGCCGTGCCGCGGGAGGAGCTGGAACGCCACGTGCTGTCGGTGGATTCGTTCACCGACCCGGCGTTCCCGGGCCCGATCCCGGTGGAGACGCGGCGGTCGCTGGTGGTGCGCTTCGGGATGTTCGGCGTCCGCCTGGCGCTGACGCTGATCCGCACCGGCTGCGACGACCGGGTCAAGCTGTCGGCGGAACTGGTGCGCCGCAGCGGGCTCGGCGAGCTGCGCGACACGCTCGCGGGCTGTTTCGTCGCGCGGGCGGAGGCGTTGAAGGCCCGCACGGCGGTGATTCGTCTCGAAGCGTTGCTGGCGGCCCAGCCCCGTCCGGGCGGCGACCGCCTGGTGTCCCGGGTGGAGCGCTTCGCGGCGGCCGCCCACGACTTCCGCGAGCTGCGCCTGATCGCGGACATCCGCGGCGGCCGGACGGCGTTGTCCGGCGACCCCGCGGAGGAGGCGGTCCGCCTGCTGGGCGCTCAGGGCACGGCCCCGGCCGACCGGCTGGGCCTGGAACCGGACGCGGACCCGGGCGAGATCTACGACGCGGGCCTGGACGCGTTGCGGCGCTGGCGCCACGAGGCGGAGCGCCCGGACCGCCCCCACGCGGAACGGACGGCGGCCCACGTGGTGGTGCGGTCGGCCGAGGGAATGCTGGCGCTGTTCGCCTAACGCACCGCGGTCGCCTCGATCTCCACGAGGTGCTCGGGGACGTCCAGTGCCGCGACGCCGATGAGCGTGGCCGGCGGTTTCGCGGTGGTGCCGACCTTCGCGGCACCCCGGGCGATGCCGTCGAGGAGGGCGGGCATCTTCGCGGGTGTCCAGTCGACGACGGAGAAGTTCAGCTTCGCCACGTCGTCGAAGGTGGCACCGGCCGCGGCCAGTGCGGCGGCGACGTTGACGTAGCACTGCTCGACCTGCGTGGCCAGGTCGCGTTCCGTTTCCCAGGCGACCTGCCCGGCGACGAAGACGAGCTTCGTCCCCTCGGCGATCGCCACCTGGTGGTAGGGGTCGACTGCGGGCAGCTCGGGCGGGTTGACGAGGGTGACGGCCATCTTTCCTCCGTGGTCACTTGTGGTTACTCAGGAACCGTAGGAGAGTGTTGGTCCATGCGGAAGAAGGCACTTTTCGGTGACGGGGGAACCAGGTGGTGACCAAGCAGGACGCGGACCTTTCCCGCGCGGATTCGCTGGCGCGGGAGATCTTCTCCGACGTCGCCAACAAGTGGGCGTTCCTGATCATCGAGACGCTCGGCGAGCGCACCCTGCGATTCAGCGAACTGCGGAACGAGGTCGAGGGCATCAGCCACAAGATGCTGACCCAGAACCTGCGCATGCTGGAGCGCAACGGGCTGGTCGAGCGCGAGGTGTTCCCGACCGTCCCGCCCCGGGTCGAGTACACGCTCACCGCGCCGGGGCAGGGGCTGCGGGCGACGGTCGACAGCATGTGCGGCTGGACCCAGCGCTACCTCGGCGAGATTGAAACCGCCCGGCTCCGCTTCGACGGCTAGGTCTCGTGGAGACCGGCGATCGCCGTGGCCCGGTCGTGCAACGCGGTCCGCAACCACTGCGGCGCAAGGACTTCCGCGTCCACGCCGAGTTGCCACAGCGCCCACTCGGCGTGCCGCCGGTCCTGGAAGGCCAGCGAAAGCCGTACCCAGCCGCCGGCGCCGGCCGGCTCGGTGGCGGTCAGCGCGGTCGCCGTCAGCTCCTCCCGCCGGGCCGCGGCCACCCGGGCCTGCACGGTGACCTGCTCGCCGCCGGTGCGGAACCGCGTGCTGCGCTCCTGCCACGCCCGGTCCAGGTCGACGCGCTCCGGTCGCTGCGCGGGCTCGTCCAGCTCCTCGGCCGCGTGGATCCGGGACAGCCGGTAGGTGCGGTCCTCGCCGGACCGCGTGGCCAGCAGGTAACCCTGTTCGCGCACGGTGACCAGCCCGATCGGGTCCACCGTCCGCCACTTCGGCGGCTCGTCGACGGCCGCGTAGCGGATGCGCAGCCGGTGGCCGGCGAACACCGCGCGCCGGACCTCGGCCACGATCTCGTCGGGTACCTCCTCCGCGGCCGGCCGGCGGGCGAGGAGGTCGGTCGCCGGGTCGACGAGCAGCCGCTCGGCCACGCTCGCCGCGGTGTCGCGCTGGCTCTCGGGGAGTGCGTCGACCACCTTGAGCATCGCGGACGCCAGCGCCGAGCCGAGGCCGAACGCCGGGGCGCCGCGGCGGGAGCCGGCGATCAGCAGGGCGAGGGCCTCGTCGTGGGTCAGGCCGGTGAGCTCGGTCCGGAACCCCGGCAGCAGCGCGAAACCGCCGTGCCGCCCGCGCTCGGCGTAGACCGGGACGCCCGCCGTGGACAGCGCCTCGATGTCGCGCAGCACCGTGCGGGTCGACACCTCCAGCTCGCGCGCCAGCGTGGCCGCGGACAGCCGGCCGTGCCGGCGCAGCAGCAGCACCAGGGACACCAGCCGGTCGGCGCGCACGCGGAAACCGTAGCCGAATACACGACACAGGATGTCGTGTATTGGTTGCGAGGCTCTTCGCACTGTCTACGAACGGATGGAGTGAAGTGGCTGTGGAACGAACGGCGGTCAACCCGTGGCCGTGGTCGGTGGCGCTGGGCTACCACCAGGGCGAGCTCGTCACCGGGCCCGCCCGGACGCTGTACTGCGCCGGGCAGACCGCGATGAACGGCGACGGCGAACCCCAGCACGACGGCGACCTCGCGGCGCAGCTGGCGTTGAGCCTCGACAACCTCGAGGCGGTGCTCGGCGAGGGCGGGATGACGTTGGGCGACCTCGTCCGGCTGACCGTCTACACGACCGACGTCGACCTGCTCTTCCAGCACTACGGCGTGCTCGCGGGCCGGCTCGGTGCGGCCGGGGCCGCGCCCGCCACCACGATGCTCGGCGTGACGCGGTTGGCGATTCCCACGCTGCTGGTGGAGCTGGAAGGTACTGCTGTCGCGTGAAAAAGCCGCCGGCCCGCCGGGTATTGACGCCCGGCGGGTCGCGGCGCACCATAGACCGGTCTATGGTCCAGCGCCGGCCGGAGGGAACCCGCCATGCCCCACGACGTCCGCCCCCGGGTCCGGCTGTTCGGCGAGCTCCTCGCGCACTGGGCGCGCGAACGCCCGGCGGACACCGCGCTGCGCTTCGGCGACCAGGCGTGGACCTGGGCGGAGTTCGACGAGCGCGCCCGGCGGCTCTCGGGTGCCCTCGCGGCCGCCGGGGTGGGCCGGGGCGACCGCGTCGCGTTCGTCGACAAGAACCACCCCGCCTGCCTGGAGACGACCTTCGCCGCGGCCGGGATCGGCGCCGCGAACGCCGTGGTCAACTGGCGGCTCTCCGGGGACGAACTCGCCTACGTGCTCGGGGATTCCGGCGCGAAGGTGGTCTTCGTCGGCGCCGAACTGCGGCCCGCGCTCGACGCGGTCCGCGACCGGCTGCCCGCGCTCGACCGCGTGGTCGTCGTCGGCGGGGACGAAGACGAGTACGAGCCCTTCCTGGCTTCCGCGGAGCCGCACGCGGGGTCCGAAGTGGACCCCGGCGACGGCGTGCTCGTCATGTACACCAGCGGCACCACCGGCTTCCCCAAGGGCGCGGTGCTGACCCACCGCGGCGTCATCGCCCACGGCCTCGCCGCCGGCACCGCGTTCCCGATCGGCCCCGGCGAGGTCAACCTCGTCGCGATGCCGCTGTTCCACGTCGGCGGCAGCTGTTACGCGGTTTCCGGGTTCCTTTACGGCGAACCGTCCTACCTGACCCGCGAACCGGACGCGGCTTCGCTGTTCGCCGCACTGCGGGCCGGGATCACGCACGCGTTCCTCGTGCCCGCCGTCGTGGCCGGGATCGCGCAGGCCGGCGAAGACGCGCTCAAGGCGTTCTCCCGGTTGAAGTACCTCTGCTACGGCGCTTCGCCGATGCCGCTCCCGTTGCTGCGCACCGTGCTCGCCGCCTGGCCGGACGTGAAGTTCGCGCAGGTGTACGGCATGACCGAGCTGTCCGGCGCGGTCACCGCCCTGGACCCGGAGGCGCACCGGGACGCGTCGCGCCCCGAACGGCTGGCTTCCGCGGGCACCGCACTGTCCGGAGTGGACATCCGGATCGTCGACCCGGTGACCCTCGAGGACGCCGCCACCGGCGAAGTCTGGATTCGCACCGAGCAGCGGATGGCGGGCTACCTCGGCAAGCCCGAGGCGACCGCCGAGACCATCGTGGCCGGCTGGGTGCGCACCGGCGACGTCGGGCGCCTGGACGACGGCGGGTTCCTGTTCCTCGAGGACCGCGTCAAGGACATGATCATCACCGGCGGCGAGAACGTCTACTCGCCCGAGGTCGAGCGCGTGGTGGCGGAGTTCCCCGGCGTCGCCGAGGTGGCCGTGATCGGTGTCCCGGACGAGCGGTGGGGCGAGCAGGTCAAGGCCGTCGTCGCCGGCGATCAGCTCGACGCCGACAAGCTCATGGAGTTCTGCCGCGAGCGCCTGGCCCACTACAAGTGCCCGCGCAGCGTCGACGTCGTGGAAGCGTTGCCGCGCAACGCGACCGGCAAGATCCTCAAGCGCTCGCTGCGCGAACCGTACTGGCGAAACCGGGACCGGAACGTCTGATGCCCCCGGTGACGCGGGACGCGTACTTCGCGGCCGCATTGGACGTGCTGGCGGAGCACGGGTTCACCGAGCTGAACGTCGGCCGGCTGTGCCGCGGCCTCGGCGTCACGAGCGGGTCGTTCTACCACCACTTCGGCGGCTGGCCGGGGTTCGTCGAGCAGCTGCTGGACCACTGGGAGAACCGGCAGGTGCGCATCCTGCGCGAAGGGAACTTCGGCAGCGGCGGCCCGTCGGCCGACTTCGCCGCGCTGATGGACCTGACGCTCGGGCTGCCGCACGAGGCCGAAGCCGCCATCCGGGCGTGGGCGGCGAACGACGAAACCGTGCGGGCGGCGCAGAAACGCGTCGACTCCGCGCGGGTGCGCACGGTCGGCAAGGCGGTCAAGGGCATCGTCGGCGACGGCGACCTCGCGCGGACGCTGACGTCGCTGGGCATGGCGATGCTGGTGGGTCACCAGCAGCTGGCGTCGGCGGGGGAGCACAGCGAGCTGGCCACCCTGCTGGCGGAGTACACGCGGCTGGTGCACGCCCGCGCCTCGTGACGTGTTCAGGGCGGTTCTCACCGCCCTGAACACGTCACGAGACGTTACCGAGTACCCGGGTGACGGCTATCTCCAGGACCACCCGCTGGGGGTTGGGCTTGGGCTGGCGGTAGCGGGCGGCGTAGCGGTTTTCCGCGTCGCGCACCGACTCCGGGTCGTCGCGCAGCACCGCTCGACCCTCCAAAGTGGACCACTTCGGGCCGTCCAGCTGGCAGGCCGCGACGGGGACGCCGTCGGCGCCCGCGGCCCGGATCAGCCGCGCCTTGACCGAGGAGGCGAACGTGATCACGCGGGCGAGACCGGCGTCGAAGTCCACGGTGACGCCGACCGCGACGACGTGCGGCGTGCCGTCGGGCCGGACCGTGGTGAGGGTGGCCAGCCGGCGTTCGGTCCAGAACGTGCGGAAGTCGGGGCCGCGGTCGTCGAGCTTCATGGGACCCACGCTAGTCCGTCCGAGTGGCCGGGGTCCTGGTGAGACCACTCACGGTCATAGTAAGGAAAGTTTCCTAACAGTCTTGACCGGGTCTTGAACCTTCTGTCACGCTCACATCGCCCTCGCCGCAGCCAACGATGTCTTTACGGAGGAGCGATGAAGAAGATCGTCCGGGCGGTGGTGGCTTCGGCCGCGCTGGCCGCCGGGCTGCTGAGCGTGCCGACGACCGCGTCCGCGGCGGGCACCCCGTACGTGCCGGGCACGCTGCGGCCGTCCGTCTCGCAGGCCACCCAGGATGCCGCGCTGCAGAAGTACTACGACTTCTGGAAGAAGAACTTCCTCACGACCAAGTGCGGCAGCGGCACCTACGCCGTGCTGTCGAAGGACGCCGACCACTCGTTCGTCGCCGAGGGCGAGGGCTACGGCCTGACGATCTCGGCGATGATGGCGGACAAGGACACGCAGGCGCGCTCGATCGTCGACGGGATCCTGAAGTTCGTGAAGGCGCACCCGTCGGTCAACAACAAGGACCTGCACGCGGCCGAGCAGGACTCGAACTGCAAAAGCGTCAACGGCAGCGACTCCGCGACCGACGGCGACCTCGAAATCGCCTACGGCCTGCTGATCGCGGACAAGAAGTGGGGCAGCACGGGCTCGGTCAATTACAAGGCCGAGGCCGTCCGGATCATCAACGCGATCAAGAAGAGCGAGGTCAACGGGTCCACGAAGTTCACGCTGCTCGGCGACTGGGGCAACGACGCGGAGTACAAGAACAGCTCGCGCTCGTCGGACTGGATGCCCGGGCACCTGCGGGCGTTCGCCACGGCCACCGGCGACAGCTTCTGGACGTCGGTCCGGACCCGGTCGGAGACCGCGGTGAGCCAGTTGCAGTCGCAGTACGCGCCGAACACGGGCCTGCTGCCGGACTTCGTGGTCAACACGAACTCGACCCCGAAGCCGGCGCCGGCGGAGTTCCTGGAAGGCCCGTACGACGGCAAGTACAGCTGGAACGCCTGCCGTGACCCGTGGCGCCTCGGCGTCGACGCGATCACGGCCCCGAACAGCGCCGCGGCCGCGCAGGTCCGCAAGATGACGACGTGGATCAAGTCCGCCACGGGCAGCGACCCGGCGAAGATCCAGAGCGGCTACTCGCTGTCGGGCTCGAAGACCGAAAGCGGCCAGCACCCGTGCTTCACGGCGCCGTTCGCGGTGGCGGCGATGGCGGACCCGGGCAGCCAGGCGTGGCTGGACAAGCTGTGGACGGCGGTCTCGTCGTGGTCCCCGGACGCGACGGACTACTACGGCACGGGCATCACGATCCAGGTCCTGCTCATCCTGAGCGGCAACTACGTGGCAGCTTGACCCGGCGCGCCGGCCGCTCCGCCCCGAATTTCGGGTGCGGAGCGGCCGGTTCGTGCGTGAAACTGGCGCCATGAGCAGCCAGCCGCGCAGCGTCGAGGAGCTGACCCGCGCCCTCGACGCGGGGAAGCGGTTCAAGTACCTCTGCTTCTGGGGCCATCGCCCGCCTCGCGGCGGCGGAGTCGGCTCCGGGTGCTTCAGCCAGTGGTGGCCGGCGCCGTTCGTGCTCGACGACGTCCGGTTCGCCACCGCCGAGCACTACATGATGTGGCGCAAGGCGCTGCTCTTCGGCGACGAGGAGGTGGCCGCGCGGGTGCTGACCGCGGTGCACCCGAAGCAGGCCAAGGACTTCGGCCGCCAGGTGCGCCGGTTCGACGAAGCGGCTTGGGTCGCCCACCGCCGGGAAATCGTGGTGGCGGGCAACGCCGCCAAGTTCGCGCAGCACCCGGAA
This sequence comes from Amycolatopsis sp. NPDC049159, assembly GCF_040648295.1. Lineage (NCBI taxonomy): Bacteria > Bacillati > Actinomycetota > Actinomycetes > Pseudonocardiales > Pseudonocardiaceae > Amycolatopsis > Amycolatopsis sp. NPDC049159. The sequence continues at coordinate 54,376 of NZ_JBEZDL010000037.1, forward strand.
CTCGGGGACTACCTGGCCGGGACCGGCGAGCGGGTGCTCGTCGAGGCGAGCCCGGTCGACCGGGTCTGGGGGATCGGCCTGGCGGCGGACGACCCGCGGGCCGAAAAGCCGCGGGCCTGGCGGGGGCTCAACCTGCTCGGCTTCGCCTTCGCCGACGTCCGGGCTCAGCTCGGTTCGCGCAGCGGCAGCCCGGCCGCGCGGTAGATCTCGTCGAGCACCGTCATCGTCTCCACCGCGTCCGCCGCCGACGTCTTCACCGGCGCGCCCTCCAGCACCGCGGCCGCGAACGCGTCCAGCTGGTAGGCGTACGACGCGCGGCGCGGGAACTTCTCCGTGCGCCGCGTACCGGCGACGTCGACCCGGAACCGGTGGTACGCCTGGGGCGCCACCGGGTTGAACACCGCGATCGACCCCTTCGAGCCGATCACCTTCGCGCTGATCCGAAGCACCGACGACGACCACATCGAGCACGTCACCCGGCCCGTGTGACCCGACGGGAAGCGCAGCTCCGCCGTCATCGCCCGGTCGACCCGCGGGGACCGCAGGCGAGCCGAAGCCGAGACCACCGACGGGGTCTCGCCGCCGCCGAAGATCCGGGCCATGTGGACCGCGTAGCAGCCCGCGTCCATCGTCGCGCCGCCCGCCAGCGCGTAGTCGTAGCGGATGTCCGAGAACTTCGGCAGCGGGAAGCACACCGCCGTCTCGACGCGCGCCAGCTCGCCCAGCTCGCCGGACGCCACGATCTCCTCGACCCGCAGCGCCAGCGGGTGGTAGCGGTAGTGGAACGCCTCCATCACGACGCGGTCCGACGAAGAAGCCAGCGAAGCGATCTCCCGGGCCTCCGCTGCGTTCGCCGTGAACGGCTTCTCGCACAGCACGTGCTTGCCCGCCTCCAGCGCCGCCCGCGTCCACCGGCCGTGCAGGCCGTTGGGGAGCGGGTTGTAGACGGCGTCGATGTCCGGATCGGCCAGCAGGTCCTCGTACGACCCGTGCGCCCGCGGGATCCCGTGGCGGGCCGCAAACGCTTGCGCGCGCTCGAGCGAACGCGCCGCGACGGCGCCGACCGTGACCGAGGAGTGCGAAGAAGCGGGCTTGACCAGGGCGGTGGGGGCGATTCGGGCCGCACCAAGGATGCCGATCCGCAGGCTCATCCGCGCAAATTAGCACCGGGCCAGATTTCAACAGCCAGTTGACCTCTTCAACAACGAGTTGTACCGTTCCGGCCAGCCGAACAGTGGAGGTCCGCTATGTCCCGTTCACGTGCCGCGCAGGCGGTGTTGCTCGCGAGCCTGGCCGTCCTGGTGACCGCCTGCGGTGGGGGCCCGGACGGCGCGGGCGGGACGTCGCAAGCCGCCGGCGCGCCCGCGTCCGGCATCCCGGACACCGCCGCGATCGTCCAGGGCGTGCAGAAGGACGCGCAGCTCAACGCCGCCCTGCCGGACAACGTCAAGCAGGCGGGCGTGCTGCACCTGGCGTCGAACCTGCAGTCCGCGCCCAACAACTTCTACGCCGCCGACGGCAAGACCCCGATCGGCTACGAGGTCGACCTCGCCAAGGCGGTCGCCGCCAAGCTCGGCGTCACCGTGACCCACCAGGACATGGCGTTCGGCTCGCTGATCACCAGCCTCCAGTCCGGCCGCATCGACCTGACGATGGCCGGCATGAACGACACCAAGGCCCGTCAGGCGCAGATCGACTTCGTCGACTACTTCACCTCGGGCATCACGATCATGACCCGCAAGGGCAACCCGGACGGCATCACCGGCCCGGACGCACTGTGCGGCAAGAACGTCGCCGTCGTGCAGGGCACCAGCCACCAGAAGTTCGCCGAGGCGCAGAGCGCCAAGTGCACGTCGGCGGGCAAGCCCGCGGTGAACGTCACCGCGACCGACAGCGACAACCAGAACCAGAACCAGCTGCGCACCGGCCGCGTCGCCGCGATCCTCAACGACCTGCCCAGCGCCGTCTACATCTCGCGCACCGCGGGCGAGGGCAAGTTCTTCGAGGTCGTCCCGGGCGAGCCGATCGAGGGCGGGCCGTACGGCATCGGCGTCAACAAGGCGAACGCGCCGCTGCGCGACTCCGTGCAGAAGGCGCTGCAGGCCCTGATCGCCGACGGCACCTACGGCAAGATCCTGCAGGCGTGGGGTGTCGAGCAGGGCGCGATCAAGGAGGCCGCGGTCAATGGCGGGTCCTGAGCCACTGCCCATCGTCCGGCTCCGGCACTGGGGCCGCTGGGTCGCCGCCGCGATCATCCTCGCGCTGCTCGTGCTGCTGGGCATCGCGCTCGGCAACGCGCAGATCGAGTGGAACCAGGTCCCGGACTTCGTCTTCTACAAGGTGATGGCGACCGGCCTGCTCAACACCGTCGTGCTGGCGGTGCTGTCCCAGGCCGTCGCGATCGTGCTCGGCATCGTCATCGCCCTGCTGCGCCGCAGCGCCAACCCGGTCGCCCGGTGGTTCGCCGCCGGGTACATCTGGATCTTCCGCGGCCTGCCGGTGCTGCTGCAGATCCTGCTCTGGTACAACCTGGCGCTCGTCTTCCCGGTCATCGACATCCCGTTCCTGGTCCACGAGCAGACGAACGTGCTGATCAGCGCGTTCACCGCCGCGTTCCTCGGCCTGGCGCTCAACGAAAGCGCGTACATGGCCGAAATCGTGCGGGCGGGCCTGAACAGCGTCGACAGCGGGCAGACCGAGGCGGCGAAGTCGATCGGCATGACGCCGGCCGCCACGCTGCGCCGGGTCGTGCTGCCCCAAGCCATGCGCGTGATCATCCCGCCGACCGGCAACGACTTCATCAACATGCTCAAGGGCACGTCGATGGCGTCGGTGATCGGCGTGACCGAGCTGATCCACGCGGCCAACAACATCTCGTCCAACAACCTGCTGGTGATGGAGACGCTGCTGGCCGCGGCCGTCTGGTACATGGTCGTGGTGACCGTCGCCGGCGTCGGCCAGCACTACCTGGAACGCTCGTTCGGCGCTTCCGACCGGCTGGACCGCGGGCCCCTGTCCCGCGCCGGCAAGGCGTTGCGCGGCGTGCCGCTGGTGAGGAGTGCCCGTGTCTGAGCCGCTGCTGCGCGCCGTCGGCGTCAAGAAGTCCTACGGCCACACCGAAGTCCTCGGCGGCATCGACCTCGAAGTCCACAAGGGACAGGTCGTCTGCCTGCTCGGGCCGTCCGGCGCCGGGAAGAGCACGTTCCTGCGCTGCATCAACCACCTGGAGACGATCGACGCCGGCCAGATCTGGGTCGACGGCGAGCCGATCGGGTTCCGGCAGCGCGGCGGGAAGCTGTACGAACTGCGCGAGCGCGACGTCGCCCGCCAGCGCCGGGACATCGGCATGGTGTTCCAGCGGTTCAACCTCTTCGCCCACCGGACCGCGCTGGAGAACGTCGTCGAGGGCCCGATCCGGGTGCTCGGCCTCAAGCCGGACGACGCCCGGAAGCAGGGGCTCGAGCTGCTCGACCGCGTCGGGCTCGGGCACCGCGGTGACGCCTACCCGGCGCAGCTGTCCGGCGGGCAGCAGCAGCGGGTGGCGATCGCGCGGTCGCTGGCGATGAAGCCGAAGCTGATGCTGTTCGACGAGCCGACGTCGGCGCTGGACCCGGAGCTGGTCGGCGAGGTGCTGGAAGTGATGAGTACGTTGGCGGGGGAGGGGATGACGATGGTCGTCGTGACGCACGAGATGAGCTTCGCCGCGGAGGCCGCCGACGAGGTGGTGTTCCTGGCCGACGGCGCCGTCGTCGAGACCGGGCCGCCGTCGGAGGTGCTGAGCGCGCCGAAGCACGAACGCACCCGGCAGTTCCTGGCGAGGATCCTCGCGTGACGCGGATTTCGCCCCGGTACCTGCTCCAGTTCGACGAGCCCGCCGGCTACCTCGACTTCGCCCGCTTCGGCCCGCCGTCGCACGCGGTGCTCGACACGACGGCGGCGCTGCTCGACCAGGCCACCACGGCCGGTCCGTCCACTGTGGACGAGCTGATGCGGCAGGAGGTCCGCGCCAAGGCCGCCGCCGCGCGGCTGTCCGGTTCGGACACCGACCACACCGTGCTGCTGCCCCACACGAGCCTCGGGTTGCTCCAGGCCGCGTTCCACAGCTCGGGCGAGGTGCTGGTGTCGGCGTCGGAGTTCCCGGCCAACACCTACCCGTGGGCCCGCGCCGAGCAGGCCGGCCGGCTGCGCGTGCGCCGGTTGACCAGCGGTTACGTGACGCCGGAGCGGGTCGCGGAAGCGCTGACGCCGGAGATCACCACGGTCAGCGTCTCCGCGGTCGACTTCCGCACCGGTTTCCGCGCCGACCTGGCCGCGCTGCGCGACGTCGTCGGCGACCGGCTGCTGGTCGTCGACGGCATCCAGGGCTTCGGCGTGATCGAGGCGCCGTGGGAGGTCGCCGACGTGCTGGTCGTCGGCGGGCAGAAGTGGCTGCGCGCGGGCTGGGGCACCGGCTTCGCGGTGCTGAGCGACAACGCGCTGGAGCGGATGGACCCCGTGCTGTCCGGCTGGACCGGCGCGCGCGACCCCGGCCTGTTCGACGACGAGATCCACGCGCCCGACGGCACCGCGCAGGCTTGGTCGATCTCCAACCTCAGCCCGATCACCTCCGGCGCGTTCGCCGAGGCGCTCGAGCTGGTCGAGGACGCCGGGGTGGCCGCCATCGCGGCGCGGATCGCCGAGCGGATCACCTCGTTCGAGGAGGTGCTGGCCTCGTGCGGCGCCGAGGTGGTGTCGGCGGTGGACCGGCGGGCCGGGATCCTCGCGTTCACGCTGCCCGGCCACCCCGCCGAGCAGGTCGGCGCGGCGCTGGCCAACGCCGGGATAGCGGCGACCGTGCGGCCCGAGCACGTCCGGTTGTCGCCGCACGCGTCGACGCCGGCGGCCGCGGCGGACCTGCTGCGGTCCGCGCTGGAGACGTTGACGGCGCCGCGGGAGCCCCTGGTCGTGCCGGCCGCGGGCGCGACCACGCACGAGGTGCTCACCGCGCTGGTGCCAGCGATCCCGGGGCTGGCGGCGATGCTCGGTCCGGGCAACGAGGTGCTGCTGCACGACCTGAGCCGGCTGCCGGACTCGATCGTCGCGATCGCGGGTGACCTGACCGGCCGCAGCGTCGGCGGCCCGATGACCGACCTGCTGCTCGGCCTGGTCCGCCGCGGCACCACGCAGGACCTGACGAACTACCGCACGCACGGCCCGGACGGGCGGCCGATCCGCTCGTCGACGCTGTTCCTGCGCGACGCCGACGGGGTGGCGGTCGGCTGCCTGTGCGTCAACAGCGTCGACGCGTCGGCTTCGGCCGGCGGCAACGGCGAGCCGGAGACTTTCCCACCGGACGTCGACAGCCTGCAGCGGTTCCTCGTCGACCGGGCGGTCACCAAGGCCGGCATCCCGGTGGACCTGATGAAGAAGCGGCACAAGGCGGCGGTGGTGCGCGAACTCGACGAGGCCGGTTATTTCCTCATCAAGGACGCGGTGGACCACCTGGCCGGGCGGCTCGACGTCACGCGCTACACGATCTACAACTACCTCAACGAAATCCGCGCCTGACGCTGCCCGAACGGACCTTGTTTCCGCGGTTCCCCGGGGCGCACCATGGCGCGCATGACCGAACCGGACACCCGGGCGCTGGTGCGGCTGGAAGCGGAGGGCGGCGCCGACGAGGAGGAACTCGACCGGCTCGCCCGCCGGCTGCGCGCCGAGCTGGGCGAGCTGGACGTGGACCTGCGGGCCGCGCCCGGCGAGCTCCCACCGGGCGCGAAGGCGGCGGACCCGGTGACGATCGGCTCGCTGGTGGTGGCGTTCAGCGCGGCCGGCGGCGTGTTCCCGGGGCTGGTGGAGACGCTGAAGGAGTGGCTCGCCCGCCAGACGGGCAAGCACCGCATCAAGGTGACGATCGACGGCGACACGGTGGAGCTGGAGCGGGCGACGTCGGCGGAGCGGCAGGAGCTGATCGACGCCTTCGTCCGGCGCCATGCCTAGCCGGCACGCTCTGCTGATCGCGACCGAGACGTACGCAGACCCGGCCCTGCGCCGCCTGACCGCGCCGGGCGGCGACGCTCGAGAGCTGGCGGCGGTGCTGAGCGACCCGGCGGTGGCGGGGTTCGAGGTGACGACCTTGGTCGACCGGCCCCACCACGTGGTGGGCGAAGCAGTCGGCGAATTCTACCGCGACCGCCACCGCGACGAGCTGACGTTGCTGTACTTCACCGGCCACGGCGTCAAGGACGACGACGGCAGTCTGTACCTCGCGATGGCGAACACCCGTCGGGACAGCCTGATGTTCACGGCGCTGGCGGCGGAGCTGATCGACCGTGCGATGGCGGGCTGCGCTTCGCGGCAGAAGGTACTGATACTGGACTGCTGCTACAGCGGCGCATTCCCGGCCGGGAAATTGACGAAGGCGGGCACGGACGTGCACACGCTGGAGCGGTTTCAAGGTCGCGGCCGTGCGGTGCTGACAGCGTCCGACGCGACGCAGTATTCCTTCGAGGGCGACGCGGTGGTGGGTTCGGCGGCTCGGTCGGTGTTCACCCGGCACCTGGTGGCGGGCCTGCGCGACGGCAGCGCGGACCTGGACGGTGACGGGGACGTCACGGTCGACGAGCTGTACAGCTACGTCCACGAGCGGGTGGTGGCGGAGATGCCGCGGCAGCGCCCGAAGCACCAGTCCGATGTGGAGGGCCGGATCGTGCTGGCGCGCAACCCGCGGTGGACGCTGCCGGAGTACCTGCGGCACGGGCTGGCGAGCCCGATCGCTTCGGACCGGTTGAACGCGTTGGAGGGGTTGAAGCGGCTGCACCGGGTCGGGAACGACCTGGTGCGCGAACGAACGGCGGCGGAGATCCGGCGGCTGGCGGAAGACGACAGCCGTCAAGTCAGCACGGCCGCGGGAACTTGGCTCGCCGGGCACGCGCGAGGAGCCGTGCCGGTGGTTTCCTCCGAACCGCGGCCAGTGCACGAGAAGGCCCGAGAACCCGAGTCCGCGGCGGATGTGGAGCAGCCCGCCCGGGAAGCGGCGAGTCGGTCGCGGGCCACCGGCAACGCCCAGCTGCCGGTCGGCCTGGCACCTCGCCGTGCTTCGGAGCCCGGTCCCGGGAAGGAACCCGGAACCGGCCGGGAGGTACGTATCGCCTTCGCTGTGCTCTTCCTTCTCGCGCTGGTTCTCCTCCTGATCGGGATCCTGCAAAGCCACGGGTAGTCACTCGGCACAGGAACAACCGGCGGACGCCGGCGCACCCGATTTCCACCTTTAGTAGGGCCCTGCCCTTCAGGCCCTGCCCGAAAAGCGCGGGCGGGACTAGGGTTCACCCGCCCGAAGTCGCAGGGGAAAGGGAGAAAACAGTGAGACGTACCGTTTTCGCCGTGGTCGCGGCCGCCGCGGTGGCGTCCGCGCTCGTGGCCGCGCCGGCCGCGAACGCCGCGAACGCCGCGCCGGCGAAGGAAGCGTCGATCGCCTGGGGTGCGTGCACCGATCCGACGCTCGTCGCCGCCGGGGCCGAGTGCGGGTTCCTGGGGGTGCCGCTCGACTACCGGAAGCCGGCCGGGGAGCAGGTGCAGCTCGCCGTCAGCCGTGTCAAGCACAAGGTCGCCGACGCGCAGTACCAGGGCGTCATGCTCACCAACCCGGGCGGGCCCGGCGGGTCCGGCCTGCTGCTGGCCACCCGCGGGCCGCGCGTGCCCAACCACGCCGGGGACGCCTACGACTGGGTCGGCTTCGACCCGCGCGGCGTCGGTTCCAGCAAGCCCGCGCTGAGCTGCGACCCGAACTACATGGACTACAACCGTCCCCAGTACGTGCCGTTCACCCCGCAGCTGGAGAAGACCTGGCTGGACCGCTCCAAGGGGTACGCCGAGGCCTGCGCGAAGAACAACTCCAAGGCCCTCCTCGAGAACATGAAGACGACGGACACGGTCCAGGACATGGACTCGATCCGGAAGGCGCTCGGCCAGAAGCAGCTGAACTTCTACGGCTACTCCTACGGCACCTACCTCGGCCAGGTGTACGGCTCGCTGTACCCGCAGAACGTCCGCCGCATGGTGCTCGACTCGACCGTCGACCCGCGGGGCGTCTGGTACGGCGACAACCTCAACCAGGACGTCGCGTTCGACAAGAACATCCTCATCTGGTTCGGCTGGCTCGCCCAGCACGACGACGTCTACCACCTCGGCAAGACGCAGTCCGCGGTGCAGCGCGTGGTCAACGAGCAGCTGCTCAAGGCGCAGTTCACCCCGGCCGGCGGCGTGATCGGCCCGGACGAGATCCTCGACGTCATCCAGCAGGCCAGCTACTACCAGCTGCGGTGGACGCTGCTGGGCGACGCGCTGTCCCGGTTCGTCAACAACGGTGACTGGCAGAACTGGAAGACGCTGTTCGAGGCCTTCGGCGGCCGCGGCGACGACAACGGCTACGCGGTCTACCTCGCCGTCCAGTGCACCGACGTCCAGTGGCCGCAGAGCTGGAACCAGTGGAAGCGCGACAACTGGCGGACCTTCACCAAGGCGCCGTACTTCACCTGGCAGAACGCCTGGTTCAACGGGCCCTGCCTGTACTGGCCGGCGAAGGCCGGGAAGCCGGCCAAGATCGACGGCCGCGGCGTGCAGAGCGTCCTGATGATCGACGAGACGCTCGACGCGGCGACGCCGTTCGAGGGCAGCCTCGAGGTCCGCAGCCGGTTCCCGGGCGCTTCGCTGATCTCGGAGCCGGGCGGCACCAGCCACGCGATCACCCCGCGCGGCAACGCGTGCGTCGACACCAAGATCGCCGACTACCTGGCGACGGGCGCGCTCCCGGCCCGCAAGCCGGGCCGCACGGCCGACGTCGAGTGCGCCCCGCTGCCGCAGCCGACGCCGCCGGCGCCGACCGCGGCCAAGGCCGATGTCGCGGCGACGCAGGGCTTGGTCGCCGGACGGTTCACCGGCTGAACTGCGGAAACCCTGGAAAACGGGGTGTCGGGGCACAGTGCCCGGCACCCCGTTTTTCGTGCTTTCCGGCGCCGGGGGCTTTGAGAGTACGTGGACTTTGTGTTACAAAGTGCGGGTCAGATTTGAAACGCAAAGTCCACGAAAGGAGGACGCCATGACTGGGGGACCGGCGTTCGCACTCAACAGCCTCACCAAGAGGTTCGGCCGGGTCACGGCGGTCGGCGGCGTGACCGTCGAGGTCGCGCGCGGCGAGGTCGTCGCGCTGCTCGGGCCGAACGGCGCGGGCAAGTCGACCACCGTCGACATGCTGCTCGGGCTGACCAGGCCGGACGCGGGGGACGTGATCGTCGCGGGTGGCAGCCCGCGCGAAGCCGTCGACCGGGGGCTGGTCGGCGCGATGATGCAGAACGGCGCGCTGCTGCCGGACGTCACGGTCGGCGAGATCGTCGACCTGGTCGTCTCCACGCACGAGAAGCCGCTGCCCGCGGCCGAGGTGCTCGCCCGCGCCGGCCTGACGGACCTCGTCAAACGCCGCTGCGGCAAGCTTTCCGGCGGCGAACGGCAGCGCGTCCGGTTCGCGCTCGCGCTGGCCGGCGACCCGCAGCTGCTCGTGCTCGACGAGCCGACCGCCGCGATGGACGTCGACGGCAGGCGCGCGTTCTGGGCGGCCATCCGCGAGTTCGCCGCGACCGGCCGGACCGTGCTGTTCGCGACGCACTACCTGGCCGAGGCCGAGGACTACGCCGACCGCGTGGTGCTGATGCGCCACGGCGCCGTCGTCGCCGACGGCCCGGTCGCCGAGGTCCGGGCCGCGGTGTCCGGCCGCGTGCTCAAGGCCGTCGTGCCCGAGGCCACCGAAGCCGGCTTGGCCGTGCTTCCCGGCGTCACCAGCGTCCAGCTGCGCGCGGGCCGTGCCGAGCTGGCCTGCGCCGACTCCGACGCCGCCATCCGCGCCCTGCTCGCCGCGCACCCGCTGGCGTCCGACATCGAGATCACCGCGCTGGGTCTCGAAGAGGCTTTCCTGGCGCTCACCGCCGAGGAGGCCGCCGCGTGAACACCACCTACCTGAGCCTCGAGATCAAGCGGATCGTCCGCAGCCCGCAGTTCACGATCTTCACCATCGGCATGCCGGTGGCCATGTACCTGCTCTTCGGGGCCATCTTCGGCGACTACGTCCTGGACAACGGCCTGCACTCGAGCACGCAGACGATGATCGGCATGGCCGCGTACGGCGCCAGCGGCGGCGCCCTGTTCACCGGCACCCGGGTGGCGCAGGAACGCACGGACGGCTGGCAGCGCCAGCTCCGCCTGACGCCGATGCGCGGGCCCGGCTACCTCGCCGTCAAGGTCGCGTCGGCGATGGCCGTCGCCCTGCCGGTGCTGCTGGCGATCTTCTTCGTCGGCTTCCTGCGCGGCGAACCGCTCACCGCCGCCGAATGGGGCCGCCAGCTGGTGTTCCTGTGGGCGGCCACGCTCCCGTTCGCCGTCCTCGGCCTGGCCATCGGCCTGTTCGGCAAGGGCGACACGGTCGGCGCGGTCACCGGCGCGCTGATGATGCCGCTCGGCATGCTCGGCGGCCTGTGGATCCCGCTGGAGATCCTGCCCGGCTGGATGGCGACAGTGGCGCACTTCGTGCCGACGTACTGGCTGCGCCGGGTCGGCCTCGACCCGCTGACGCACGCGTCCGGGACGTGGGTCGCGGTGCTCGTGCTGGCGGGGTGGCTCGTGCTCCCGGCACTGGTGGTCGTGCGCCGCTTCCGGCTGGACACGGCCAGGCTCTGAGTGCGTGTTGTCAATCCGGCCAGAAGCAGGCCACCCCCCGAGCGGTACGTGCCCGTTGGCACGGGCCGATTCGGCCGTGGCTGTGGCCGGATCGGCAACGAATGGCACAGTAGCTTCCGTGCAACGTACGGGAGGAGGGCGGACCGGGTGGAAGACGAGCCGATGTCGGCCGAGGAGTCGCTGAACCTGATCGCTCAGCAGTCCCGGCGGAACCAGCGCGAATTCGGCGGGGGCCCGGCGCGGATGCTCGCGGCCTGGGCCTTCGCCTGGATCGTCGGCTGGGGGTTCACCTACCTCACCACGCGGTCCTGGGTGGCGGTGCCCGGCTGGGTCGCCGGCGCCATCGTCGTCCCCGTGCTGTTCCTCTGCGCCATGGCCTACACGACGTACGCCAGCATCCGCACCGGGCGCGGCATCCGCGGGCCGTCCCGCACGGTCGGCGCGATGTACGGCTACGGCTGGGCGCTCGCCTCGATCGGGCTGATGGTCGTCGACATCCGGATCACGCAGTTCCAGGTGCTCTCGGCCGACCAGGTGTCGCTGCTGTGGTCGGGCACCTGGCTGCTGATCACCGGCGTGATGTACCTGGCGGGCGGCATGGTCTGGCAGGACAAGCTGATGTACGGCCTCGGCGCGTGGGTGATCGTGTCGGCGGCGCTGAGCGTGCTCGTGGGCTACCCGCACAACTTCCTCGTGCTCACGGTGTGCGGCGGTGGCGGGTTCCTGCTCGCCTCGATCGTGTACTTCGTCCGCGAGAAGCGCCGATGAGCGAACTCCCCCAGCTCGACCCCGTCATCCACGCCCAGGCCCGGCTGCGGGTCACCGTCGCGCTCGCCGGCCTGCGCTCCGGCGACCAGATCACCTTCCCGCGGCTGCAGCAGCTGCTGGACATGACGGCCGGCAACCTCTCGACGCACCTGCGCAAGCTCGAGGACGCCGAGTACGTCGAGATCACCAAGGCGTTCGAGCACCGCACGCCGGTCACGCTGGTCCGGCTGACCGGCCGCGGGCGGGCCGCGTTCGAGAGCTACACCCGGGCGCTCCACCAGCTGCTGGACGCCACCGGCGGGGACTGACGTGGCCCGCTGGGTGATCCACCTCGACCTGGACGCCTTCTACGCCTCGGCCGAGCAGCTCACCCGCCCGACGCTGGCCGGGCGCCCGGTGCTCGTCGGCGGCCTCGGCCCCCGCGGGGTCGTCGCCGGTGCCAGCTACGAGTCCCGCGCGTTCGGCATCAAGTCGGCGATGCCGATGGCCCAGGCGCGGCGGCTGCTGCCGGCGAACGGCGTCATCGTGCCGCCGCGGTTCCGCGTCTACGAGCGGCTCAGCCAGGACGTGTTCGCCGTCGTCTCCGCGGTGGCGCCGGTGCTGGAGAAGATCTCGCTCGACGAAGCTTTCGCCGAACCGCCGTCGCTCGTCGGTGCTTCGCCGGCCGCCGTCACGGAGTTCTGCGAGTCGTTGCGGGCGGCGATCCGCGCGGAAACCGGCCTGGTGGCGTCGATCGGCGCGGGCAACGGCAAGCAGATCGCGAAGATCGCGTCCGACGAGGCCAAACCGGACGGCCTGCTGGTCGTGCCGCAGGGCACCGAGCGGGAGTTCCTGGCGCCGCTGCCGGTGCGCGCGCTGTGGGGGATCGGCCCGGTCGCGGAGGGCAAGCTGCGGTTCATCGGCGTCCAGACGCTCGGGCAGCTGGCGGCACTGTCCGAACAGGACGCCGTCGCCACGCTCGGCGGCGTGGTCGGCCGCGACCTGCGCCGCCTCGCGACCGGCGCCGACGACCGCCCGGTGGCCGGGCGCGCCGAGACCAAGCAGGTCAGCGCCGAAACGACGTTCGACACCGACATCAAGGACCTGGCCTCCTTGAAGGCGGAGGTCCGGCGCATCGCCGTCGGCGCGCACCAGCGGTTGCTCAAGGCCGAGCGCGTGGCGCGGACGGTCGTGATCAAGCTGCGGCACACCGACATGCACACGGTGACCCGCTCGGAGACGATCTCGGCCCCGACCGACGACCTGGCCGAGCTGGCCGCGACGGCGGAGCGCCTGCTGCTGGACCCGGCGGAGTTCGGCGGCATCCGCCTGGCGGGGGTGGCCTACAGCGGCCTTTCGGTACCGCACCAGGACGCGCTGTTCACGTTGGCGACCCCGGCGGCGCCCTCGACGTCGACGGTGGTGTCGGCACCGGCTCCCTCCGCGCCTTCGGAGTGGCGGCAGGGCGACGACGTGGTCCACGAGGAGTTCGGCACGGGCTGGGTCCAGGGCGCGGGCCACGGCCGCGTGACGGTCCGCTTCGAGCACCGGTCGTCCGGCCCCGGCGTGGCCCGCACCTTCCCCCAGGCCGACCCGGCCCTGCGCCGCGGCGAACCCGGGGACTGCCTGAAGTAGGTCTACTCGGCCGAGCAGCCTTGCAGCTTCGCGATTTCCTGGCCGGCCAGCAGGAACGCGCCGACGCCGTAAGCCGCGGTGTCGGCCGCGTGAGCCTTCGCCGGGCGGTCGCCCACCGGCTGGACGTAGCCGACCTTGCCGTCCGCCTGCAGGGCCTTCGTCGACAACGCCGTCCACGCCTTGTCGACCACCGGGCGGTAGCGAGCCGCGTCGAGGACGCCCGCGGTGATGCCCCAGCCGATGCCGAAGGTGAAAAACGCCGTGCCGCTCGTCTCCGGGCCGCCGCGGTCCCACGGGTTCAGCAGGTCCGAGTTCCAGAAGCCGTCGCGGCGTTGCGTCAAAGCCAGCGTGGCCGCCATCTTCCGGTACACCCGCAGGTATTCCGGACGGCGTGAGTCGTCGACCGGCAGGACCTGCAGCACCTTCGTCAGCGCCGCCAGCGCCCAGCCGTTGCCGCGCGACCAGAACACGCCCGAGCCCTTGAAGCGCTCGTCGCGGTACCACAACCCGGTGAACTCGTTGAACAGCTTGTGCTCCGCCGACCGGAACAAGCTGTCCATGGCGTCCAAATAGGACGGATCGTGGTCGATCAGGCTCATCCGGGCGAACGACGGCATCGCCATGTTCAGCGCGTCTACATAGTTCCAGTAGTCGCGGTGGCCCGCCCGCACCGACGCCACTTCGGCCTGGATCCGGGTGCGGATCGAGTCGAGCGGGATCTCCGGGTGGAAGTACGTGTAGAGGTCCAGGTACGCCTCGCCGGCCGCTTGGTCGTCCGGGAAGAACGGGCGCTTCGGGTCCGACGGCAGCTGGTAGCCGTTGGCCTGCGCCCACGGGTACGTCTTGTGGTTGGACTGGCCGGTGGTCCGGACCAGTGCCAGGTTGCCGACGTGGAACGTCGCGTTCTGCCAGTCGGCCGGATCGGGGTTCGTCCCGTTCGCGGCCCAGTAGTTGCCCGCGGCGACCATTTCGTCCGAAACGGCGCAGGAAACGGCGGCGGTGGCGACGGGAGCCGTCAGCAGGCTCCCCGCCACGGCCGCGGCCGCGAGCACGCCGAAGCCACGAATACCCCGGAAACGCATGGGAGCGTCCTCCTCAAGCATGTCATGGCGGCGGTCATCCGCAGCGAGTGAAGCGCTTCCCGCTGGACGTGTCAAGGTGCCGGTGAGCGGTACGGCGCAACGGTTTCCAGCAACCGGCGCGACGCGGACTCGGCGCCGTCGGCGTTCTTCGCCAGCACCAGCGTCAGCACGCGGGAATGCGCGACGAGCTCCATCGGCTCGCCGTGCGCCCGCAACGCCGCCACGACCGGGACCTGCAGCTGCGCGATGAGCGCGTTCCCCGACGCGCGGATCAGCGCCGCGTGGAACCGGGAATCGGCCTCGCCGAACGCTTCCGCGTCGGACCGCTCGACCGCGTCCGCCATCAGCTCGTAGGCCGCCGCCATCGCCGAGAGCTCGTCCGGCCGCCGGTGCCGCGCCGCCATCCGCGCCGCCTGGGGCTCGATCGCCAGCCGCAGCTCGAGCAGCTCCCGCAGGTGCCGCGGGCGGTCGGGACCGTTGACGCGCCAGGCGATGACGTCCGGGTCGATCGCGTCCCACGCGTCGGGCGGCAGCGTCCACGTGCCGACCCGCGGCCGCGCCGTCACCATGCCCTTGGACTCCAGGACCCGTAGTGCCTCGCGCACCACCGTCCTCGACGCCGAAAACCGGCGCCCGAGCTCCTCGGGGACGAGCGGCTGCCCGTCCCCGAGGACGCCTTCGACGATGAGCCTGCCCAGTTCGTCGACGATGCGCGCGTGCAGGCTCCGTGGACCGCTCACCGCCGTCCGCCCGCGCTACTCGGGCAGGCCGACGCGACGCTCCCCGCTGCGCAGTTGCTGCAGCACGACCGCGATCACCAGCAGGGCGCCGTGGGCGACGTTCTGCCAGAACGGGTTGATGCCCAGCCCGGACATGCCGTTGTCGAGCACCCCCAGGATGATCACCGCGAGCACGGTGGAGATGATCGAGCCGCGGCCGCCCTTGAGCATCGTCCCGCCGAGCGCGGCGCCGGTGACGGCCTGCAGTTCCAGGCCCTCGGACCCGGACACCGGCTGGCCCGAACCGGTGCGCGCGGTGATCAGGATGCCCGCGACCGCCGCGACCACGCCGGCGAGTGCGTACACGCCGATGATGTACCGGTTGATGTTGATGCCGGCCAGCCGCGCCGCGGTGTCGTTGCCGCCGATGGCGTAGACGTTGCGGCCGATGTCGGTGTACTTGAGCAGGAAGTGCAGCAGCGCCGCGACGATCAGGAACACCCACACCAGCGACGGCAGCCCGAGCACGGACCCCTTGGCCAGGAAGATGAACAGGTCGTCGCCGCCGGTGTAGCCCTGCGACTTGCCGTCCGAGATGACCTGCGCGACCCCCTTGTAGGTGGCGAGCATGGCCAGCGTCGCGACGACCGGGTTGACCCGGCCGAAGATGATGATCATGCCGTTGATCAGGCCGCAGACGATGCCGACGCCGATCGCGGCGAGGATGCCGACCCCGGCGCTGCCGGTCGAGGTGAACACCATCGCGGAGATGACCGACGCGAGCCCGGCCATCGAGCCGACCGAGATGTCCAGCGCGCCCAGGATGATCACCAGCGTCTGGACCAGGGCGAGCAGTCCCATGATGGTGATCGCGCTGCCGATCAGCAGCAGGTTGTTGGTGCGCAGGAAGTTGTCGTTCAGCACGCTCAGCAGGACGATCAACGCGATCAGCGTGATGATCAGGCTCGAGTTCTGCACGCCGATGCCGGTCAGCACCCGGCGCGCAGCGCTCGGTTGCGCAGGTGCGGTGGGGGCCGCGGTTTCCTTGGTGGGGGTACTCATGCGCCGATCTCCTGCTGCTCTTCTACTGCCGGTTCGGTTTCGGGGATGGCGAGGGTCAGCACGGCTTCCTCGGTCGCGTCTTCGCGGCTGAGCTCGCCGGCCAGGCGCCCGGCGCGCATCACGAGGATGCGGTCGGCCAGCGTCAGCACCTCGGGCAGGTCGGAGGAGATGACCAGCAGCGCGATGCCTTCCGCGGCGAGGCCGTCGATGATCCGGTAGATCTCGGCCTTCGCGCCGACGTCGACGCCGCGCGTCGGCTCGTCGAGGATCAGCAGCTTCGGCCGCCGCGCCAGCCAGCGCGCGAGGACGGCCTTCTGCTGGTTGCCGCCGGAAAGCTTGCGGACTTCCTGCTCCATCGACGGCGTGCGCACGCGAAGCTCGTTGATGTACTCCTCGACGAGCGCGCGTTCCTTCGCCCGTTTCACGACGCGGAAGCGGCGAAGCCGGTCCAGGACCGAGATGGAGATGTTGTCGCGGACGGACCGCTGCATGAGCAACGCGTCCGTCTTGCGCTCTTCGGGCGCGAAGCCGATGCCGGCTTTGACGGCGTCACCCGGGTTGTGCGCGCGCAGCCGCTTGCCGTCGAGCTCGACGGTGCCCGAGCGGATCGGCAGGTCGCCGACGATCGCGCGGGCCAGCTCCGAGCGCCCCGCCCCGACCAGGCCGGCGAGGCAGACGACCTCGCCCGCGCGGACCCGCAGCGAGATGCCGGTGACGTCGTCGGTCGTGACGTCGTCGAGCTTCAGCACGACGTCGCCGGTGTCCTGGGTGACGCGGCGTTCCAGCGCCGAGAGGTCGCGGCCGATCATCATCCGGACCAGGCCGGGCTCGTCGGTCTCCGAAACCTGCTGGACGCCGACGAGCTTCCCGTCGCGCAGCACCGCGACGCGGTCCGCGAGCTGGAAGATCTCCTTCATCCGGTGCGAGACGTAGACGACCGCGACGCCGCTGTCGCGCAACCGCCCGATCAGCCGGAACAGCGCCTCGACCTCGTGCTCCGAGAGCGACGACGTCGGCTCGTCGAAGGCGATCACCTTCGGCGGGGTGGCCGCGGTGAGCACGCGCAGGATTTCGACGATCTGCCGCTGGGCGGCCGACAGCGCGACGCCGAGCGTGGCCGGGTTGAGGACGCCTTCGAAGCCGTACTCGGCGAGCGCGTCCTGCGTCGCCTTCAGGAGCGTGCGGCGGTTGAAGACCCGGACCTTGGCGGGGAGCTCGCCGACGAAGACGTTCTCCGCGACGGAAACGTGCGGGATGATCTCGGGTTCCTGGTAGATCACGCGGACCCCGGCGGCCATCGCCGCGCGCGGGGTGTCGAACGCGACCTCGGTGCCGTCCAGCAGCAGGCGCCCGTCGTCCGGGCCCTGGTCGCCGGAGAGGACGCGCAGCAGCGTCGACTTCCCGGCGCCGTTCTCGCCCATCAGCGCGAGGACCTCGCCGGAGCGGATCTCCAGCGAGACGTCGTCGAGGGCGGTGACCCCGGAGAAGCGCTTGCCGATGCCCTCGACGGCGAGCGCGGGTGAAGAGGAGGACATGGTCGCCCTTCGAGTCAAGGAGATCCGCTACGACCGCGTGATCGGCTGCACCGGCTTCCGCTTCGACGCGGAACTGTTCGACGAGGACTGCCGCCCGGAGCTCACGATC
>NZ_JBEZDL010000038.1:0-71719 GCF_040648295.1 Amycolatopsis sp. NPDC049159
AATACGTAGCTGATCGCGCTTACGCACGGGTGTATAACACGCCCACCCGGACAGAGGCTCTGAACACTCACGACGGCGTGGTGGTGGTTGCGGCAGGTCAGCGCGCCACTACTTCTTCAGGACCTCGATGGACGGGTAGTCCGGCATGCGGCGGAAGTCCAGCGCCGCCGACTTCAGGTTCTTCGACTTCGCCGCGACACCCTTCTCGTCCCACACCGGGATCGAGGGCAGGTCCTTGGCGATCAGGTCCTCGGCCTGCTGGTACAGCTTGACGGCGGCGTCCTTGTCGGCGGTGCCGTCCGCCTGCGCGAGCATCGCGTCGACCTGCGGGTTCGAGTAGTCGGAGTCGTTCGAGGACCCGCCGGTCTTGTAGATCGGGTTGAGGAAGTCCTCGATGGACGGGTAGTCCGCGGACCAGTCCGACCGGCCCATGCCGGTCAGCTTCTTGCCGGTGACGATGCTGCGCCACTGGCCGAAGTCGGTCGCGGGCACGAAGTCGCACTCGACGCCGAGCGTGTTCTTGATGCTGTTGCACGCCGCGACCAGCGGTTCCTTGCGGCCGCCGTCCGCGTTGGACGCGATGGTCAGCTTGCCCTTGAAACCGGACTTCGCGAAGGCTTCCTTGGCGCCGGCGGGGTCGAACTTGCAGAACTGGCAGACGCCGGGCCGCGCGCCCGGGATGCCCTGCGAGATGTAGCCGTCGGCCGGCACGTAGGTGTCGTTCATGACGGTCTTGGTGATCTGCGCGCGGTCGATCGCCATCGAGATCGCCTTGCGCAGCTCGAGGTTGTCGTAGCCGGGCACGTAGTACGGCACGGCGATGGTGCTGATGCCGAGCAGGTGGCCGGTGACGAGCCGGTCGCCGAGGTCGGCCTTGTACTTGCCGCCCGCGACCGCCGACGGCGGCAGCGCCTCCATGAAGTCGACGCGCCCGCTCAGCAGGTCCTGGTAGGCCGTCTCCTGGCTGGTGTAGATCTTGATGTCGAGGTCCTTGAAGTGGACCTTGTCCTCACCCTTGTAGTCGTCGAAGCGGGTGAGCTTGATGTCCTGGTTCGGCGTCCGCGAGACGAACTTCAGCGGGCCGTTGCCGATCGGGTGCTGCTCGAAGCCCTTGGGGTCCTTGAAGAAGGAGTCCGGCAGCGGCGCGAACGCGGTGTAGCCGATCTTGATGGAGAAGACGGAGAAGGGCGCGTCCAGCGTCACCTGGAACTCGTAGTCGCCCTTGGTGACCAGGCCGGACATCTTGTCCGTGGCGGGCTTGGCGTTCTCGTCCGCCGGGTGGACGTCCTTGTAGCCCTGGATGTTCGAGAAGAAGTCGGTGTTGAGCTGGCCGTTCTGCGAGTAGGCGCCGTAGTTCCAGGCATCGACGAAGTTGTGCGCCTTCACTTCGGTGCCGTCGTGGAACTTCCAGCCCTGCTTGATCTTGATGTCGTAGACCTTGGAATCGGTCGTGGTGATCGAGTCGGCCATCAGGTTGAACGGCTGTGCGTCCGCCCCCTTGAAGCCGACGAGCGTGGCGAACATCGGCTGGACGGCCTTGGTGCCGCCCAGCTCGTTGGTGTTGGTGGGGACCAGCGAGTTCTGCGGTTCGGTGCCGTAGATGCTGACGGCGCCGTCCGGGTCCGCCCCGCCGGCCCCCGTGGAACTACCCGACCCGCCACCGCACGCGGCGAGCACGAGTGCCAGCGAAGTCATCACCACCGTGGGTCCCCAGAGCCTGCGCGAACGCCGCATGATCCCCTCCATCTCCGTCTGCCCGAAAGGTGAGACGCACGCTATCGGGGGCGGCGAAGCCGATCACAGGATCGCGGTGTTGCAAATCAGTGACGACCGTCAGGACCACCTGGTTGGAGCACAACCAAGGTAGGAAAGCGGATGCTCCGGACGGCCCAGCGCGGACTGCTGGTCATCGGGCGCTCACCCAGGGTTTCCCTTGCGGCACAAGCCCTTTCGAACGTCCGGACGGTCACTCGGATCGGCGGCGGGCACGCACCGGCCGCGGCGTCCCGGCCTGCGGCGCGGGGCCCCGGAGACGGCCCTCTCACCCCGCCCGGGCGGCCTCGCCAAAGGTCATGCGGCGGCCGGGGGGTCAGGCGAGGGACAGGGCGATGCCGTCGAGGATGTCGTGCTCGCTGACCACCAGCTCCGTCGGGCCGCCGCGGGCCGCGAGTTGCTCGGCCAGGGTCTGGACCACCACCGCGCCGCCGCCGATGACGTCGACCCGGCCCGGGTGGATCACCGGGTTCGCCGCGCGGGTGGCGTGGTCGCTCTGCAGCAGTTCCGAGGCCAGCCGGTCGATGTCCGCCGGGCTCAGCTTGGACAGGTGGACGCGGTCGCTGTCGTACTCCGCCAGCCCCAGCGCGATCGCGGACAGCGTGGTCACCGTGCCGGCCACGCCCATCCACGTGCGCGCGCGAGCGACGTCGACGACGTCGAACGCGTCGGTCAGGACCTTGCCCGCGAGGTCGCGCGCGGTGGCGATCTCGTCGGCGGTCGGCGGGTCGCTCTTCAGCGCGCGCTCGGTGATGCGGACGCAGCCGATGTCGACGGACTTCGCCGCGAGCACCTCGGCCTGCCTGCCGTCCCAGGTGCCGAGGACCAGCTCGGTCGAGCCGCCACCGACGTCGACCACGACGAACGGGCCGTCGTCCGGGTCCTGCTCCCCGACGGCGCCGGTGAAGCTGAGCCGGGCCTCCTCGTCGCCGCTGATCACTTCGGCCTCGACACCGAGGGTCTCGCGGGTCATCCGGAAGAAGTCGTCGCGGTTCCTGGCGTCCCGGGTGGCGGAGGTGGCGACCATCCGCACCTTCTCCGCCCCCTTGCGCCGCGCCGCGACCGTGTAGTCGGCGAGCGCGGCCCGCGTGCGTTCGAGGGCTTCGGGCGCGAGCTGCCCGCTGGCGTCGACACCCTGGCCGAGCCGGACGATCCGCATCTCACGGTGCAGGTCGCGCAGGTCGACCGTGCCGTCGTGGCGCGGTGTCAGCTCGGCGACGAGCAGGCGGATGGAGTTGGTCCCACAGTCGATCGCGGCAACACGAGGCATGCGATCACCCTAACCGGCGGGCGTCGTCGTCCCCACGGTCGTGGTCGTGGTGGTCGTCGAGACCGACGTGACCACCTGCCCGCACGTCGGGGCCGGGGTCGTGGCCGGCGGCCCCGTCGTGGACTCCGGCGGCGGCGGGGTGGTGTCCGGCGGCGGCGTGGTCGTCGTGCTGATGACCGTGGTCGTGGTCATCGTCGTCGTCGGCGAAGCGCACGGCAACGACGGCTTCGAAGTCGGCGGGGTCGAGGAAGTACCCGTGGTCGGCGGCGGCGGCGGGGAAACCGTCGTGGTCGGCACCGGGGGCGGCGGGACCGACGGCGGTGCCGGGGCCAGCGCGGCGTTCGGGGCGCCGATCGGGACCGTGCTGTCCGGCACCTGCATGATCCCGTTGCGGTAGGCGTCGGCCCACAGGACCACCGTGTTCACGTACGTGTCGGAGTTGTTGTAGCGGTGGATCGCGCCGCGCAGCTGGTCCGGCTCGGCCAGGTCGAACCCGCCGGAGCACAGGTAGCGGCCGGTGGCCAGCGCCGCGTCGTAGATGTTGTTCGGGTCGGACTTGCCGTCGCCGTTGCCGTCCGACGCGTAGCCCTTCCAGGTGCCCGGGATGAACTGGGTCGGGCCGACCGCGCGGTCCCACACCGGGTCGGTGTCGAGCAGGCCCTGGTCGGTGTCCGGGATCGCGGCGAACCCGCCCTGGCCGTTGAGCTGCGGGCCGAGGATCGGTTCGCGGGTGGTGCCGCTCGCGTCGACGTAGCCGCCGCGGGCGTGGTTGGACTCGATGCGGCCGATGCTGGCGATCAGGGCCCAGTCGATGTGGCACGCGGCCTGCTCGCGGCCGAGGATGTCGGCGGCGTTCTGGTACGCGGCCAGCGCGGTGGCGGGGATGCCGAGGGGGCCGTCGGGGAGTTCGTACGCCGGGAGCGGCAGCGGGGTGGGCGCGCCGGGGAGGGTGCCGTCGACGGCGATCTGCTGGATGGCGGCGTGGCCGGGGTCGTAGCCCTGGCCGAGCGCGGCGTCGCGGGTGTGGTCACCGCTGCCGCCGAGCCAGCCGAGCGTGCCGCCGCCGGCGAGCAGCGCCGGGATCACCGCGAAGATGCCGGTGATCAGGGGGTACGCCGTGCGGTGCCGGAACCCGAATCTTCGGGTGTAGCTCCCGACTGCGTCTGGCAGTCGCCGCACACGCATGACTCAGCGCCCTCCTGGCCGGATCGATCCCGCTCTCGGGTGACAGCCTGCCCTACCCGAGGCAAGGTTTCACCCCTTCGAGAGTCCCGAAGGAGGTTTTCGCTCACCCAGCCCAGTTATCTCTTCACCAGGCGCGAGCGTTACGCGGCACAGTCCCCCGAGGGCCACCCGTTCGCCTTGAGCAGGGCGAGGGTCTCGTCACCGAACGGGTTAACGCCGGGACCGACCGCCAGCGTGTGGGCCACGTGCACGTGCAGGCACTTGACGCGCCCGGGCATGCCGCCGGCGGTGACCTGGTGCCCGAGCGGCTCGATGGCGTCGCGCTCGGCGAGGTACGTCTCGTGCGTGCGCTGGTACTGCGCGGCCAGCTCGGGGTCGGTGGTGAGCCGGTCGGTCATCTCCTTCATGATCCCGGACGCCTCGATGGTGCCGATCATCGAGTTCAGCTTCGGGCACGTCAGGTAGTAGAGCGTCGGGAACGGGGTGCCGTTCTCCAGCCGCGGACTGGTCTGCACCACCGACGGGTGCCCGCCCGGGCACCGCGCGGCGACGGCGCGCAACGCCCGCGGCGGCCGCCCGAGCTGCTCCGCGATGATCTCGCGGTCGGCTTCGGTGACGGGCTCGAACCGGTGCTGCTGCGCGTTGTCCACGTCGAACAGGTTAGAGCGTGGCCCTCAGCCGCCCGAGACCTGGTTCCAGAGGTTCTCGTACCAGGAGCCGCCCGCCACCTGCTGCTGCCCGGCCGGCGGAGCGGCGTCCGGCGCCTTGTCCTCCGGCAGCTGGACGATGTAGGGCGTCTCGCCCGGCTTGACGTACCGCAGCCGCCGCCGGGCCTCGGCCTCGATCTGCGCGGGGTCGCTCAGCTCCGCCTTGCGGCCCTGGAGCTGAGCGACCTCCTGCTGCAGCTGTGCTTGCTGCGACTGCTGTTCGCGGACCTCGGTCCGCTGGGCGAGGTACGTGCGCAGGGGAACGGCGATGGTGAACGCCAGCGCGCACACCACGATCGCCACCACCGCCGCGCGGCGGGTGGTGGACATGCCGAGCACCTTCGCCGCACCGGACGCGCGCTTCGCCGCCAGGCTCCGGCGCAGCCGGGCCCGGGTGGTGTCCGCGTCGCCGGTGCGGCGGCGCACCGCCTCGGGGCGGCGGGCGGGCGCGGGCCGGTTGGCCCGCGTGGCTCCGCCGCCGCCTCGGCGGTTGCGCGTCGTCCTCCCCCGGTCGGCCATGCCCGGCTCAGCCCTCGGCGCTGAACCGCGGGAAGGCCAGCTCGCCGGCGTACCGGGCGGCGTCGCCGAGGGTCTCCTCGATGCGCAGCAGCTGGTTGTACTTGGCGATCCGCTCGCCGCGGGCCGGGGCACCGGTCTTGATCTGCCCGACGCCGGTGGCGACCGCGAGGTCGGCGATGAACGTGTCCTCGGTCTCGCCGGAGCGGTGGCTCATCATCGACTTGTAGCCGAACGACGTGGCCAGCGAGATCGCGTCGAGCGTCTCGGACAGGGTGCCGATCTGGTTGACCTTCACCAGCAGCGCGTTCGCGGCGCGGCGGGTGATGCCCTCTTCGAGGCGGTCCGGGTTGGTGACGAACAGGTCGTCGCCGACGATCTGGACCTTCTCGCCGATCTCGGCGGTCAGGGTGACCCAGCCGTCCCAGTCATCCTCGCTCAGCGGGTCCTCGATGGAGACCATCGGGTAGTCGCGGATCAGTTCGGCGTAGTAGGCCGACATCTGCTCCGCGCTCTTCTTGCTGCCCTCGAAGGTGTACGCGCCGTCGGCGAAGAACTCCGTCGCGGCGACGTCGAGCGCGAGCGCGACGTCGCGGCCCGGGGTGTAGCCGGCCTTCTCGATGGCCTGCAGGATCAGGTCGAGCGCCTCGCGGTTGTTCGCCAGGTTCGGCGCGAAGCCGCCTTCGTCGCCCAGACCGGTCGAAAGGCCGCGGCCCTTCAGCACCGACTTCAGCGAGTGGTAGACCTCGGCGCCCCAGCGCAGGGCCTCGCGGAAGGTCTCCGCGCCGATCGGCGCGATCATGAACTCCTGCACGTCGACGTTGCTGTCCGCGTGCGAACCGCCGTTGAGGATGTTCAGCATCGGGACCGGCAGCACGTGCGCGTTCGGCCCGCCCAGGTAGCGGAACAGCTCCAGCTCGGCCGACTCGGCGGCGGCCTTCGCGACGGCCAGCGAGACGCCGAGGATGGCGTTCGCGCCGAGGCGGGACTTCGCCGGCGTGCCGTCGAGGTCGACCAGCTTCTGGTCGACGATCCGCTGGTCGACGGCTTCGATGCCGACCATCTCCGGGCCGATCTCGTCGAGCACCGCGGCGACCGCGCGCTCGACGCCCTTGCCGTTGTAGCGGCCGGTGTCACCGTCCCGCAGCTCGACCGCTTCGTGCTCACCGGTCGACGCACCCGACGGGACCGCGGCCCGCGCCAGGGTGCCGTCGTCGAGAGCCACCTCCACCTCGACCGTCGGGTTGCCGCGCGAGTCCAGAATCTCGCGCGCGCCTACCTGCTCGATGAGAGCCACGCCATGCTCCTCGGTGCGTCGTGCCTGCGGGTTCGCGCCCAGCCTAGCCGTCGCCGCAGTTCACCCGTTGGAGGCACGGCCGGTCACTCACCCGTCGGTGCGGATCGCCTGCCAGCCCGGCGGCAGCTCCACGGTCTCCGAAGTCTGCTGCCAGAAGGTCCAGCTGTTGCCGCCGAGATCGGCGACGGTGAACACCCGGGCGCCGTAGGGCTGGTCCTGCGGCGGGTCCAGCTCGCCCTCGTCCCCGAGCGCGGCCTCGATCCGCCCGAAGTGCGCGTCGACGTCGTCGACGTAGAGGATGTTGAGCTGGCCGACCGGCCCGTCGACGCCCTTGGCCTGCCAGTAGTCCGCCCCGACGCCGGCGATCTGGATCCGCGCGTCGCCCGCGCGGAGGGTCGCCTGGAAGACCTCGCCGGACGCGTCGCTGAACCGGACTTCCTCGGCGAACCCGAAGACCCTGGTCAGCCACGCGAGCGCCGCGGTGGCGTCGGCGTAGTAGAGGTAGGGCGCCAGGCCCCGGTAGCCGCTGCTCATGGCGGCACAGTCCATCACGTCCCGTTCGCCAGGCGTGTGCATCCCCCTCCTCCGGGGTAATGTGGGAGTGACCATGACGGACGCCGCAGCTGCTTCGCAGCCTCCCGAGGAGTCGCGGTTCCATGCCTTCCGCCAGGCCGAAGACCTGGTCGCGCGCCGCCGTCCGCTGGACGCGCTGAAGGTGCTGCAGCCCGTGCTGGAGTCCGAGGACGACAAGCCGTCGGTCCACCTCCTGGCCGGGCGCGCGTACTTCCACTCCGCGCAGTTGCGGCGCGCCGAGCGGGCGTTCACCCGGGTGCTGGAACTGGACCCGACCGACCACTACGCGCGGTTCATCCTGGGCCGGACCCTGCAGCGCCTCGGCCGGTTCGTCGAGGCGCTGGCCCAGATCCGGATGGCGTCGGCGATGAACCCGGTGCCGGAGTACCTCGAAGCGGCCAACGAGGTCAAGGCGCGGATCGCGCTGCGCGACTCCTGACGCCAGGGCCGTTCGGCCCGTCGCGGATCAGACTTTCGGCCGATCGGGCCGGGCCCGTCGGCCGATCCGCGAACCCCCTCCCGGCGGCGATGCTGGTTCCAGACCGGAACAGGGAGGAACCGAAATGTCGATCTTCACCACACTGGGTGCTTACGCCGGGGTCCTGCTGCTCGTGCTGATGGCCGTCACGCCGTTCTTGGCCGACCGGGAGCTTTAAGGCGCGACGCTCGCTTCGGCGTAGGCGTCCGCCGCGCTGAAGACGTCCTGCCCGTAGGCGACCGCCTGGTTGTAGAACAGGATCGCCCGCCACCAGCCGGCCGGCGTGCCGAGGTCGTCGCCGCCCGAGCAGAGGAAACGGGCCGCCGTGAAGGCCGCGTCGTCGACGTTCTGCGGGTCCGGCGCGCCGCCGTCGCCGTTCGCCCGCTCCTGGTACTTCTTCCACGTCGACGGCAAGAACTGCATCGGGCCGATCGCGTGGTCCCACGCCTTGTCGCCGTCGAGCTTGCCGCCGTCGGAGTCGTGCACCGCCGGGACGCCGGGCGAGCCGTCGAGGGGCGGGCCGACCACCGGTTTCACCAGCCGGCCGCTCGCGCTGATCGCCGAGAGGTCGAAGTCCCCGCGCTCGGTCTCGACCCGGCCGATGCCCGCGAGCGTCGCCCACGAGAGGTGGCACGTCGCCTTCTGGCGCTGCATCCACATTTCCGCCCGCCCGTACGCGGCGACCACGCGCGCCGGGATGTGCGTCTTGCCCGCGACGCGGGTCGCCCACGCGTCCAGCTCGGCCTGGTCCGACACCTGCGGCCGGTCGACGGGGGCGGCGAGCCCGGCCCGCGGCGCTTCGGCGCCGGGCTGCGGGCGCTGCTGCGGGATGGCCAGCACCGGCTGGACGGCCGGCGGCTCGGCCGGCGCGTCCGGGTTCTGGACGCCGATGGTGACGACCAGGACCACGCCGGTGACCACGAGCCCGAGCGAAAGGGCGATCCGGCCGACGTACCGCCTCGGCGGGCCGCCCGGGGGCGACGACGGGGGCGTGACGGTCGGCTGAGCGGTTTCGGCCACCCGATCAGGTTACGGAGCCACTCAAGAGGGACCCCCGGCCGCCTGACCAGGCAAGCGGAGGGTTAAAACAGGTCGACTGCCAGCGATGTCACAGAATTCGTTATCGAGTCGACGCGCAGGGCCCTGACCTGCGGTTACCCTAACCTAACTTCACGGTCGCGTCCCTTTTGCCCGGTTGTATCGTTTCGAGCCGACGTACGCTGGCTGGACTTACAGGTGAGCCTTACCTAAAAACTTCCTGGAGCGAGCAGAAACTCAGGGAGGCGGAACCGTGTTGTTCTCGAGTGCGCTGATCGGGCTGCGCGAAGGCCTGGAGGCCGCGCTGGTCGTCAGCATCCTCGTAGCCTTCCTCGTGAAGACCGACCGGCGGCACGCGCTGCGCTGGGTGTGGCCCGGTGTCGGGGCCGCGGTGCTGCTGTCGGTCGCCGTCGGCGCGATCCTCACCTACACGACCGCGCAGCTGTCGTTCGAGCACCAGGAGCTGCTCGGCGGGAGCCTCTCGATCGTCGCCGTCGTGTTCGTCACCGCGATGATCTTCTGGATGCGCAAGGCGTCGAAGAGCATCGCCGCCGAGCTGCGCGGGAAGATGGACGACGCGCTGGACGTCGGCCCGGCGGCCGTGCTGCTGCTGTCGTTCCTCGCGGTCGGGCGCGAAGGCCTGGAGACCGCGGTGTTCTTCTACTCCGCCGTCCAGACCGCGCAGTCGGACACCGTGCAGCCGCTGATCGGCTTCGCCGCCGGCATCCTCGCCGCGGTGGTCCTCGCCTGGCTGCTCTACAAGGGCGCGGTCCGGTTCAACCTGGGCAAGTTCTTCACGATCACCGGCGTCCTGCTCGTGTTCGTCGCCGCGGGCGTGCTCGGCTACGGCCTGCACGACCTGCAGGAGGCCGCGTTCCTGCCGGGCATCGGCACCCTGGCGTTCGACGCTTCGGCGACGCTGCCCGAGACGTCCTGGTACGGCGCCCTGCTCAAGGGCATCTTCAACTATTCGCAGCAGACGACCGTGCTGCAGGCCGTCGCGTGGGTCGCCTACGTCGTCATCGTGCTGCCCCTTTTCCTCAAGCCCAGCAAGAAGACCGCGCCGGTCCCCGCCGCCGCGGCCGCCTCGAAGGAGTGACCGTGCGCAAGACCCCCTCGCTGGCCGTACTGGCCGGCGCCGCCGTGCTGGTGACGCTCGCCGCGTGCGACAGCAAGAGCGACACCGCGGGCGCCACCGCGGACGGCGGCCCGATCAAGGTGTCGGCGTCCGACACCGCGTGCGAGGTTTCCGCCACCACGGCCGGCGCGGGCAACGTGACCTTCGAGATCACCAACAAGGGCACCAAGGTCACCGAGTTCTACCTCTACGCCGAGGGCGACCGGATCATGGGCGAGGTCGAGAACATCGCGCCCGGGCTGAACCGGCGGCTGATCGTCGAGGTCGCCGACGCCGGCAAGTACCAGACCGCGTGCAAGCCGGGCATGGCCGGCGCCGGCATCCGCGGCGACTTCACCGTCACCGGCGGCGTCGCGAAGCAGAACGACGCCAACGCGCAGAAGGCGCAGGCCACCAAGAGCTACGCCGACTACATCGCGAACAACACCGCCGCGCTCGAGGAGGAGACGGCCAAGTTCGCCGGGCTCGTCAAGACCGGCAAGGTCGACGAGGCGAAGGCCGCGTACGCCCGCACGCGCGTCTACTACGAGCGCATCGAGCCGGTGGCCGAGAAGTTCGGCGACCTTGACCCGGCCATCGACGTCCGCGAGGCCGACCTCGAGCCGGGCCAGAAGTTCACCGGCTTCCACCGGCTCGAGAAGGACCTCTTCGTCTCCGGCCCGCAGGCCGACACCCCGCAGATCGCGGACAAGCTGCTGACCGACGTCAAGGACCTGGTCGCCAAGTCCAAGACCCTCGAGCTGACCGCGCTCGACCTCGCGAACGGCGCCAAGGGCCTGCTCGACGAGGTCGCGACCGGCAAGATCACCGGCGAGGAGGAGACCTTCTCGCACACCGACCTCTGGGACTTCCAGGCCAACCTGGATGGTTCGAAGGGCGCGATCACGTCGCTGCGGCCGATCCTGCAGGCGAAGGACGCCGCGCTGACGTCCACTTTGGACAAGGAGTTCGCGAACGTCCAGGGCCTGCTGGACAAGCAGCGCGTCGGTGACGGCTTCAAGCTCTACACCGACCTCTCCCAGGACCAGGTCAAGGAGTTCGCTTCGGCCGTCGACGCGCTGAGCGAGCCGCTGAGCAAGGTTGCGGAGGTCGTCTCGAAGTGACGTCGGCAGAGGGCACGCGGGTTTCGCGGCGGAAGCTGTTCGGCCTGGCGGGCGCGGGTGTCGCGCTCGCCGGGGCGGGCGCCGCCGCCGGCATCGGGATCGACAAGGCGACGAGCGGCAACGCCGAGGCGTCGGTGAACACCGTCGACTTCCACGGCGAGCACCAGGCGGGGATCGTCACGCCGGCGCAGGCGAACCTGCACTTCGCGGCCCTCGACGTGACCACGAAGGACCGCGAAAAGCTGCGACAGCTGCTGAAGACGTGGACCGACGCCGCCCGCCGGATGACCGCCGGCCAGGAGGTCGTGGCGGGCGGCGCGATCGACGGCGGCCAGTACGCCCCGCCGGGCGACACCGGCGAGGCGCTCGACCTGCCGGCCGCGAACCTGACGCTGACCATCGGCTTCGGGCCGTCGCTGTTCGACGGCCGGTTCGGGCTGGCGGGCAAGCGGCCGCCGCAGCTGATCGACCTGCCGCTGTTCCCGAAGGACAAGCTCGACCCGGCCCGCAGCGGCGGCGACCTGTGCATCCAGGCCTGCGCGGACGACCCGCAGGTCGCGGTGCACGCGGTCCGCAACCTGGTGCGCCTCGGCTTCGGCGTCACCGAGGTCCGCTGGTCGCAGCTCGGGTTCGGCCGCAGCTCGTCGACGTCCCGGGCGCAGGCGACCCCGCGGAACCTGTTCGGCTTCAAGGACGGCACGAACAACATCAAGTCCGAGGACACCGACATCCTGCGCGACCAGGTGTGGGCCGAAGCCGCGGACGGCCCGGCCTGGATGGCCGGCGGCTCGTACCTGGTGGCGCGCCGGATCCGGATGCACATCGAGACCTGGGACCGCGAGTCCCTGGACGGCCAGCAGAAGATCATCGGCCGCGCGAAGGGCACCGGCGCCCCGCTGGGCCAGGCCGCGGAGTTCGACGAGCTGGACCTCGACGTCGGCGGCGCGGGCGGCGAGAAGGTGATCGCGGAGGACGCCCACGTCCGGCTGGCCTCGCACCAGGCCCTGAACGGCGTCCGCATCCTGCGCCGCGGCTACAACTTCGTCGACGGTTCCGACGGCGTCGGGCACCTGGAGGCGGGGCTGTTCTTCCTGGCGTTCAACCGGGACACGCGCAAGCAGTACGTCCCGATGCAGCAGGCGCTGTCGTCGAAGGACGCGATGATGGAGTACGTCCAGCACACGGGCTCGGCGCACTTCGCGATCCCGCCGGGCGTGACCCGTGAATCGAGCTGGGCGGACGCCCTGTTTTCCTAAGGGCTTTAGGCTGAGCTACACTCTCGTTAGGCAAAAGGGAGTGAGCTCATGGTTCGAGCCGGGTTGACCACGGAACGCGTCGTGCGCGCCGGCGCCGAGCTGGCCGACGAGGCCGGCTTCGCCAACGTGACGCCGTCGGAGCTGGCGCGGCGCTTCGACGTCAAGGTCGCGAGCCTGTATTCGCACGTCAAGAACGCGCACGACCTGCGGGCGAAGATCGCGCTGCTCGCGCTGGACGAGCTCGCCGACCGCGCCGCCGCCGCGCTGGCGGGCCGGGCGGGCAAGGACGCGCTGGTGGCCTTCGCCGACGTCTACCGCGACTACGCCCGGGAACACCCCGGCCGGTACGCCGCCACGCGGTTCCGGCTCGACCCGGAAACCGCCGCCGCGAGCGCCGGGCCCCGGCACGCCGAGATGATGCGCGCGATCCTGCGCGGCTACGCCGTGACCGGCCCGGACGAGACGCACGCCGTGCGGCTGCTCGGCAGCGTCTTCCACGGGTACGTCGATCTCGAGGCCCAAGGCGGCTTCGACCACAGCTCGCCGCCCTCCCAGGAGTCCTGGCACCGGATCCTGACCGTGCTCGACACCGTTCTCCGCGATTGGCCCACCTCATGATCACCACCCCCCTGACCGACGGCCTGGTGCTCGGCGCCCTCGAACTCGAGCGCACCGGGCACGGCCTCGCCCCGCACCGCCTGCCCGCCCGGGCCCGCGCGCAGAACACCGACCCGCGCCTGGCCATGGCCGAAGCGCAGCCCGCCGGCGTGCGGCTGCGGTTCCGGACGAGCGCCGCCGTCGTCGAGCTGGAAACCCGGCGCACCAAGGTGGTCTACGCCGGCGCGCCGCCGCGTCCGGACGGCGTGTACGACCTGCTGGTCGACGGCGAGCTCGTCGCCCAAGCGAACGTCGACGGCGGCAACACCCTGACCGTCGACCCGCGCACCGGCGCCGGCGAGCACCGCGACGGCCCGCCCGGCACCGTGCGGTTCGGCGACCTGGGCGCGCACCCCAAGGACGTCGAGATCTGGCTGCCGCACCACGAGATCACCGAACTGCTCGCCCTGCGCACCGACGCGCCCGTCGAGCCGCTGCCCCGGCGAAGGGTGTGGCTGCACCACGGGAGCTCGATCAGCCACGGCTCTAACGCCGCCAGCCCGGCCACCACCTGGGCCGCGCTCGCCGCCACCTCGGCCGGCGTCGACCTGGTGAACCTCGGGTTCGGCGGCAACGCGCTGCTCGACCCGTTCACCGCCCGCGCGCTGCGCGACACCCCCGCCGACCTGGTCAGCGTCAAGCTCGGCATCAACGTCGTCAACGCCGACGTGATGCGCCTGCGCGCGTTCGGCCCGGCCGTGCACGGCTTCCTCGACACCATCCGCGAAGGCCACCCGGACACGCCGCTGGTCGTCGTCTCCCCGTTGTACTGCCCGATCCACGAGCAGACGCCGGGGCCCGGCGACTTCGACCACGAAGCGCTGGCCGCCGGCGAGGTCCGGTTCCGGGCGACCGGGGACCCCGCCGAGCGGGCCGCGGGCAAGCTGACCCTGGAAGTCGTCCGGGACGAGCTGGCCCGGATCGTCGCGCAGCGGCAGGCCGAGGACCCGAACCTGCGCTACCTCGACGGTCTCGCCCTGTACGGCGAAGCCGACTTCGCCGAGTTCCCGCTGCCGGACGCCCTCCACCCGGACCCCGCGGCCCACCGCCGGATCGCCACGCGGTTCGCCGAGCTGGTGCTTGACTTCAAGGGAGCTTGAAGTCGGAGGCTGGGCGGCATGTTCACCGAAGCAGAGCTCGAATACCTCGCCGCCCAGCCGCTGGGCCGACTCGCCACCCGGCAGCCGAACGGGACCCTGCAGGCCAACCCGGTCGGCTTCCGCTACAACCCGGACGAGAAGACCGTCGACGTCACCGGGCACAACCTGCGGAACAGCAAGAAGTTCCGCAACATCGCGACCGACGACCAGGTCGCCTTCGTCGTCGACGACCTCCCCTCGACGAACCCGTGGCGCGTGCGCTGCCTGGAGATCCGCGGCCGCGCCGAAGCGCTGACCGGCGTCAACCTCCCGGACAACCACTTCGACGACGCCGTGATCCGCATCCACCCCGAGCGCATCCTCGCGTTCGGCGTCGAGGACTGGGACCGCGAGCCGCTCGAGCTGGAGACGAACATCCGCGACGTCTGAGCGTCACGGCACCGGCACCGGGGTCTCGGCGAGCCCGGCCAGCTCCCGCGGCAGCGGGCCCCGGTGCAGGACGCCGAGGCGCTGCGTGGCGCGGGTGAGCGCCACGTAGAGCTCGGCCGCGCCGCGGGGCCCGTCGGCGAGGATCCGGTCCGGGTCCACGACCAGCACGGCGTCGAACTCCAGGCCCTTCGTCTCGGACGGAGGTACCGCGCCCGGCACCCCGGGCGGCCCGATCACGACGCTGGTGCCTTCGCGCCCGGCTTCCGCGCCGGTGAACTCCTCGACGGCCGCGGCGAGTTCGCCGTCGCCGACCCGCCGCGCCCACGGCGCGACCCCGCACGCGCGCACCGACTCCGGCGGCCGCACGTCGGGCGCGAACCCGGCCAGCACGGCGGCGGCGACGCTCATGATCTCCGCCGGCGTGCGGTAGTTCACCGTCAGCGAGCGGTAGACCCAGCGGCCGGGCACGTACGGGTCGAGCATCGCGCCCCACGACCGCGCCCCGGCCGCCGACCGGCGCTGGGCGAGGTCGCCCACCACCGTGAACGACCGCCCGGGGCACCGCCGCATCAGCACCCGCCAGTCCATTTCGGACAGTTCCTGGGCCTCGTCGACCACGACGTGCCGGTAGGTCCAGTCCCGGTCCGCCGAGGCGCGCTCGACGAGCGTCCGCGTGTCGGTCTCGACGAACCGGTCCGCCAGGTCTTCGCCGTAGAGCAGGTCCTTGGCGACCAGGCCGACGTCCTCGTCGACGTCCTCGCGCTCGATGAGGTTGTCCAGGACGTCGGCGGCGTAGGCGGCCTTCGCCTTCCGCTCCCGCTCGGCCGCCCGCTCCACCGCCTTCTCGGCCGCGAGGTCCCGGCCCAGCAGGTCGACGAGCTCGTCGAGCAGCGGCACGTCCGACACCGTCCAGGCGGCGCCCTCGGCCCGCGCGAGAACGGCGTCGCCGCCCGCCGCGCGCAGCCGTTCCGGTTCCGAATACAGCTGCGCCAGCAGGGTTTCCGGGGTGAGGATCGGCCACAGCTCGTCGAGCGTGCGGGTGAACACTTCGTCGGCGCCCAAGTCCTTGACCAGTTCGGCCCGGAACCGTTCCCAGTCCTCGCGGTCGTCGCGGCTCAGCCAGCCCTGGCCGATCCGCTTCATCGCCCGTTCGGTGAGGACGTAGGTGACGATGTCGGCGAACACCGCGCGGGCTTCGTTGTGCGGCTGCCCGCTGTCGCGCGCCTCCTGCCGGGCCCACTCCGCGGTCGCGGCGTCGATCCGGACGGTGACGTCCCGCAGCTGGATCTCCACCGGCTCGGCCGGCAGCCGCTGCCGGTCGGCGATCGCGGCCGCGAGCACGTCCAGGATCTTCCGGGACCCCTTGACCCGTGCGGCTTCCGGCGCGTCCTCGGCCGTGACGTGCAGGCCGGGCACGAGGTCGCCGGTGGTCGTGAAGACGACGTCGGTCTCCCCGAGCGACGGCAGCACGCGCCCGATGTGGTTCAGGAACGCCGGGTTGGGCCCGACCACGAGCGCGCCGTGGCGTTCCATCCGCTCCCGCTGGGTGTAGAGCAGGTAGGCGACGCGGTGCAGCGCCACCACCGTCTTCCCGGTGCCCGGCCCGCCTTCGATCACCAGCACGCCCGGGTGGTCGAGCCGGATGATCTCGTCCTGCTCGGCCTGGATCGTCGCGACGATGTCCCGCATGCCTTCGCCGCGTGGGGCGTTGACGGCGGCGAGCAGCGCCGCGTCCCCCGACGCGTCCCCGCCCGGGCGGCCGAGATCCTCGTCGGTGAAGTCGACCACGTCCCGCCGGTGGGTGTGGAACTGACGGCGGCGGCGCATGTCCTCCGGGTGCGCGCCGGTGGCGGTGTAGAACGGCCGCGCGGCCGGCGCCCGCCAGTCGAGCAGCACCGGTTCGTGGTCGTTTTCCTCGTCGAACAGCCCGATCCGGCCGATGTAGGAGCGCTCCCCCGAAACGGCGTCGAGCCGCCCGAAGCACAACCCGTTGTCGACGACGTCCAGCCGCCGCACCTCCCGGCCCAGCGCCCGCACCCGGACGTCCCGTTCCATGGCGCCGAGGTCGTTGCCGCCGAGCGCCGCACGGTGGGCGTCGCGCACGCGCTCGCGTTCGGCGTCGAGCCGGTCGTAGAGCCCGGCGACGTGGGCGCGTTCGGCCTTCAGTTCTGTTTCGTGTTCCGTCATGCGTCCCCTCACGCCTCGGCCGGCGCGCCGAACCACCGCGCCAGCCGGTCCTGCAGTTGTCCCTGGTCTTCGCCGGCCCAGGCCACGTGGCCGTCCGGCCGCACCAGCACGGCGGGCACGTCCAGCTCTTCGCTGACGTCCACGACGTGGTCGACCCGGTCCGCCCAGCCGGCCACCGAGAGGCGCCCGGTCTGGTCGAGCAGCACCCCGCGGCCGCCGTGCATCAGGTCGTACAGCCGGCCGCCCTTCAGCTCGACGTCCCGCAGCCGCCGTCCGACGAGGTCGTGGTCGTCGCCGAAGTCGTAGCGGATCTCGATGCCGACGATGCGCCCGATCAGGTACCGGTTCACCTCTTCGAAGTCCATCAGCTTCGCCAGCAGCCGGCGCAGGGCCTGCGGCCCGGCGTCGGGGCGCATCAGCTCGCCCTGGGCCCGCGTGTTGTCGAGCACGTCGGCGGCCACCGGGTGCCGTTCGGCCTGGTAGGTGTCCAGCAGGCCCGCCGGCGCCCACCCGCCGAGCTCGGCGGCCAGTTTCCAGCCGAGGTTCACCGCGTCCTGGAGCCCGAGGTTGAGACCCTGCCCGCCCAGCGGCGGGTGGATGTGCGCCGCGTCGCCCGCGAGGAAGACCCGGCCGTCCCGGTAGCGCTCGGCGAGCCTCGTCGCGTCGCCGAAGCGGGACAGCCACAGCGGCGAGTGCACGCCGAAGTCGGTGCCCGCGTACACGCGCAGCCGCTCCTTGAACTCCTCCAGTGTCGGCGGGACCGACCGGTCCTCGCGCACCTGCTCGGCGGGCACGAGCACCCGGTACCGCCCGGTCTTCCCGAGCGGGCCGAGCCCGAAGAACTTCTCCGTCTTGCGGATCTCGGTCACGATGGCGGCCACCTCTTCGGCCGGCGCGGTCACCTCCATCTCGCCCAGCAGCGTCTCGTGCCGGGCCGGCTCCCCGGGGAAGCCGATCCCGAGCAGCTTCCGGACGGTGCTGCGCCCGCCGTCGCAGCCGACGAGGTAGCGCGCCCGCAGCCGCTCACCGCCGGCCAGCTCGACCGTGACGCCCTCGTCGTCCTGGCTCAGCCCCACCACCTCGCTGCCGGGCCGGATCTCGGCGCCGGCCTCGACGGCGTGCTCGGTCAGCAGCCGCTGGGTGACGGGCTGCGGGATGCCGAGGACGTAGGCGTGCGCGCTGTCCAGCCGCTCCGGCCACGGCTTGTCGATGCCGGCGAAGTAGCCGGCCATCTGGAACTGCTTGCCCTCGGCGAGGAACCGGTCGAGCAGGCCGCGCTGGGCCATCACCTCGATGCTGCGCACGTGCAGGCCGAGCGACCGGACCTCCTTGACCGGCTCGGCTTCCCGCTCCAGCACGAGCACCCGCACGCCGTGCAGCCGCAGTTCGGCGGCCAGCATCGTCCCCGTCGGGCCGCCACCGGCCACGATCACGTCGATCATGAATCTCCCCTTGTTCGTACGATGCTGGTTCAGGCGGGCTGGGTCTCACGGCTGCCGAGCAGCAGCTTCGCGGCCACTTCGGCGCCGTCGGCGCGGATCGTGGCGGCCACCGCGGCCGCCCGGGCCCGGGTCGAGGTCGCCAAGGCCGTCTCGAGCGCCGCGGACAACGAGGCGACGGTCGGCACCGGGCCGTCGTGGGCGACGCCGATGCCCAGCTCGGCCACCCGGCCCGCCCAGTACGGCTGGTCCGTCGCCTGCGGCACCACGACCTGGGCCGCGCCCGCCCGCGTCGCGGTCATCGTGGTGCCCGCGCCCCCGTGGTGCACGACGGCCGCGACCCGGCCGAAGAGCTCCTGGTGGTTGACCTCCCCGACGGCGAAGCAGTCGTCGCGGTCGTCGAGCAGGTCCAGGTCGGCCCAACCGCGCGAGACGACCACGCGGCGCCCCCGCGCCCGCACCGCCTCGACGACGACCTGGGCGACGTCCGCCGCCGCGGCCATCGGCATGCTGCCGAAGCCCGCGTACACCGGCGGCTCACCCGCGGCCAGGAACTCCTCCAGCGCGGCCGGCAGCGGCCGTTCGTCCGGCACGATCCACGCGCCGGTCTGCACGACGTCCAAGCCCGGCACCGGCTCCCACGGGTCCAGCACCGGGTCCGTGGCCAGCCACGTCCGGGCTCCGAAGACGTACCCGCGGACGTCGCCGACCGGCGCCAGCCCGTTCGCGACCCGGTGGGTGTTGAGCGCTTCGCGGAACAGCGCGTTCACGTTCTCGGCGTCGTGCTCCCACAGCACCCGGTTGTCGGTCACCCCCGCCGGGAACGGCTTGCCCGGGTACGCCAGCGGCGCGTGGTGCGGGGACGGCAGCACGACCTTCTGGAAGGTCACGACCACCGATCGGATGCCCAGCTTTTCCGCGACCGACAGCGCGCCGGCCATGGTCGGCAGCATGCCGGTCGCCACCACCACGTCGCAGCCCTCGGCCGCCGCGGCCACGACGTCGAACTGGGCCGCGATCAGCTGGGCGGCCCGCTCGGGCAGGGACGACGGCGCGGGCGCCGCCTTGGTCAGCGCCTTGGCCGACGGCCCGTACGGCACGAACTCGACCCCGGCGTCGGCCAGCCGCCGGGCGAAGTCCTCGTCAGGCGGGGCGCACACCCGCACTTCGGCACCCTGGGCCCGCAGTTCCGCCCCGAACCCCGCCATCGGCTCGACGTCCCCGCGCGACCCGTACGTCGACAGCAAAACACGCACTCGCAAAACCCCCGTTGGATCCCTGAGCCGGGATTTTCCGGCTCAGGGCGACGATTTTGCGGCACGACGGGGGTCTTGCGGCAAGCCCCCCAATGCGATATACGTTTAACATGGAGGGAGTTGGTTTTCCCTCATTCACTCTTCCGGGGTCCTTCAGCGACGCCCTCCCCAGCCCGTGTATGCCACCGCACCGGTGACCGCGAGCACTACCGCCGTCCAGGTGGCCGCGGGTGTCCCGGCGGGTTGCAGCAGCCAGGCCGTGACGCGGATCGCCGTGGAGTCCGCCGGCGGGACGAACGGGCTGATCGCGCACCAGAGCAGCGGGAGCGTCCAGCCGAACTGCCCGCCCGCGACCGTGGCGGCCAGCCCCGCCAGGCCGGCCAGGCCCGCCGCGTCCCGGGTGACGATCGCCGCGTCGATCGCCGACGGGCCCAGCTCCTGCACGCCGAGCACCAGCGCCCCGGCGGCCACGCCGATCAGCGCGAGGTGCGCGAACCGCCGCCGCGGCCACGGCAGCGCCGCCACCCGGTCGAGGTCCGCGTCCTGCCCGCTCAGGCCGATCGCCGCCACCGCGATGCCCGCCGTCAGCGTCAGGACCACCAGGATCGGGTTCCAGGAGCCGCGCCCCAGGAACCACACCCCCGACGTCACCACCAGCAGGGCGGCCGTCGCCGCCGGAAGCCGGCGCGAGCGGGCGTACAGCACCGCCCACCTCATCGGAGGGCCCCGGGGACGAGCACGTCGAGCGGTTCGCCCCGGCAGGTCAGCAGCGCCTGCCGCAGCGCGACGATCCGAGTGGCCTGGACGTCCGGTGGCAGGGCGCGGAACTGGTTCCACACCTGTTCGATCGCCCCGAATTCCCGCTTGAACCAGTTCCGCGTGAATTCGGGCAGCGGTTCCAGCTTTCCGGTGAAGTACGCCGCGCCGATCGCACGGGCGGCCTGGTCCGGCACGCTGCTGTGGCTCGGCGGCTCGCAGCTGGGCACGCCGGCGCCGGTCAGCACGGCCAGCCGCAGGTCGTCCGCGCCCGCCGTGAGCAGGAGGTCGTTGCGCTGGAAGTCCAGGTAGACGACGTGGGGATCGCGCGGAGCCGGCCCGGTGACCGAGGGCGGCCGGACCTGCTCTTCGATCCGGGCGGGCGGATCGGGCAGTTTCGCCAGCATCGCGAGCGCTTCGCGACCGGGTCCCCGCAACGCGGCCAGCCGATCCCGGTGCAGTTCGGACACGCAGATCGGCCCGTCGCAGACCTTCCGGCCGGCAACGCTGTCGGTGGTGAGCGCGTCGGCGGGCACCGCCGGGAACAACGGCAACGCGACGGCGGCCCCGGCGACCAGCGGCAGCAGGCCGAGCAGTCGCGCCCGCACGGAGCGCGCGGACAGCAGCAGGAACGAGGTCACGGCCAGCCCGAGGAACCACCCGCCCTGCCCGAGGTCGAGCGCCACGGTGGTCGTCACCATCTCCCCGCGCGGCTCCGCGAGCGACGGCGCCAGCGGTCCCACCCGGGTGGGGAGCACCGGCTCCAGCCCGCTCTCGAGCGACATCCAGCAGAGGACCGTCAGGACGAACGCCAGCACGGCCGCCCCGGGCGCGGCCAGCGGGTGCGGCAGCAGCCGCCCGACCGCCAGCCCGAGCCAGCTGCCCGCGAGGACCCCGAGCGACCCGACGAGCAGCACCGGCAGGAAGCCGAGGGAGAAGAACCCGCCGTGCGCGAGGATTTCGACGGCCCCCACGGCGAACACGACCAGGTAACCGGCCACGCTCAGCCCGCCGACGGCCCCGGCCAGCCGGGCCGCCCGCTGCCACCCGGGACGCGATGTCGTGGCGAGCAGCTCGACCACGCCGGAGCGGCTGTCGCGCATGCCTTGGATGGCTCCGGCCCCGACGACGATGGGCCAGAGGAAGACCAGCAGGAACCGCAGCCACAACGCGGCGGTGGTGCTGTGCGCGGTCCACGACGCGGGCGCTTTCCACCACGGACCGGAGAGCAGGAAGAGGAACCCGAGCGCGACGACGACGAGCGCCAGCCCGGCCCAGGGCGCGATGGAGCGCCGGAGTTCGGTGCGGAGGATCATCACCACGCACCCTTGCCAGGTTCGTGGTTCAGCAGCGCCGAATAGCCGCGCTCGATCGGGCTGTCGCCGACGTGCTCCGGCGTCCCCGCTTCGGCCAGTTCGCCCGGGGTGCCCTGGAACACCAGCTTCCCCTCGGCGAACAGCACGACGTCGGTGCACGCCGTCGCGACGTCTTCCACCAGGTGCGTCGAGATCAGCACGCACGAATCCCGGCCGAGTTCCTGCACCAGCTCCCGGAACCGCACGCGCTGCGCCGGGTCGAGGCCCGCGGTCGGCTCGTCGAGCAGGAGGATGTCCGGGTCGTTGACGATCGCCTGCGCGATCCCCACCCGCCGGACCATGCCGCCGGACAGGGTTTTCATGCGGTCGTCGGCGCGGTCGGCCAAGCCGACGCGCTCGATCGCGCGCTGGACCGCGCCCGGGATGTCCTCTTTGGACATCTCCTTGAGCCAGGCCAGGTATTCGACGAACTCCCGGACCGTGAACCGCTTGTAGTAGCCGAAGTTCTGCGGCAGGTAACCGATCCGGCGGCGCAGGCCGCGCTGGCCGGCGTGGCCGCCGGCTTGCGTGCCGAGCAGCGTCAGGCTGCCCGCCGCCGGCCGCAGCACCGTCGCCAGTGCCCTGATCAGCGTCGTCTTGCCCGCGCCGTTGGGCCCGAGCAAGCCGTGCACGCCCTTGCCGAGGGACAGGTCCAGCCCGTCCACGGCCATCTTCCGCCGCCCCACCCGCACCTTCAGTCCCTGCGCCCGGATTTCCCAGGCGTAGGTCGCCGGTGCGACCTCGGCGGCCCCCACTGCCCGCATGTCTTCCTCCCTAGTGGTGCGCGCCGAGCCGGGTGTACGCCGCCCTGTGCAGGACGACGGCCACCGTGGTCAGCGCGAAGATCCCCGCCCACACCGGCAGCGCGCCGGTGGTGAGCGCAAACGCTTGTCCCCGCTGGACGAACGCGGGCAGCACGACGATCGCCACCCACACCGCGATCAGCGCGTACGCCGCCCGGCTGACGCCGATCACGCCGCCGAGCGCGAGCGTGCCGGTGGTGAACGCCAGGCTCGGCAGCAGCCAGAACGCCGGCCCGGTGCCGGTCAGCCGGCCGGCGACGCCGAGCACCGGCAGCACGACGGCGAGCACCGCCACCGTCCGCCGGACGATCAGGTACAGCCCCGCCCGCGGCGTCGCGGTGACGACCTCGTACGCCGGGTCGAGCCCCCGCGCCCACGACGCCGCGACCCCGAGCACGGGCAGCACCGGCGCGAAGAGCTGCACCGCCGTCACGTCGAGCACCGCGTGCCAGACGCCGTCGAGCAGCACCGCGACCAGGCAGAC
Source organism: Amycolatopsis sp. NPDC049159 (assembly GCF_040648295.1). NCBI lineage: Bacteria > Bacillati > Actinomycetota > Actinomycetes > Pseudonocardiales > Pseudonocardiaceae > Amycolatopsis > Amycolatopsis sp. NPDC049159. Next base: position 22,801 of record NZ_JBEZDL010000038.1, read on the forward strand.
CGCCGCGATCATCGCCAGCCACGGCGCCATCGCCGGCGTGACCCAGGTGTCGAGCCACCGCCACCGCCGCGGCTCGGCCGGCGGCCGGACCTCGAGCTGGGGCGCGAGCCGGTTCCAGACGACGTCCACCACCGGCCGCACGGGCGCCACCTCGGCGAGCCGCGCCCGGCACACCCGGCAGTCCTCGAGGTGGGCTTCGACGCCCCACAGCAGGTCACCCGGGAGGTCGCCGCCCGTCGCGTACGCGGCGATGAGCCGGTCCGGCGCGTGGTTCATGACAGTGCCTCCCGCATCGCGATCCGCGCCCGCCGGGCCCGGGTCTTGACGGTTCCTTCCGGTAGTCCCAGCAGGACGGCGGTCTCGCGGACGGTCAGCCCGTCGAGCACCATCGCCTGCAGGACCGCCCGCAGCTCGGGCGCGAGGTCGCGCAGCGCGTCGCCGATCTCGTCGCCGAGCGCCACCGCCAGTGCCTCGTCCTCGGCCGCCGCCACCGGCGCGCAGTCCAACGCGATCTCCGGCGGTGGTTGCGCGTGGTGCGCGCGCCGGCGGAAGGCGTCGACCAGCCGGCGCGCCGCGATCGTCCACACCCAGCCGACCGCGCTCCCGCCGGTGACGGCCCCGGCGAACGAACCCGCCGCGCGCCAGACCGCCAGGTACGTCTCCTGCATGACCTCGGCGACGATCTGGTCGTCGGCGCACCGGCGGCGCAGGCGCACGGCGAGCCAGGGCGACGTGCGGCGGTAGAGCTCCTCGAACGCCGCGCGGTCGCCCTTGGCCGTGCGCCGGACGAGGTGCTCCTCGTCCGCGCTGTCCAGTGGCAGGTGTCTCACACCGGGCAAGACGCCCGGTGCTCGGAAACGGTTCTCACCCGGATGTGTGCTGCGTCACACCGGACGGCTGGGCCAGAACTTCCGCCAGCCGTCGGCTTCGAGGGTCGTCGGCTCCAGCCCGGCGTCGCGGGCGGCCTGCTCGGCGCCCCGGACGTCCAGCGCGAACTGCTTCGCCAGCGCCCGCAACTCGCCTTCGGGGTCGACGCCCGCGCGGCGCGCGGTGGCCGCGATGCGGAACAGCTGGGCGGCGGTGGCCGAGCCTTCGGGGAAGAGGTCGAGCGGGATGCCCGCCCGCCCGGAGCGCTGCCCCAGCTTGCCCGCCAGCGCGACCGCGGGCTGGCCGAGCGCCACGCCGTCCACAATGGACTTGCGCTGCTTCTCGCGCTGCTTCAGCTCTTCCCACTTGAGGTTCTGGTGCTCGACCGTGTGCACCTTGTCCGCGTCGGCGAACACGTGCGGGTGCCGCCCGACGAGCTTCGCGACCAGCGCGGCGGCGACGTCGTCGATGCCGAACGGGTCGGCCGGGTCCTCGGCCGCGACGCGCGCGTGGAACAGCACCTGCAGGAGGACGTCGCCGAGTTCCTCGCGCAGCGCTTCGCGGTCGCCGTCCTCGATGGCGTCGAGCAGTTCGTAGGTCTCCTCGACCAGGTACTGCCGCAGCGATTCGTGCGTCTGGACCGCGTCCCACGGGCAGCCGCCCGGCGAACGGAGCCGGTCCATCACGTCGGCGGCCTCGACCAGCGGCGGCACCGGCGTCTCGATGACGGTCGCGCCCGTCGCGATCAGCAGCGACGCGGCGGGCTCGTCCCGGGACCCGGCGAGCAGCACGACGTCCCGCAGCGAAGGCGCTTCGGTGACGGCCGGGACCCCGAACGCCGCGGGGTCGACGTCCGTGGCCGCGTAGACGGCGTTCGATTCACGCAGGATCTTCAGTGCCGCGCCGGGAAGCGTCGTCCCGCGGACGACCACGACGACACCCGTGGTCACTGCTGCGCGGGTGCGGCACCGCGCACGGGCAGCACGATGCCCTGGGTGGCGTCGGAGTTCGGCACGAGGTTCATGCCCACAACATCCCACACGCCGTAGCGCGGGTTGACGCGCAGGCCGCTCTGCCCGAGGTAGGGCTGCAGCAGTCGGGTGCCGATCGAGGTCAGCTGCGCGTCGGTCGGCTTCTGCGCTTCCTGGTCGGCGGGCACGGCCTTGTCGGTGCCGCGGGCGCGGATGACGAAGACGAACCAGTCCGCGCTCTGCGGCTTCTGCGCCTGGAAGACGACGACGCTGTTCTTTTCGGAGCCGAAGAGCGCGGTCTGCGCGAGACCGGGGTACTGCGCGGCACCGAAGAGTTCGGCGGTCTGGCCGGCGGAGTACACGCTCGGCGGGGCCGGCATCCCGGTCTGCTGGGCCTGCTGCGCCTGCTGGGCGTCCTGCTGCGCCTGCTGCACGGTGGCCGCCACCTTGCCCGGGTCGGCGGCGAACTCCTTCGCGAGGTCGAAAGCGCGGGTGCGGGCGGCCTGGTCGGTGTCCGAGGAGGCGCTGATGCCGACGTAGTCCGCGCCGACGGACAGCTTCGCCAGCGACTTCTGCGCGAGCTGCTGCTCCAGGACGACGTCGCTCGCGACCTCGTTCGCGTCACGCAGCTTCGAGACGATCTGCGTGACGGCGACCTGGTCGCCCTGCCCGGTGTCGGTGACCGGCGCGGGCGTCACCTGCGCGGCCAGCCCGGCGATCTTCGCCTGGTCGGCGACGAGGTTTTCCTGCTTGGTGGCGCGCAGGGTCAGCTCGTGGAGCACGGTCTGCCGGACGATCTCGCGGCCCAGCACGTCGAGCTTGTGCTCACCGGCGAGCTTCTTCGCGTACGGGTGTTCGCGGACGGCCTGGTCGATCATCGACTGGACGCTGTCGATCGACACCGACCGGTCGCCGACGATGACGGCGCTGCCGACCTGGCTGGGGCCCGAACCGCACCCGGCGAGCAGAAGTGCACCGGCAACGACCGCGACCAGCGCGCGAGGGCGCCCCATGATCCGCATCACAACGCATACCCTCTCACACCATCGGTGCCGAACCGCAACACCCATGGGGTGACGGCGGCCGTAATGTCGACTTATGGACCATTGGCTGACCATCGAAGTCTTCGACGGTGAGCACACGGCCACGAAGTGGCGGCTCGCCTACGGTGACGCACTCGCCGAAGCGGCGCTGACGAACGGCGCCGAGCAGTGGGTGTGGCACGAGCACCGGTGGGGTGTGGTGCTCGAAATCGAGTTCGGGAACGAAGAACGGCGGGACGCGTTCCGCGCCCTGCCGGTGGTGACGGCGGCGCTCGACGCGGTGCCGGATCCGACCCGGGGCCTGCTGGTGTACCCGGGACGCGGCGGGGGTTCGGGCTCGCGAATGCCGAGGAAACCCAGGCCACTGCCGATGACGGGAGCCGGCGCGGTGCCGGTACCGGTGGAACAGGTGCGGATGGGACTGGCGGAGGCACACCCGCCGATGTTCAGCGAAGTCGGCTGAGCTTTGAAGCCGTGAAGGCCACCTCGTGCTTCCTCGAGGTGGCCTTCACGGCTTGAGTCGGAGCGCCGCCGCCCGCACGCGCGCCGGCACACCACCGCCCTTGCACCACAGCCCCGCCGCCATGCGCAACCCGCGGCACCGCCGCCGCCCGCAACCCCGCCGCCGCCCGCAACCCGCCGCGCGCGGTCCGGGAGCGCAAGCGCCCGGGCGCCGCCGGCCACCCGAGCAAGCAGCGACCCCGGGCACCGCACCGCAAATCCCCCGAAAGCCGCGCCTCCCTAGACCGTCGCCGGCTTCTTCGTCAGCTGTCCCAGCAGCTTCGCGCACCAGTCCAGCAGTTCCTCGTCCCGCAGCGTCGGCGCGCCGATCCGGCCGCCCGCCGGGCCCTCCGTCGGCTTGGGCACCGACACCGTGTTCGTCACCGCCTTGTACACCGCCTTCGGGTACAGCCGCTTCAGGCGGACCATCTGCGAATCGGCCAGCGGCAACGGCGCGAACCGGACCGTGTTCCCCTGGACCGCCACCTCCGTCACGCCCGCCTCGCGGCACGTGTGCCGGAAGCGCGCCACCGACAGCAGCCGGTTCACCGGGGCGGGCGGCTGGCCGTAGCGGTCGATCAGCTCTTCGCGCACCGCGTCGAGGCCCTCGGTGTCCGGCGCCGCCGCGATCTTGCGGTACGCCTCCAGCCGCAGGCGCTCGCCCGGGACGTAGTCGTGCGGGATGTGCGCGTCGATCGGGAGGTCGACGCGGACCTCCGCGAGTTCCTCGTCCTCCGCCGGCTCCGCGCCCGCGTGGCGCCGGAACGCGTCGACCGCTTCGCCGACCAACCGCACGTACAGGTCGAACCCGACCCCCGCGATGTGCCCGGACTGCTCCGCGCCGAGGATGTTGCCCGCGCCGCGGATCTCGAGGTCCTTCATCGCGACCGCCATACCCGCGCCCAGCTCGGTGTTCTGCGCGATCGTCGCCAGCCGGTCGTGCGCGGTCTCCGTCAGCGGGGCCTCCGGCGGGTACAGGAAGTACGCGTACCCGCGCTCGCGCCCGCGCCCGACGCGGCCGCGCAACTGGTGCAGCTGCGCCAGTCCGAGCAGATCGCCGCGTTCGACGAGCAGCGTGTTCGCGTTCGAGATGTCGAGCCCGGTCTCGACGATCGTGGTGCACACCAGGACGTCGTACTCGTTTTCCCAGAAGCCCTGGATGATCTTTTCGAGCTTGTCCTCGTTCATCTGCCCGTGCGCGGTGACGACGCGCGCCTCCGGCACCAGCTCCCGGATGTGCCGCGCGGCCTTCTCGATCGACGAGACGCGGTTGTGGACGTAGAACACCTGGCCGTCGCGCAGCAGCTCACGGCGGATCGCCGCGCCGACCTGCTTGTCGTCGTACGAGCCGACGTACGTCAGGATCGGGTGCCGGTCCTCGGGCGGGGTGAGGATCGTCGACATCTCGCGGATGCCGGCCAGCGACATCTCCAGCGTCCTCGGGATCGGGGTCGCGGACATCGTCAGCACGTCGACGTGCGTGCGCAGCGCCTTGATGTGTTCCTTGTGCTCCACACCGAAACGCTGCTCCTCGTCGACGATCACGAGGCCGAGGTCCTTGTACCGGATGCCCGTCTGCAGCAGGCGGTGCGTGCCGATCACGATGTCGACCTCGCCGGCGGCGAGCTGCTCCAGGATGAGGTCCGACTCGGTCTTGTTCGTGAACCGGGACAGGCCCTTGATCGTCACCGGGAACGAGCGCATGCGCTCGTGGAAGGTGTTCAGGTGCTGCTGCGCGAGCAGGGTCGTCGGCACGAGCACGGCGACCTGCTTGCCGTCCTGCACCGCCTTGAACGCCGCGCGCACGGCGATCTCCGTCTTGCCGTAGCCGACGTCGCCGCAGATGACGCGGTCCATCGGGACGCCGCGTTCCATGTCCGACTTGACCTCGTCGATCGCGGCGAGCTGGTCGTTGGTTTCGGTGAACGGGAAGGCGTCCTCGAGCTCGCCCTGCCACGGCGTGTCCGGGCCGAACGCGTGCCCGGGCGCGGCCTGGCGCGCGGCGTAGAGCTGGACCAGCTCGGCGGCGATCTCCTTGACCGCCTTCTTGGCCCGGGCCTTGGTGTTCTTCCAGTCGGAGCCGCCGAGCTTGTTCAGCGTGGGCAGCTCGCCGCCGACGTACTTGGACACCTCGTCGAGCTGGTCGGTCGGCACGAACAGCCGGTCGCCCGGGTGCCCGCGCTTGGACGACCCGTACTCCAGCAGCAGGTACTCGCGGGTCGCGCCGGCGACCGTGCGCTGCACCATCTCGACGAACCGGCCGATGCCGTGCTGCTCGTGCACGACGTAGTCGCCGTTCTTGAGCGCCAGCGGGTCCACCGCGTTGCGCCGCCGGGACGGCATCTTGCTGGTGAGGTCCTTTGTGGACGTTCCGGCGCCGGACCCGCGGCCGGTCAGGTCCGCCTCGGTGAGCACGACCAGTGCGCGCTCCGGCGAGACGAAGCCGTCCGTCAGGCCGCCGCAGGTGACCGTGACCAGGCCCGCCGCGGGCATCCCGGTGAGACCGTCGCCGGCCAGCGTCGCCGGGACGTCCGCGCCCGAGAGCTGCTCGACCGCGCGCGCCGCGGTGCCCTGGCCGGCGACGACGAGCACCGCCGTGCCGCCCGCCGCCGTGTGGGCGCGCAGGTCCGTCATCGCGCGCTCGAGCTCGCCGCGGTAAGCGGGCGCCGCTTCGACGGACACCCGCAGGACGTCCGGGTCTTCGGTGGTCAGCTGGGTCAGCGTCCACCAGGCGCGTTTGGTGTCCTGCGCGTGGGACGCGATCTCGCCGAGCCCGCGGTAGGCGGACGCGCCGAGGTCGATCGGGGCCTGGCCGCCCGCCGCGGCCGTCGTCCAGGACGCTTCGAGGAACTCCTGGCCGGTGCGGACGAGGTCGGCGGCGCGGGCGCGGATCTTCTCCGGGTCGGTGAGCAGCACGTGCGCGCCGACCGGCATCGCGTCGGTGAGCAGCTCGAGCTCGCCTTCGCAGAGGACCGGGATGAGCGCCTCCATGCCCTCGACCGGGATGCCGTCGGCCAGCTTGGTGAGCATTTCGGCCAGGTGCGCGTCCGCTTCGTACGTCTTCGCCAGCTCCGCGGCCTTCTCCCGGACCGGCGCGGTGAGCAGCAGCTCGCGGCACGGGGGCGCGGTGACGCGCGGGATCTCGCCGGGCAGCGACCGCTGGTCGGAGACGGCGAACGCGCGGATCTCACTGACCTCGTCGCCCCAGAACTCGACGCGGACGGGGTGCTGCGCGGTCGGGCCGAACAGGTCGAGGATGCCGCCGCGGACGGCGAACTCGCCGCGCTTCTCGACCATGTCGACGCGGGTGTACGCCAGTTCGACGAGCCGTTCGAGGAGCTCCTCGAACGGCTCCTCTTCGCCGACGACGAGGTCGATCGGCTCGAGCGAGCCGAGGCCGGGCGCCATCGGCTGGATCAGGCTGCGGACGGTCGCGACGACCACGCGGAGGGAGTCGTCCCCCGTCTTGAGCCGGCGCAGCACCTCCAGGCGGCGCCCGACGGTGTCCGCGCGGGGCGAGAGCCGCTCGTGCGGAAGGGTCTCCCAGCTCGGGAAGTCGGTGACGCGGTGCTTGCCCAGCAGCGCGCCGAGGGACGCGGTCAGCTCGTCGGCCTCGCGGCCGGTGGCGGTCACGGCGAGCACGGGTTTGCCCGCGCCGTCGTCCGCCGCGAGGGCGGCCGCGACGAGCTGCCGGGCGGCGATCGGGCCCTGCAGTTCGAGCAGCGGCGCGCCGGCGCGCTCGACCACGCCGCGCAGTGCCGGGTCGGGAAGGATGGCGGTGAGGAGTCCGGACAATGGAGCTTCGGTCACGATCCCAGCCTACGTGCCACCCCCGACAAGTTTCCGGTCACCGCTGGTCGCGCAGCAGTTCCGCCACCTCCGCGACCCTGCTCAGCTGCTCGTCGAACACCTTCGGGTCGGTGCTCGCGATCCGCAGCAGAACGTGCTCCGCGCCTTCGTACTCCCGCAGCCGCGAAGCGACCTCCGCGGCGCTCCCGGTCACCTGCATCTGGATGCCCTGGACGAAGTCGGCGGGCATCCCGTAGTTGCGCAGGCAGTACTCCTCCAGCAGCTCGCGGCCCCGCACGGGATCGTCCTCGACCAGGACCGTCGCGAACAACGCGGGCGTCACCGCGCGTGTCGCCCGCGCGCGGATCCGGGCCAGGCCGGACACGTAGTCCGCGGGATCCGGCGGGTACGGCAGCCAGCCGTCGTAGAGCCGGCCGACCCGCTCCAGCGCCCCCGGCGTGTACGCGGCCAGCCACACCGGCGGGCCGCCGTCCCGCGCCGGCGAGGGGAACGCGGGCAGGGAGTCGTAGTGCAGGACCTCGCCGTGGAACGACGATTCGCCGCGCCACGCCGCCCGCCACAGGCCCACGATGTCGTCCAGGCGGGCCCGCCGCCGCTCCCACGGCACCCCCACGAACGCGAACTCCGGCTCGCTGCGCCCGGCGAACCCCGCGCCGGCCGCCACCGTGAGCCGGCCGCCGCTGAGCAGGTCGAGCGACAGCAGCTGGTTCGCCGAGAGCACCGGGTCCCGCAACGCCGGGAGCAGCGCGGACGTCCCCAGTGTCACCCGGGAAGTCCGGGCGGCGAAGGCGCTCAGCATGGTGAACGCGTCCAGCGGCGCCCGCGCGAGGGTGTCGCCCACCCACACCGAGTCGAGGCCGAGGCGTTCCGCTTCGACGGCGACGCCGACCAGCTCGGGCGCGGTCCGCCCGGCGTCGAGGATGGGCTGGTAGGTCGGCACGACCAGGCCGTATTTCGTCATGGCCGAAGCGTCGCGGAAAAAGGGGTATGCCCTCAATTCCCCGCGAGGAATGGACCGGACGAGCAGGATGGGCCCGTGGACTTCGGAACGGCGCTCAAGGACTGGCGCACGCGGCGGCGGCTCAGCCAGCTCGACCTGGCGTTGCGCGCGGGCACGACGCAGCGGCACGTGAGCTTCATGGAAAGCGGGCGGTCGGTGCCCGGCCGCGGCATGGTGCTGCGCGTCGCCGAGTCCCTCGAACTGCCGCTGCGCGAGCGCAACGGCCTGCTCCACGCCGCCGGTTACGCCCCGACGTACCCCGAGACGCGGCTCGGCGACCCGGCGATCCGGCCGGTGCTCGACGGGCTGCGGCGGCTGCTCGACGGCCACCGCCCCTACCCCGCGATCGTCGTCGACCGCTACGGCGTGCTCGTCGCGAAGAACGACGCCTTCACGCTGCTCACCGAGGGTGTCGCGCCGGAACTGCTCGAAGAACCGGTCGACACGCTGCGGCTCGCGCTGCACCCGCGTGGGATGGCGCCGCGCGTGCGCAACCTCGACGACTGGGCGCGGCACATCCTCGAGCGCCTCCGCAACGACCTCGCCCGCATCCCGGACGAGCGGCTGGCCGCCCAGCTCGCCGAGCTGGAGGGCTACCTGCCGCCGTCGACCGCGCCGGGCCCGGAGCACCTGGGGTTCGCGGTGCCGGTCCGGCTGGCCAGTTCCGCCGGCGAGCTGCGGCTGATCACGGCGATCACCACGTTCGCGACGGCGGCGGACGTGACGGTGTCGGAGCTGAAGCTGGAGACCTTCCTGCCCGCGGACGCCGAGACCGCGGAACGGCTTCAGAGGACCAGCGCCGTCGTGTGACCGATCAGCAGTTCCGCGCCCGCCCACAGCACCGCCGCCGCCACGCTGCCCGCCGCGAACCGGCGGTACGGCATCGCCGCCGAGCCCGCGACGCGCGGCACCAGCGTCCGCAGCCCCACCAGGCAGCGGCCGGCGATCACCGCCGGGACGCCGTACCGCGCGAGCACCGACTCCGCGCGGTCCCACCGCTCCCGGCCGACGCGCCGCGCGAGCCGCGGCCCCCAGTGCCGTCCTTCGAAGTAGGCGAGCTGGTCGCCGAGGACGGCCGCCGCGACCGCCACCGCCAGCGCGAGCCCGAAGTCGAGCGTGCCGCGCTCGGCGAGGAAACCCATCAGCAGCAACGTCGACAGCGTCGGCAGCACGATTCCCGGCAGCAGCGCGGTTTCCGCGGCGATCACCAGCGCGCAGACCAGGTAGACGACCGCCGGGGGTGCGTCAAGCAGCGGCCGCAGCAGGCTGTCCACGCCGGGCCCTCCCCACCGCGACCGGGAGCGCCGCGCGGTAGACGAACGCGGGCGGCAGGTTGCCCCAGACCACCGAAGTCCGTTCCACGACGGCGAAACGGCTTCGCAGTGAAGCGGCGAAGCGGCGCGCGGGCGGGGTCCAGGCCGCGTGGGCGTACGCGAACGTCGTGAACCGGCCGGCCGGGGCCAGTGCCGCGACGACCGCGTCGAGGATGCGCTGCTGCCGGGCCGCGGTCATGGCCGTCCACGGCAGCCCGGAGACGATGACGTCGACGCCGTCGGGCTCGAGGTGCTCCGCCGAGCCGGTGACGACGTCGACCTGCGGAAAGCGTTGGCGGAGCGCGTCGGCGAAACGCGGGTTGATCTCGACGGCGGTCAGGCGCGCTTCGGGGCGGAGCAGCGCGAGGACCGCTTCGGTGAAGACGCCGGTGCCCGGGCCCAGCTCGGCGACCCGCGTCGCGCGTTCCAGGCCGAGGCCCGCCGTCATCGGTTCCGCCAGGCGCGGCGAGCTGGGCGCGATCGCGCCCGTCAGCAGCGGGTGGCGGAGGAATTCACTGGTGATCGACATGGTCCCGACGCTAGGAACGGCGGGGGTGGCCGCGAATCCGCCGGATCGACCGGTCGTGTCCTCCTTCGGGAGGACCCGGTCGGACCGAAGTGATGACGACGCGGGCCCGGTCGCCGCGTTACGTTCGGTGGCGTGGAACGACTCGTGAAGTGGGTGCGCGGACACCGGTGGACAGTGGATCTCCCGCTGTACGCGGTGTTCCTGTTCCTCGCGCCGAACTGGGCCGGGGACACCCCCTGGGCGGTCCGCGCGCTCTCGATGGTCTTCGTGCTCCCGGTGGTCGTGCGGCGGCGGTTCCCGCGCACGGCCGCGGTGCTGATCGTCGCCGGGGCCGCGTGCGTGTACCTCAACGAGATCTGGGCGTACGACCGCGGCCGCACCGAACTGGCCATGGCGGTCGTGCTGTTCAACCTCGTGAAGCTGGGCGACCGGCGGTTCGCGGCGGTGATCGCCGTCGCGGTCTTCGCGCTCGGCTGGGAGTGGGGCTTCCTCTGGGGTACCTACACCGACAACCCGACCATCACCATCATCGGCATCTGGCCGCTGCACATCGCGGCGTGGGCGCTCGGGGAGTTCTTCCGCGCCAAGGAACAGCTGACCGCGGAGGAGGAGAAACGCGGCGAAGCCCAGTCGCGGGCCGCGGTCGCGGAGGAGCGCACCCGGATCGCGCGCGAGCTCCACGACGTCGTCGCGCACAGCATGAGCGTGATCGTGCTGAACGCCGAAGGCGCGAAGCTCGCCCGGCACCGCGATCCCGCGGTCGTCGACCGCACGCTCGACACGATCGTCCACACCGGCCGGGACGCGCTGGCCGAACTGCGGCGGCTGCTCGAAGTCCTGCACGCCGGCCAGGCGGCACGCAGTCCGCAGCCGACGCTCGACGAACTGCGCGAGCTCGTCGGGCAGTCCGGGCGGGACGTCGCGCTCGACGTCACCGGCGACCCGGGCGAGCTGCCCGCGAGTGCCGCGCTGCAGGCGTACCGGATCGTCCAGGAGGCACTGACCAACATGATCAAGCACGCCCCGGCCGACGCGACGGGCCACGTCCGCGTCGCCTTCGAGCCACCGCGGGTCCGGATCGAGGTGACGAACACCGGCGGCCGCGCGTCGCCGGCCCCCGCCCTGCCGTCGTCCGGGCACGGGCTGGCCGGGATGCGCCAGCGCGTCGAGATGTACCACGGCGAACTGACCACCGGGCCGCTTCCCGACGGCGGGTACCGCGTGTGCGCGAGCCTGGTGGTCGGGCCGTGACCACCCGGATCCTGCTCTGCGACGACCAGCAGCTGGTCCGCGTCGGGCTGCGGATGATCGTCGAAAGCCAGGACGACCTCGTCGTCGCGGGCGAGGCGGCCAACGGCGAGGAGGCCGTCGCCATGGCCCGGGAGCTGCGGCCCGACCTGGTGCTGATGGACGTCCGGATGCCGGTGCTCGACGGCGTCGCGGCAACCGCGCGGATCTGCGCCGAGCTGCCGGAAGTGCGCGTCCTGATCATCACGACCTTCGACCTCGACGAGTACGCGTACGCGGCGTTGCGCGGCGGGGCCAGCGGGTTCCTGGTGAAGGACGCGCCGTCGGAAGAGATGCTCGTGGCGATCCGCGGGGTGCTGCGGGGTGACTCGATGGTGTCGCCGTCGGTCACGCGGCGGCTGCTCGACCGGTACCTCGCCGACGAGCGCGACCCAGTGGACACCGCCCGGCTCGGCGCGCTGACCGACCGCGAGAAGGACGTGCTGGGGCTCATCGCGCGCGGGCTCTCTAACGGCGAGATCGCCGCGAAGCTCTACATCGGCGAGACGACGGTGAAAACGCACGTCGGGCGGATCCTCGGCAAGCTGCGGCTGCGCGACCGGGTGCACGCGGTGGTGTTCGCCTACGAGTCCGGACTGGTACGCCCAGGTTCCTGATCGTTCCCTATCCAACTCACTTGTAGGGTAGTTTAGAGTAGTTTGCATGACGATCTACAAGAGTGACGCCGGTGCGCGCCTGCTCAGGGAGCGTTACCTCGGCGCCCTGCGGGCCTGGCCCGTCCCCCACGAGGAAGTGCGGGTGCCGACGCCGGCGGGCGAGACGTTCGTCCTGGTGTCCGGCCCGGAGAGCGCACCGCCGCTGGTGCTGCTGCACGGCTCCGGGAGCAACTCGGCGGAGTGGGCCGAGCGGATGCCGGAGCTGGCCGGGGCGTTCCGGGTGTACGCGGTCGACGTCATCGGCGAGCCGGGGCTGAGTGCCGAGGCGCGGCCACCGCTCGAGGGTGACCGGTACGCGGCGTGGCTGGACGCGGTGCTCGACCACTTCGCGGTGGCCCGGTCGGCTTTCCTGACGTCGTCGTTCGGCGGCTGGCTCGCGCTCGACTACGCGATCCGGCGGCCCGCGCGTGTCACGGCGCTGGCGCTGCGGTGCCCGATCGGGCTGGGCCCGATGAAGAAGGGCTTCGTCGTCAAGGCCGTGCTGCTGGGGCTGCTGGGTGAGAAGGGGCGGCGGAGGTCCGTGGCGGGGGCGCTGGGCGAGCCGGAGTCGTCGCCGATCGTCGAGCACCAGCTGCTCGTGGCGGCGAACTACCGGTACCGCACCGGGCCGTTCCCGGTCTTCGGCGACGCGGCGCTGGGCCGGCTGACCATGCCCGTGTACGCGGTCGCCGGGGCGGCCGACGCCATGGTCGACTCCGCGACGACGAAACGGCGGCTCGAGGCGGCCGGCGCCGAGGTCGACCTGCCGCCGGGCGCGGGGCACTACCTCCCGGACGCGCGCGACCTGGAGTTCCTCACGCGCGCGGTGGCGAACGGTGATTTCACCGGTTGATGGCAGGATGAACCCTATGCGGCGTGTGCTGGGTCTCATCGGTGTCGTGTCCGTGCTGGTCGCGGGCTGTACGGGGGCGGCGAGCGAGCCGGTCCAGAGCGTCCCGCCCGCGGCGACCCCGGCGGCCACGAGCGGGAAGTTCAAGGTCGAGACGGTGACGGCCGGGCTCGAGCACGGCTGGGACATCGGGTTCCTGCCCGACGGCGGCATCCTCGTGCCGCAGCGGCCCGGCAAGCTCGCGCTGGTCCGCGGCGGAACGGCGACGGAAGTCCGCGCCGACTTCTCCGACGTCCTGGTCGAGGGCGAAGGCGGGCTGCTCGGCATGGTCGTCAGCCCCGACTTCGCGACCAGCCGCGAGTTCATCACGTGCCAGGACCACCAGGAGGGCGGCAAGGCCGTCGACATCCGGCTGGTCACGTGGAAGCTGGCCGACGACGGCGCGAGCGCGACCAAGGTGAAGAACCTGCTGACCGGCTTGCCGGTGAACCCGAGCGGCCGCCACTCCGGCTGCCGCCCGACGTTCGCCCCGGACGGCGCCCTGCTGGTCGGCACGGGCGACACCGCCCGCGCGTCGATCGCCCAGGACCGCCACTCCCTCGGCGGCAAGGTCCTGCGACTGGACGCGAAGACCGGCAGCCCGTTGCCGGACAACCCGTTCATCACGTCGACCGACCCGCACGAGCGGCTGATCTACACCTACGGCCACCGCAACGTCCAGGGCGTGGCGATCCGCCCGGGCAGCGGCCAGGTCATCACAGCCGAGCACGGCCCGACCTTCGACGACGAGGTCAACCTCCTCAAGCCGGGCGCCAACTACGGCTGGGACCCGTCCAAGGGCGGCACGGACTCGAGCTACGACGAGAGCGTCCCGATGACGGACCTCAAGCGCTTCCCGGACGCCGTAAGTCCACTGTGGACCTCCGGCAAGATCACCGAGGCCATCAGCGGCAACGCCTTCCTGACCGGCCCCCAGTGGGGCAAGAACGACGGCGCCCTGGTCGTGGTGGCGCTGAAGGGCCAGAAGCTCCTGCTGTACCACTTGGACCCGGCGGGCAAGGTCCTGGACGTAACCCTCCCCCCGGAGTTCGACGACAAGTTCGGCCGCCTCCGAGCCGCCCGAAGCGGCCCGGACGGCGCGCTGTACGTGACGACTTCGGACGGAACGGACGACAAGCTGCTGAAGGTCACGCCCGCCTGAGCCCGTCGACAGCGGAGATCCACTCCGCCATGTAGGCGTGGGCGTCGTGCTCGGTGTCCGGACGGCCCAGCAGATGAGGGCCCTCCTTGACCAGCCGGAGAAGATGCCCGGCCAGGTTCGCCATGGAGCGGTCGAGACAAGAAACGACACCTGTCGCATAGCCCCGCGTGCGCAACGCGTGGGCCGCCCGCGTGAGCAACAGATCACGCATGCCCAGCGCGTCGATCTCCGCGCGCAACCGGGCCAGCCCCGGCGTATCCGGCATCTGCAAGGCGTGGAAGAAGTAAAAGGCGCCGAAGCCGTTCAGCAGGCCGGAGACCGTCCGAGCCGCGCGAAGCTCATCGGCGGTTGCCCGACGCACCGCCTCGACCGGATCGTGGCTCGCGATCGCGCGCATCGCCGCCTTCAGGTTCGCACCGCCCGAAGGCGATTCGAACAGTTCCGCCAACGAATCCGCCGAAATCGTCTCGGCCGAAAAGAGACGGGCGAACACCGCGAAGTACAGGTCCGAACCGAGCTCGTCCATCCCCCAGGCGGTCGCCGCGGTGAGCTGGATCGTCGCCGAGCGCAGCTCGTCGGGCGTCCCCGCACCGTCGGGAAGGTCGTCCCCCGCGAGGAGCGCGCTGCGCACCAGCGCCGGGTCAAGGGGGCGCTCCAACGCGCCGTGCCTCTCGACGAAGTCGTCGATGACCCGGTACACCTCGTCCCGGTCCTCGTCGGTCCTCGCCGAGCGAGCACCCCGGAGCAGCGAATAGAACGGATCTCCTTCGAGAACCCAGGTCAGCGCGTCCCGCACCGCGTCGTCCGGGGGTTCCGGTACCGGTGTCCCGTTCAGCGCGGGGCGCCCGGCGTCGGCGAACCAGTCCACCACGGCGAATCGCACGTCCCGCCCTTGCCGGGTACGCCTGGCCAGCGCTTCTGCGGCCTCGAGCGCCCCCGTTCGGACAGTTGAAGTCGCTCCGGGCCCACGTCCGCGACCACGGCGTTCGTTGCGGGGCAGCAGACCACGTGCCCGCCAGCGCTCGAGCTGGGCCGGCGACACCCGCAACCCCCGTGCGGCCAGCTCGCCGAGCAGCGCACGGTCGGCGACGCTCGGACCACTCCGGACCATGACACCCACTTTAGAACCCCGCGAAGTTCCCCCGGAAAAACTCCGGCGCGTCTGGCTGACTGTCTCCATGAAGTCAGCGGACGCACGTCGGGGAGTCGCCCGGCACGTGGTCGTGTCGGGCACCGTCGCCGCGATGGCCGGTGACCGGCTGGTGCTCCTCCTGGGTGCCGGTGTGCTCGTCGCGGTGCTGTCGGTCGTCGCCGTCGTCGCTCTCGCCACGGTGTTCGCCCCGAAGCGATCGACCCGGCGTTCCGCCGCCCGCACCCTCGACAAGCTGCTGCGGATCCCGCCGCGTGATCATGGAAAAAACACACCGAGCCGGTGCCCGGGACACTGTCGCCCCGGCGCTTGAACGCGGAACATGGTTCGTACCAAGAGTTTTCGCCCGCCCCCGACGAGTGTTGGACGCGGTCCGAAGATAGCGTTCCCGCGGCAGCACCGCGCCGGTCCCCGGGCGCCATCGCCGACCTGGCGATCGGGGACCGGCCTCCAGCCACGATCCCCGGCTCCGGCCGGGGCCCGGAAGCCTTCAGTTGCCCAGGTGAGCCCCGCCGTTGACGTGCACCACCTGGCCGGTGACGTGCCCGGCGGCGGGGCTCGCCAGAAACGCCACCACCGCCGCCACGTCTTCCGGCGTGCCCGGCCGCTTGTTCATCGTGTTGCCGACCAGCCACTCGCGACGGCGGTCGCTGAGCTGCCCGTGGAAGAACTCCGTGTCCCCGACCAACCCGGGCGCGACGACGTTCGCGGTGATCCCGCGCGCCCCGAACTCCCTGGCCACGCCCACGTTCCAGCCCTCGACCGCGGCCTTCGCGGCGCCGTACGAGCCCGCGCCGGTGTGGGCGGCGATCGAGCCGATCGTCACGATCCGGGCGCCGTCGGCGAAACGCTCGCGCAACGCGTGCGTCACCAGGGCCGCACTGACCACATTGGACCGGAGGTTCCGCTCGAACGCGGCCGCGAAGCCGGCCAGCCCTTCGCCGCCGGTGTCGAGGAAGTCCGTGTTGCCGCCGGCGTTGTTGACGAGCACGTCGACGCGCTCCGGCAACTCCGCCAGTGCGGCTTCGACGGCCGCGGGGTCGGCGGCGTCGAACACGACGGGCCGCGCGCCCAGCAGCGTCGCGGCTTCGGTGAGCACCTGTTCGCGGCGGCCGGTGATCGTGACGCGCTCGCCGGCGAACGCGGCCGCCACCGCGTAGCCGATACCCGTGCCGCCGCCGGTCACCACGACTTCCCTGTTGTTCCCCATGCCCCGACCCTAGTGCCTAGGATCGGGGCATGACCAAGATCGATCCGGCCACGTCCGCACTCGTGCTCGTCGACCTGCAGGAGCGGATCGTCGCGTTGCCGACCACGCCGTACCGCGGCGAAGACGTCGTCGCGAACGCGCTGCGCCTGCGGGACGCCTTCCGCGGGGCGGGCGCGCCGGTGGTGGTCGTGCAGGTGTCCCGGCCGGACAACCCGCCGGGCAACGAACTGGTCTTCGACGCGCAGGACGACAAGATCGTCACGAAGTACACGATCGGCGGCTTCGCCGGCACCGACCTGGACGAGTTCCTGCGCGGCAAGGGCGTCCGCACGGTGTACTTCGGCGGCATCGCGACGGAGTTCGGCGTCGAGTCGACCCTGCGCGCGGCTTCCGACCACGACTACGACACGGTGGCGGTCTCCGACGCGATGACAGCGCTTTCCGAAATCTCGCACGAGAACGCGCTCACGAAGATCTTCCCGCGCCTCGGCACGGTCGTGACGACGGACGAGGCGCTGGCGGCCCTGTCGTGATCGACAAGGTCGCGTGGGTGCACCTGGCGGACGGCAAGGTCCTGGCCGCGCGCTCGAAGGGCAGGGACAAGTTCTACCTCCCGGGTGGCAAGCGCGAGCCCGGCGAATCGGATGCCGAGACGCTCGTCCGCGAGATCCGCGAAGAGCTGGACGTGGAGATCACGCCGGAGTCGATCGCGCCGGCGGGCACGTTCGAAGGCCAGGCGCACGGCAAAGCGGCGGGCACGGTGGTCCGGACGACGGCCTACACGGCGGAGTACCGCGGAACGCTCAAGGCGAGCAGCGAGATCGAGGAGATCGCGTGGCTCACCCACGCGGACCGCCCGCGGGTTTCCCTGGTCGCCCAGCTGATCTTCGACCACCTGCACGACAACGGCGAGCTGCGGTGATCGACAAGATCGCCTGGCTCCACCCGGTGGACGGCCGGATCCTCAGCACGCGCTCCCGCGGCAAGGACGTGTACTACCTCCCGGGCGGCAAGCGCGAGCCCGGCGAGTCGGACACCGAGACGCTCATCCGCGAGATCCACGAGGAACTCGACGTGGCGATCACCCCCGAGTCGATCGCCCCGGCAGGCGTCTTCGAGGCGGAGGCGCACGGCCACGCCGGCATCCCCGTCCGGATGACCTGCTACACCGCGGATTACCGGGGAACGCTCGAAGCGAGCAGCGAGATCGAAGAAGTCGCCTGGCTGACCTACGCCGACCGGGACCGGGTCTCGGCCGTGGACAAGATCATCTTCGATCACCTGCACGAAACCGGCGAGCTCAGCTAGCTGTGATGTCCAGGGAGGTTGGTCAGCCGGGTGACCGGCGGCTTGCCGCCGGTTGAGCTGTGGGGTCGGTGACGATTGCAGAAGTGCAGCCACCCCGGTAACGCGGCCCGGCGCAAGGTCTCGGACGAGTAGAAACGGGCGTAAGCCCATCCCTCACTCAGAGTGTGGTGGAAACGCTCGATCTTAGCGTTGGTCTGCGGCCGGTGAGGCCGGGGCCGTTTCGGCGTGATCCCCAGATCGGCGCAGGTGTCGCGCCAGGCATGGGACCGGTAAGCCGAGCCGTTGTCCGATAGCACCCGTTCGACGCTGACGCCGCGAACCAGGCCACCGCCCGGCGCAGTACCGCGATGGCGATGGCGATGGCGGCGGTTTCGTCGGCGTGGATTTCGGCGTAGGCGACGCGGGAGTGGTCGTCGAGCACGGTGTGCACGAACGCGGTCCCGATCTTGGGGTTGCGGTAGGCGTTGCGGGGCTTGCCCGGTGTCGCGGCTCGGTTGCGGTCGCCCTGGGCGCGGCCGACGAACCGGTGGCCGCCGCCGTCGGGGATGTTGCCGAACTTGGTGACATCGACATGGATCAGCGAGCCGGGATAAGCGTGCTCGTAGCGGCGCAGCGGTTCACCGGTGACCCGGTCGATGCGGGAGAACCGGTTGATCCGGCACCGCACCAGCACCGCATGCACGGTCGAGGCCTGCAGGCCAAGCCGTCCGGCGATCTGGATCGGGCCCAGCCGCTGCCGCCACCTCATCCGCACGATTCGGCGCACGAGCGCGGGTGAGGTCTTGGTCGGGCTGCGGTCGGCCATCCCGGCCACACCTTCGGCGCGGTAGCGATCGGCCCACTTGCGGGCGGTCCTGGCGGCGACCATGAAGATCTTCGCCGCCGCGGTGCAGGTCCAGCCCTCTTCGACGATCAGGCGGGCCAGTCGTAGCCGGGTGCGTGGGGTCAGAGTGGCATTAGGGTGGGACGCGAAGGCCTCCGGACGGGTGGAGCGGTTCCTAGACAGCTCCACTTCACAACCGGAGGCCTTCACCTGTCTGCACGACAGGCCGTCACCGGGTCACCTCAGCTCGGGACAACGTCCCTGAACATCACAGCTAGCCCAGCCGCAGCTTCGGCTTGTGCTCCAAGTGGGACAGCCCGTTCCACGCCAGGTTCACCAGGTGGGCCGCGACTTCGTCGCGCTTCGGCTTGCGCGCGTCCAGCCACCACTGGCCGGTCAGCGCCACCATTCCCACCAGCGCCTGTGCGTACAGCGCCGCCAGTTTCTCGTCGTACCCGCGGGCCGCGAACTGCTGGGCCAGGATGTGCTCGACCTGGCTCGCGATGTCGTTCAGCACCGTCGAAAACGTGCCCGTCGAGCTCGCCACCGGGGAGTCGCGGACCAGGATGCGGAAGCCGTCGTGGGAATCCTCGACGTAGGACAGCAACGCCGTCGCCGCCTGTTCGAGCATCACGCGGGGGTGGCCGCCGTGCAGCGTCGAGACCATGCGGTCCAGCAGCAGCTGCGTTTCGCGGTCGACGACCACCGCGTAGATGCCCTCTTTGCCGCCGAAGTGTTCGTACACCACGGGTTTCGACACGTTGGCGCGGTGCGCGATCTCCTCGATCGACGTGCCGTCGAAACCCTTTTCGGCGAACAGCGCCCTGGCCACGTTCAGCAGCTGACGGCGCCGTTCGCTGCCGGTCATCCGCACCCGCGCCACCGGGGCGGCCGGACGCGCCCCGGTGACCTGCTGCTCACGCTTCGAACGTCGTCTCCCCGCCACCGTCGCAGCCTAGTTGACTAGCCCTTTTCCGTCGCGATACGGGCCAGGCGCTGCGGGGTCGGCCAGCGGACGTCGTGCACCCAGCCGAACTTCTCGAAGATCCAGATCAGCCGCGCGGAGATGTCGATCTGGCCGCGCTTGACGCCGTGGCGCGCGGACGTCGGGTCGGCGTGGTGCAGGTTGTGCCACGACTCGCCGAACGAGAAAATGGCCAGGGGCCAGAAGTTCGCCGACTTGTCACGGGCGGCGAACGGGCGCTCGCCGATCATGTGGCAGATCGAGTTGACCGACCAGGTCACGTGGTGCAGCACGCAGATGCGCACCAGGCCCGCCCAGAAGAACGCCGTCACGGCGCCCCACAGCGACCAGGAGATGAGCCCGCCGAGCAACGCCGGCAGCATCAGGCTGACCAGCGCCCACAGCCAGAACAGGTCGTCGACCTTCTTGATCGCCGGGTCCTTGACGAGGTCCGGCGCGAAGCGCTCGGCGTTCGTCTGGTCGCGCTCGAACAGCCAGCCCATGTGCGCGTGCCAGAAGCCCTTGGCGATGGCCCACGGCGAGGTGCCGAACGCCCACGGCGAGTGCGGGTCGCCGTCGCGGTCGGAGAACGCGTGGTGGCGGCGGTGGTCGGCGACCCAGGTGATCACCGGGCCCTGCAGGGCGATGCTGCCCGCGATGGCCATGACCACGCGCAGCCATTGCTTGGCCTTGAACGAGCCGTGCGTGAAGTAGCGGTGGTACGACACCGTGATGCCGAGCCCGCTGATCGCGTAGAACACCACGAAGATGCCGACGTCGACCCAGCTCAGTCCCCAGCCCCAGGCGAACGGCACCGCGACCAGCAGTGCCACCAGCGGCGCGATCACGCCGAAGTAGACCGACAGCTGCACGCCGATTCCGCGCGTGCCTTCGATGACGGGTTTGGGGCCCTTGGGGGCCGCAGGCTCCCCAGCGGGCTGAGAGCGGTCGAGCGTGGCCGTCATACGCTTCACTTCTTCCTACACGGGTGCCCTTTTGCCAAGGGTGACCTAACCTACGATGCCGTAAGTTACGGTACAGGAGGTTCGAGCCACTGGGGAGTGCCCGAAGCCACACCTGGTGTTCGAACCCGGGTACCCGGCGGACGGGCCGCTAACGCATCCCCCGCGCGGACGACACCCGATCGTCGCTATCCTGACCTGGTTCGATCCGCCGTAGTGTAATCGGCAGCACTTCAGATTTTGGTTCTGACAGTTCAGGTTCGAATCCTGGCGGCGGAGCAGCAGTAAGGACCCGAACCACGAGACCGGGAGGTTGGCGCTGACCGACGAGGCGACCGACCCGGTGGCGGCCAGGCGTCCCGCACTGGCCGAGATGTCCGACGCCTGGCTCGTCGGGCGCGCGCGGGAACTGATCGCCGCGGTCCAGCGGCAGGAGTACGCCCAGCAGCTCCAGATCGTCGAGCTGATGGACGAGCTGCTCGACGAGACCCAGCGCCGCGGCGAGCCGACCATGGTCGCGCAGCTGCTGCGCGCTTCCGCGATCGCACGGCTGATCACCAGGGGACTGGCCGCCGAGGCCGAGCCGCGGCTCGACGAGATGCTCGCGCACACCCGGCGCCACGGCCTCGCGCTGCTGCGGGCCGACGCGCACGCGCTGCGCGGGCGCCGGCTCGTGATCGCCGCGCAGGAGGACCCCGCGCTCACCGAGATCGCCCGCGCGCTGGCGATCCTCGACGACTCCGCGATCCCGAACCGGCAGGTCGGCATCCGCCAGTGGAACCGGATGCTGTGGTCGACGTTGAACGACTGCTGGATCGTGCTGAACCAGCTCGGCGTCTACGAAGCCGCCGAGGAGGTCATCGGCCGCGCCGCGAGCGCGATCCGCGAGAGCGCGAGCCCGCACGAGATCACGCTGCAGCTGATGAACCGCGTCAAGATGCTGCTGGGCTGGGGCCTGCGGCTGGAGCGCATCGACGAGTACGACGAGAGCGCCGAGAAGTTCCGCACCGCCGCGTCCATGGCGGTCGCCGCGGAGGGCCCGTTCACCGAGTCGCTGTTCCCGCGGAAGGCGAACGTCTCCGCCGTCGACCAGGTCGGTGTCCTCGCCGCCGCGCAGGCGCTGCACAGCCCGACCACGGACCAGATCGACCGGCTCCGCCAGCTGCACGAAGGCACCGGCTACCCGGGCGAACGCGAGATCGTCGCGATCGCGCTGGCCCGCTGCCTGGACAAGGGCGGCCGCCGCGAAGAGGCCCTCGACGTGCTGCGCTCGGCGCGCGAGTCCCTCGGCGACGACACCTCGCAGCCGTCGATGCGGCTGAACATCGCCCGCGAGCTGGCCCGGCTGGACACGAGCCCGGACTACGCGTCCGGCGCGAGCCAGTCGCTGATCGACTACGCCACCCGGCTCGAGTCCGAGATGTGGAGCCTGCGCGAGTCGCAGATCGCCACGCTGAACGCCCGCCGCGAGCACGAACGGCTGTCCGCCGAGCACGGCGCGATCACCCAGCAGGCGCTGCAGGACCCGCTCACCGGCCTGCCGAACCGGCGCGCGCTGGACGAGAAGCTGCGCCAGCTCGCCTCGTCGGCCGACGCGCAGCCGCTCGCCGTCGCCTTGGTCGACCTCGACGGCTTCAAGGGCGTCAACGACAAGCAGTCGCACGCCGAGGGTGACAACGTGCTGCGTGTCGTCGCGAGCACGCTTCGTGACGCGCTGCGCGGCGACGACCTCGTGGCCCGCTACGGCGGCGACGAGTTCATCGTGCTGCTGCCGGGCACGCCGGCGTCCGCGGCGAAGATGGCGCTCGGCCGCGCCGTGAAGTCCGTCGCCGGCCTGCCGCACCACCTCTCGCACGGCGTCACGCTGTCGATCGGGCTCGTCTCGCTGCGGCCGCAGGAACGCGGCGAGCAGGTCCTCGCCCGCGCGGACGCGGCCATGTACCAGGCGAAACGCGGTGGCGGCAACCAGGTGGCGTCGGCGAACTCGATGGCCGCCGACCCCGCCGCGGCGTGGGCGAGCGAAGCCCCTCCGACCGACCCCGCGTGGGACGCCGAAGACCACAGTTAGGATCGGTGCCCGACAGAAGCCACCCTTTGGTAACCGTTGGGAGCGCCGTTGACCGGCCCGCTGAGCACGTTGATCCTCGCCGCGGGTGAGGGCACCCGCATGCGTTCGTCGACGCCCAAGGTGCTGCACCCCATCGCCGGGCGATCCCTGGTGGAGCACGCCGTCCGGGCCGCCGCCGGCCTGGCGCCCGAGCACCTCGTGGTCGTCGTCGGCCACGGCCGCGAACTGGTCGGCGAGCGCCTCGCGCAGGTCGCCGACGCCCTCGGCCGCCCGGTCGGCACCGCGGTGCAGGACCGGCAGCAGGGCACCGGCCACGCCGTCTCGTGCGCGCTCGCCACCCTGCCCGCCGACCTGACCGGCACCGTGCTCGTCAGCTACGGCGACGTCCCGCTGCTCGACACCGAGACCCTGCGCGCCATGCTCGAAGAGCACACCGAGGCGAAGAACGCGGTCACCGTGCTCACCGCCGTGGTCGCCGACCCGACCGGCTACGGCCGCATGGTGCGCGACGCGGCGGGCAAGGTCACCGGGATCGTCGAGCACAAGGACGCCACCGCCGAGCAGGCGGAGATCACCGAGATCAACTCGGGGGTCTACGCCTTCGACGCCGCCGTGCTGCGTGACGGCCTCTCGCGGCTCTCGACCGACAACGCACAGGGCGAGCTCTACCTCACCGACGTGCTGGGCATCGCGAACGGCGACGGGCTGCACGTCGGCGCGCTCGTCGTCGACGACCCGTGGCTGACCGAGGGCGTCAACGACCGCGTCCAGCTGTCGGTGCTCGGCGCCGAGCTGAACCGCCGGATCGTGCGGCGCTGGCAGCGCGAGGGCGTCACGGTCGTCGACCCGGCCTCGACGTGGATCGACGCCGGCGTCACCCTCTCCCGCGACGTCGTCATCGAGCCGGGCGTGCAGCTCAAGGGCACGACGTCGGTCGGCGAGGGCACGACGGTCGGACCGGACAGCACCCTGACGAACATGACCATCGGGGCCCGCGCCTCGGTGGTGCGCGTGCACGGCTCGGACTCCGAACTGGGCGACGGCGTCACCGTCGGCCCGTTCACCTACCTGCGGCCCGGCACCAAGCTCGGCGAGAAGGGCAAGCTCGGCGCGTTCGTCGAGACGAAGTCCGCCGACATCGGCGCCGGCACGAAGGTGCCGCACCTGACCTACGTCGGCGACGCCACGATCGGCGAGCACAGCAACATCGGCTGCTCCAGCGTGTTCGTGAACTACGACGGCGTCCACAAGCACCGCACCGTTATCGGGTCGTATGTCCGGTTGGGCGCGGACAACACGTTCGTCGCCCCGGTGCAGGTCGGTGACGGCGCTTACAGTGGTGCGGGTGCCGTGATCCGCGAGGACGTCCCGCCGGGCACACTCGCGGTGTCGGCGCCGCCGCAGCGCAACATCGAAGGCTGGGCGATCCGGCGCCGGCCGGGTACGCCCGCGGCGGAGGCGGCCCAGGCCGCCCTCGACGCCGAGTCAGCAGCAGGAACCGACGGGGAGTCGCCAGCATGAGTCCGAAGCAAGGCACGCCGAAGAAGAATCTGATGCTCTTCTCCGGTCGCGCGCACCAGGAGCTCGCGGAAGAGGTGGCCAAGCACCTCAACGTGACGATCACCCCGCAGACGGCGCACACGTTCGCCAACGGCGAGCTGTTCGTCCGGTTCGAGGAGTCCGTCCGCGGCACCGACGCCTTCGTCATCCAGGCGCACACCACGCCCATCAACGAGTACGTGATGGAACAGCTGATCATGGTGGACGCGCTCAAGCGGGCGAGCGCGAAGCGGATCACCGTCGTGATGCCGTTCTACCCCTACGCGCGCCAGGACAAGAAGCACAAGGGCCGCGAGCCGATCTCGGCGCGGCTGATCGCGGACCTGTTCAAGACCGCGGGCGCCGACCGGATCATGACGGTCGACCTGCACACCGCGCAGATCCAGGGCTTCTTCGACGGCCCGGTCGACCACCTGATGGCGCAGACCGTGCTGGCGGACCACATCAAGAAGACCTACGGCGACGCCGACATCACCGTCGTCTCGCCGGACTCGGGCCGCGTGCGGCTGGCCGAGAAGTGGGCGCAGACGCTGGGCGACCGCCCGATCGCGTTCATCCACAAGACGCGCGACCCGGACAAGCCGAACCAGGCCGTCGCCAACCGCGTGGTCGGCAAGGTCGAGGGCAAGCTCTGCGTCCTGATCGACGACATGATCGACACCGGCGGCACGATCGTGAAGGCCACCGAGGCCCTGATCGACGAGGGCGCGGCGGACGTCGTCATCGCGACGACCCACGGCATCCTGTCCGACCCGGCGACCGAGCGGCTTTCGCAGTGCAAGGCGCGCGAGGTCATCGTGACGAACTCGCTGCCGATCCCGGCGGAGAAGCGGTTCCCGGGCCTGACGGTCCTGTCGATCGCCCCGATGCTGGCGGAAGCCATCCAGCAGGTCTTCGAAGACGGCTCGGTGACTTCGCTCTTCGACGGCAACGCCTGACGCTTTCCGCCGGGCGCGAACTCCGCGCCCGGCGGGGGCTCCCGGCGCTAGCGTCGCCGGCATGGGGAACTTCAAGTTCGGCGTCAGCCTCCGCGGGATCAGCGGCCGGGACGAGTGGATCGCGCGGTGCCGCCGAGCCGAAGAACTCGGCTACGACGTCATCACCGTGCCCGATCACCTCGGGGCCGGCCGCCTCGCGCCCTTCCCGGTGCTGGCCATGGCGGCCGCCGTCACCGAGCGGCCGCGGCTGGGCACGCTCGTGTCGAACGTGCCCTTCTACAACCTCGCGCTCTTCGCCCGCGAAGCCGCCACGACGGCCGCGCTGCTCGACGGGCGCCTCGACCTCGGGCTCGGCGCCGGGCACATGAAGGCCGAGTTCGACGCCGCGGGCCTGCCGTGGCACAACGCCGCCACCCGCATCAGCTACCTCGGCGAAAGCATCGGCTACCTGCGAAAGCACTTCGACGACGAAGGCATCGCCCAGCCCCGCCTGCTCATCGCGGGCAACAGCGACGGCGTGCTCGACCTCGCCGCCCGGCACGCGGACGTCGTCGGGTTCGGCGGGCTCCGGCAGCAGCCCGGGAAGCCGCCGGGCACCTTCAAGCTCGACAACGCCGAGGCGATGGACGAGCGCGTGGCCTTCTTCCGGGCCAGGGCGACGCGCGAAACCGAGTACAACATGCTCGTCCAGCACGTCGAGATCACCGGCGACCGGCGCGCGGCCGCCGAGGCGTGGCACGAGAAGACCGAGCGGAGCGCCGTGGCCGACGCCGGCGAGCTCCTCGACGCGCCGCAGCTGGTGCTGGGCACGGTCGAGGAGATCGCCGGGCAGCTGGTGGCCCGGCGCGAACGCTACGGCTTCTCGTACATCACGGTGTTCGAGCCCGCGCTCGAAACGTTCGCCCCGGTGATCGAGGAGCTCAGTAAGCGACCGTGAAGCGCGCGCGGCTGTGCTTCGGCTGCTCGATCTCGTCGACGTAGGCGATCGCGTAGTCGTCGCCGCCGATGAAGGACTTGCCGTTCTCGTCGGTCAGCAGGACGTCGCCGCCGAGGCGGAACGTCCCGGTGCGCTCGCCCGGAACCCACGCGCCGAACTCGGCGGCCGGGCTGACGTAGAACCAGTCGAGGTCGGCCGGCTGCTCGCGCAGCAGGTACAGCACCTCGGCGTGGTTGCCCGCTTCTTCCTTGTACTCGTCCGGGAACTCCGGGGTGTCGAACAGGCGCGGGCCGCCCTCGGCGACGTGCAGGCTCGACGCCCCGCCCACGAACGACAGCCGGGCGCCGTGCTCGCGCGCGGCGCGGACCAGCCCGGGCACGGCGTCGATCAGCTTCTTGCCGTCGATCGCGCGGGCCGGCGTCGCGACCACGAGCACGTCGGCGTCCTTCGCGAGCTGCGCGACGAACTCCTCGTCGTGCAGCGAACCCTGCCGCGCCTCGACGCCTTCGGGCACCGAGCCCTCGTTGCGCGCGACGCCCACGACCTCGTGCCCGCGGCGCAGCGCCTCGGCGCTGATCTTGCCACCGGCGTACCCCGTCGCCCCGAAAACCACCAGCTTGGCCATTGGATCTCCTCGTTCGAATTCGGCCTTCGAGGCCGATCGTAGGAACGGAAGATCCCCTACTTCAACGGAAGCAACGCACCCCCGGGTAGGTGTCCAGCTCAGCCGCCCAGCGCGGCGAACTCCGCGGCCACCTTCTGCTTCACGGCGTTGGCGTCGAGCGCCGCGCGGACCTCCGCGGTCGCGTTGGGCTTCGACAGGACCTGGTAGCTGGCCGTCTTGTTGGGCAGCTTGAACTTCACCGTGCAGGACATCTTGATCGTCGCGTACGGCTCGGCGTCGGCCGCTGTCGTGCAGGTCTGCGCGCCGAGCGAGTCGGCGCTCACCTCGACCGAGAGGTTGATGTGCACGACGCTCTTCTCCCCCGACGCCGGCGAGCCGACGACGCTGGTGGAGACGTCGACCGTCGTCGTGCAGGAGCCGACGAAGTCCTTGCAGTCGAGCTTGTCGTTGGTGACCACGGCGCTGGCCTGGACCAGGCCCTCGATCGGCTGGCCGAGCGCGCCGACGGCGGTGTCGAGGTCGGTGTGGAACGCCTTCAGCGCGTCCCCGGCGAGCGGGGCGACCTGGAACTCGGCGCCGTACTTCGGCCCGGCCTGCGGGTCGAGCAGCACCGGCGCGAAGCTGACGACGCGGCTGGGCTTGGCCGCGGTGACGCGCAGGACGCTCGGCGCGGCGCCGAGCTGGTAGACCTCGGTGCCGTCGGCGAGCTTCGCCTTGACCGGCTCCCCCAGCCGGTCCAGGCCGGGCAGTGCCTTGCGGAGGCCGTCGGCGAGCGCGGCCGGGGCGAACCGGGCCGCCGGGTCCAGCGGCAGCTCGGAGCCGAGCGAACGCACCCAGCTCGTGCCGAACTGCGTGCCCTCGTCGATCGCGTGCGCCTTCCAGTACTCGGCGTCGGCCTGGAGGTAGAACTGGCCGCCGACGGCCGCGACCTGGACGACCCCGCCGTCGAGCGGCACGCCGCCGAGGGCGGTGCCGCCGCGGGTGACCCGGAACTGCTGCTCGGCACCCTTGATCGTGGCCTTCAGCGCGACCGCGGGCGCCTGGCCCAGCGTCGTCAGCGCGGCGTCGACCGCGGCACGCTGCTCGGCGCGCCGCTCCGCCGTCTGCCGGTCGGCCGCCGAGACGCCGGCGCTGCCGGGGACCGCCACCTGGCACCCCGCCAGCAGTCCGCCCAGCAGCAGCACCGCCGCCGCCATGCCCCGTCCAGCCCGCATTGCCGCCCCTCGCTCTTGCGCTGCGCCCGAGTGCACCTCGGCCGGTGAAGTCCCGCCACCGGATTTGTGTCGTCACGCACCGGGGTTCAGGAGGGTTCTAGCCTGGTCGGTGCCCCCGCCGCAACCCACCGTGATGAGGTTGGTTTACACTCTTGAGGTTGTCTCGGCGAGGCGGGGCCCTGATGGGGTGCCCGGCGTGATCGACGCGGCGGCTCGAGTAGCCCCGGCTGTCGTGCACGCCCGCAAACTCGCCGCCGAACGCAACCGCCTGAACAGAAAACGCAAGCATCCCCGCCGCAGCATGCTGTCTCCCGCACCATGTTCGTGATTTGAAGGAGTGCCACACCGTGTCCGAGGTACGTCTGTCCGTCGAGCCGCGCACCGAGTTCGGCAAGGGCGCCGCGCGTCGCACGCGTCGCGCCGGCAAGATCCCCGCCGTTCTGTACGGCCACGGCTCGGACCCGCGGCACTTCGCGCTGCCGGCCATCGAGTTCGCCCGCGTCGTCCGTGAGAACGGCTCCAACGCCGTCATCACCCTCGCCATCGAGGGCTCCGACGAGCTCGCGCTGACGAAGACCATCGTCGTGCACCCGCTCAAGAACTACATCGAGCACGTCGACCTGCTGGTCGTGAAGCGCGGCGAGAAGATCGTCGTCGACGTC
This sequence comes from Amycolatopsis sp. NPDC049159, assembly GCF_040648295.1. NCBI lineage: Bacteria > Bacillati > Actinomycetota > Actinomycetes > Pseudonocardiales > Pseudonocardiaceae > Amycolatopsis > Amycolatopsis sp. NPDC049159. The sequence goes on from NZ_JBEZDL010000038.1 coordinate 51,250, forward strand.
CCCGTCGTCGTCACCGGCAACCCCGGCCCCGGCGGCCTGGTCAACCAGGACGTCGACACCCTGCAGGTCGAGGTCGAGGCGCTGCACATCCCGGAGCAGTTCGAGGTCTCGATCGAGGGCCTCGAGATCGGCTCGCAGGTCCTCGCGGGCCAGGTCGAGCTGCCCCAGGGTGCCACCCTGGTCACCGACCCCGAGTCGCTCGTCGTGGCCGTCAACGAGCCGCAGCGTGAAGAGGCCGACGACGAGGCCGCCGAGGCGGGCGACGAGTCGGCCGAAGCCGCCGAATAATAGAATTACCGCGTGACCGAAGACCTGCCCGGGGCCGGCGAGCTGATCTTGCTCGCCGGCCTCGGCAATCCCGGGCCCCAGTACGCCGGAAACCGGCACAATGTCGGGTTCATGGTGCTGGACGAGCTCGCCGCCCGCGTCGGCGGCAAGTTCAAGACGCACAAGACCGGCGGCGAAGTCCTCGAGGGACGGCTGGCCGGCCGCCGCGTCGTGCTGGTGAAGCCGCGCTCGTACATGAACCTCTCCGGCGGCCACGTGGTCGGCGCGGCGCGCTTCTACAAGGTGCCGCCGACCGGTGTCGTGGTGGTGCACGACGAGCTCGACGTCGATTTCGGCGCGCTGAAGCTGAAGTTCGGCGGCGGCGACAACGGCCACAACGGACTCCGTTCGATCACGAAGTCCATCGGCACCCGCGACTACTACCGCGTGCGCTTCGGCATCGGCCGCCCGCCCGGCCGCCAGGACCCGGCGGACTTCGTGCTGAAGGACTTCTCGACGGTCGAGCGCAAGGAGCTCCCGTTCGAGGTGGACCGGTGCGCGGACGCGACCGAGGCACTCGTCGGCACCGGCTTGGCCGCCGCGCAAAACGCCTTCCACGCGGGCTGACATGGGTGGGATGGTGAAGCCATGACCCCCGACGAAGTCCGGGTGATCGCATTCGGCAGACCCCGGTTCGGCCGTCGCGGCTACAACGAGGATGAGGTCGACGCGTTCCTCGACCTGATCGCCGAGGCGCTGTCCGGGCGCAACATCCTGACCGCGGACGACATCCACTACGTCGAGTTCACGATCATGCCGGTCGGCATGCGCAGCTACGACCAGGCCCAGGTCGACCTGTTCCTCGACGAGGCCGAGGCGGCCCTCGTCGAGCTGCGGAACCCGCGCCCGGTGGCCGAGGAGCGGCGCCCGCAGGGGCCGCGGAAGTGGTTCGGCCGGAGCTGAGGGTGTGAACCCGGCCACACAGCGCTGCGTAATCCCGGCTCACTCACAGGCGGACGGCAGCCGCCCGTCGGGGTGAGCTTCGGGGTCTGCCCCTTCCGGGGGTCCCTGTTCTCCGGCTAGGACGGTGTACGGCAGTTCGCACCGCCCAACCCCGGAATCGGAGAGTTGCATGTCGTTCACCGCCGAAGACCTCGCCGAGGTCACCTTCGGTAACGCCCCGATCGGCCGCCGTGGCTACGCCAAGCACGAGGTCGACGAGTTCGTCCGGCGGATCGCCAAGACGTTCGCCGAGGAGGACGACCTGACCGCCGCCGAAGTGCACCACGTGGTGTTCTCGAAGCCGCTGATCGGCAAGCGCGGCTACGACGAACGCGAAGTCGACGAGTTCCTCGACGCGGCGGAGGACCAGCTCGCCACGCGGACGGGCCACGCCCCGGACCTGCCGGGCGCCCGCACCCCGGCGGAGGCGACGGCCGAGCGCGCCACCCCGCCCACCCTGCGCGCCGAACGCCTCCAGCAGCGCTGAAGCGGAACTTTCCCTATGAAAGTGACGCCTCCGGGCTCCCGGGCGCGGCACTTTCATAGGGAAAGTGACGTGTCAGGCGTCGGCGTTCTTCTTGATCCTGTCCGCGAACTGGGCCGCCGTGGCCGCGCGCTTGACCTTGCCCGACGGCGTCTTCGGCAGGCTGCCCGCCGGGAGCACCACCACCGCGTACGGGCGCATGTCGACCGCGTCGCGGACCCGGGCCGAGACCTGCTTCACCAGGTTCTTCTCCGCCTCGGCGTCGCCCGCCAGCTTCGACTCCACGACCACGGCGAACCGCTCGCGGCGGCTGCCCGCGTCCAGCCGGACCGCGACCGCGTTGCCGGCCCGCACGCCCTCGACCGACGTCGCCGCGCGCTCGATGTCCGTCGGGTACAGGTTGCGGCCGCCCATGATGATGACGTCCTTGCGGCGCCCGCAGATGACGATCTGGCCGTCGACCAGGTAGCCGAGGTCGCCGGTGTTCAGCCAGCCCTCGTCGTCCTGGGTGGCGACCGGGCCGTCCATCGTCAGGTAGCCGGGCGTCACGGCCTCGCCGCGCAGCCGGATCTCGCCGACTTCGCGGTCGCCGGCGCGCTCGCCCGCCTCGTTGACGATCTCCGCCTCGAGCCCGTCCAGCGGACGGCCGAGCAGCGCGAACGACCGGACGTCGTCGGTGCCGCGCCGCGGGTCGCCCTCGGGGACCGGCACCGCGCGGTTGCCCGCCTCGAGCGCGTCCGCTTCGACGACGTCGAGGGTCAGCCCGGTGAACAGCGGCGCGAACGAGACGGCCAGGGTCGCTTCGGCCATGCCGTAGGCCGGGAAGACGCACTCCGCCGGCATCTTGAACCGGGCCCCGGCGTCGACGAACGTCTGGACGGCGGTCTCGTCGATGGGCTCGGCGCCGTTGAGGGCGATGCGCAGCTTCGAGAGGTCGTACTCGTTGTCGTCGTCGACGCGGGCCATCCGGCGCCCGACGATGGCGTAGGCGAAGTTCGGCGCCGCCGTCGTGGTGCCGTGGTACTTGGTGATCAGCTGGGGCCAGATCAACGGGCCCGACAGGAACTCGACCGGCGTGATCTTGACCAGCTCGACGCCGAAGGTCATCGGCACGGTCAGGAAGCCGACCATGCCCATGTCGTGGAAGGTCGGCAGCCAGGACACCATCACGTCGACGTCGAAGTCGAACTCCGCGCGGTCGACCATGGCCTTGACGTTGGAGTACAGGTTGCCGTAGGTGATCCGCACGGCCTTCGGGTCGGCGGTGGAGCCACTGGTCAGCTGCAGCAGCGCGGTTTCGCCTTCGTCGGTGACGACGACGTCTTCCAGCGGCTCGGCGCCGGCGAGATCGCTGATCAGCCGGTAGCCGATGCCCTTTTCGGCCAGCACCGGCGCGAGCTGGTCGAACGGCTCGCCCAGCAGCACCAGGTTCGACCCGATCATCCCGAGCACCCGCACGGTGTCCTCGGCCCACTCGGCGAGATCGGTCCGCGGCGTCGGCTGGTGCAGCATGGTGACGCTGCCCCCGGCCAGCCAAACGGCCTGCACGGTCGGCGCGATCAGCACCGGCGCCGCGGCCAGCACCGCGACGGCACCCCCGCGTTCGAACCCCCCGGCGACCAGCCCGCCGGCGATCCGCCGCGCTTCCTGGTGCACCTCGGCCCAGGTCCGCCGCACCGGCTCCTTCGGCTCCCCGGTGACCATGCCCCGCTGCTGTCCCCGCCCCGTCGCGGTGGCGACCAGCGTGTCCACGAACCTGCTCATGGCGGGAACATTACTGGGACACGGGCGACATCCGCCCACCAACGCGGAAACCGGCCCTTGAAGCCGGCGGCCTCGATGACCCGGCGAACCCGGGCCCGCGTGATCGGGTGGTACCGCCACGCGATGCCGACGATGTGCTTCGAGCCGCGGCCGACGCGCCGTTTCGGGGTGCGGCTGACGACGCGGGCCACCGTCAGGGTGCGCGGGTGGTCGAGCCACACCAGCACGTCCAAGCGCGCGGTCATCCGCTCCCGGACCGCTTCGCCCGGCCACTCGATGGCCCAGACCTCACCCGCCAGGCAGCCGAGGACGTCGGCCTGCCACGTCTCCGGCACGGTCCAGCCGGGTCGTGGAAGAAGGATTCGAACTCGACGCAGGGCACGCCGAGGCGCTCGCACCGCGTCCGCACGGGGCGACTTGCCCGAGCCCGCGGACCGGCCACCGCGGTCCGCCGGAGCGGTCCGCCGTCACTCCAGCAGTTCGGACGTCTCCAGCCAGCGCGCCTCGACGTCCTCGATGTCCCCCTGCACGCCCTTCAGCTCCGCGTTCAGCTCCATCAGCTTCGCCGGGTCCGTCGCCGCCGCCAGCAAGGACGCGTGGAGCTTCTCCTCCTTCGCGTGCAGCTGGTCGAGCTTGCGCTCCAGGCGGCCGAGGTCCTTCTGCGCCGCCCGCAGGTCCGCCGCCGACTTCTTCGCCTCCACCTTCGCCGCGGACGGGGACGGGCCGGTGCTCTCCTTCGCGGCCGAGCGGCGGTTCAGGTACTCCTCGATGCCGCCCGGCAGGTGGGTGATGCGGCCGTCGCCGAAGAGGGCGACGATCGTGTCGCAGACGCGTTCCACCAGGTAGCGGTCGTGCGAGACCACGACCATCGTGCCCGGCCAGCCGTCGAGGAGGTCCTCCAGCTGCTGGAGCGTGTCGATGTCCAGGTCGTTCGTCGGTTCGTCGAGCAGCAGCACGTTCGGCTCGGCCATCAGCAGGCGGCACAGCTGCAGCCGGCGCCGCTCGCCGCCCGAGAGGTCGCCGACCGGGGTCCACTGGCGGGCTTGGGGGAAGCCGAGCTTTTCGCCCAGCTGCGACGCCGTCATCTCCTGCTTGCCGAACACCACGCGGCCGGCCACCTGCTCGATCGCCTGCAGCACGCGCAGGTCGCCGGGCAGGTCGTCGAGTTCCTGGCGCAGGTGCGCGAGCGCGACCGTCTTGCCCTCGATCCGGCGGCCGGTCGACCCCTCGATGTCACCGCCGAGCAGCTTCAACAGCGACGTCTTGCCCGAGCCGTTCACCCCGACCAGGCCGATCCGGTCGCCCGGGCCGATCCGCCAGGTGACGTGGTCGAGCAGCGTCCGGTCACCCACCGCGTACGTCGTGTCTTCCAGCTCCAGCACTGTTTTGCCGAGGCGCCGCTTGGCGAACGCCTGCAGTTCGACGGAGTCGCGCGGCGGCGGGACGTCGGCGATCAGCGCTTCGGCCGCTTCGATGCGGTAGCGCGGCTTCGACGAGCGCGCCTGCGGGCCGCGGCGCAGCCACGCGAGTTCCTTGCGGGCCAGGTTCTGCCGCTTCTCCTCGGCCGTCGCCGCGAGCCGCGCCCGCTCGGCGCGCGCGAAGATCCAGTCCGCGTAACCGCCTTCGTACTGCTCGACGCGGCCGTTCGCGACCTCCCACGTCAGCGTCGCGACGGTGTCGAGGAACCACCGGTCGTGCGTGACGACCACGACCGCGATCCGGCGCGTGAGCAGGTGGTCGGCCAGCCAGCGGACACCTTCGACGTCCAGGTGGTTGGTCGGTTCGTCGAGCACGACGAGGTCGAGTTCGCCGGTCAGCGCGGCGGCCAGCGAAACGCGCCGCCGCTCGCCGCCGGAGAGGTTCGCGGTCGGCTTGTCCAGCCCGATCGCGGTGATCCCCAATCCGTCTACAATGGACCGAACGCGCGCGTCGGCGGCCCACTCGTGCTCGGCGCCGTAGCGCTCGAGGACGACGTCGCCGACCGTGCTGCCGTCCGGCAGTTCCGTGCGCTGGGTGACGACGGCCATCCGCAGGCCGCCGACGTGGCTCACCCGCCCGGAATCGGGCTCGGCGAGTCCGGAAAGGACTTCCAGCAGCGTGGTCTTGCCACCACCGTTGAGCCCGACGACGCCGATGCGCTGCCCGGCCGCGATCCCGAGCGACACACCGTCCAAGAGCGGGCGAATCCCGTAGGACTTGCTCACCGACTCCAGGTTGACCAGGTTGGCCATCCGCTCAGCCGATCCTTTCCACTATCACGAACCGCGTCGCCACGACCTGCGTCGTGTCGTCCACGGTGAATTCCGGATCTTCCATGGCGGCGCGCATTTCGGCGCTCTGCCAGTAGTCCGTGTGGTCCGCGCGCCATTCGGCGACGCTGGTGAAACCCTCACCCTCGTCGAGCGCGTGCCGCAAGTCCACTTCGGACAGCGGGAGCACGCGCACCTCGGTGGTTTCGAGCACCGCGACGCCGACGCCCGCCGAGTCGATCATCAGCTCGCGCTCGCCGACGACGGGCAGTTCTTCGCCGTACTTCTCGTATTCGGCCAGCAGGCCGGTGGTCGACGTCTTCTCCCCGCGCAGGATCGCCGCGACCAGCTTGTCGCGCAGCGGGCCGGGGAACGCGAATTCCGCGTGCTTCACGCGTGCACCCGCGGCGGTGTCGGCCGGTTCGCGTCGTCGCCGCCGACCACGCGCGCGCCCGGGACCGGGCCGTGGGCCACGCGGACCGTGCGGCACACCCCCGCGCCCGACAGCTCCGCGGCGACCTCCACCGCCGAGTTGGCGCCTTCGCAGAGGAACGCGCACGTCGGGCCGGAGCCGGACACCGTGCCCGCGAGCGCGCCCGCGTTCACGCCCGCGCGGAGCGTGCGGCGCAGCTCCGGGCGCAGCGAGACCGCCGCCGCCTGGAGGTCGTTGCCGAGCAGGAGGGCCAGCTGGCGCGGGTCGCCCGAGGCCAGCGCCTCGACGACCGGGGTGTGCGAACCGATCCGCGGCGGCTTGCCCGCCGCGCGCAGCCGGTCCAGCTCCTTGAACACCTTCGGCGTCGACAGCCCTTCGGAGTCGAACGCCAGCACCCAGTGGAACGTGTGCCGCGAAAGCACCGGGACCAGGTGCTCGCCGCGCCCGGTGCCGAGCGCGGTGCCGCCGTAGAGCGCGAACGGGACGTCGCTGCCCAGGCCGGCGGCGAGCCCGGCCAGTTCGTCGCGCGTGACGTCGAGGTTCCAGAGCGACGCGAGGCCGACCAGGGTCGCCGCCGCGTCGGCGCTGCCGCCCGCCATGCCGCCGGCGACCGGGATGCCCTTGCGCAGCACCACCCGGACCTTCGGCTCGCCGGTGCGCCCGACGTGCTTGGCGAGCGCTTCGACCGCCCGCCACGCCAGGTTTTCCGGGCCGGTCGGGACGGTGCCTTCACCTTCGCCGTAGACCTCGATGCCGGGGTCGTCGGTGACCGCGACTGTCACTTCGTCGGTCAGCGACAGCGCCTGGAACACGGTCACCAGCTCGTGGTAACCGTCTTCGCGCAGGTCGTCGACCGAAAGGTGCAGGTTGACCTTGGCCGGGACCCGGACGGTGACTGGGGGCGGAACTACGGCGAGCACCCGACCAGCCTACGTGTCCGCGTTCCGACCAGGAGAAAGGATGTCGAGCCCGACGGCGAGCGCGACGTCCGGCGGGGTTTCCGGGCCGCCTTCGACGCTGGTGAGCTGCACGGCGACCAGCGCGAGCCGCGCGCGCAGGCTCGCTTCGGGGGCGTCGGACCCGCCGCAGAGCAGCTCGTGGAGGCGGAGCATCCGGTCCGCGAGCCCGGCGCCCGCGGCGATGGCCTTCAACGCCGTCGCGTTGCGCTGCACCAGGCCGATGACCGGGCCGAACTTGCTTTCGACCAGCCCGGCGTACGCGGTGAGCAGCTCCTCGGGCCGGGTTTCGCGCTCGAGGAGGTCGTCGAGCGCCGTCCCCCAGTCCTTGAGGAGGCTCGTGACGATGTCCTCCTTCGTGCGGAAGTGGTAGTACAGCGCGGCTTTCGTCACCTCGAGCCGCTCGGCGATCTCCCGCAGCGAGCTGCCTTCGTACCCCTGCTCGGCGAACAGCTCGAGCGCGACGCGCTGGATGCGTTCGCGCGTGTCGGTGCGTCGCCCGGCCATGCTCCACCCCTCAACTTACTTGACGGCCGACTAGTAATCACTTAGCTTGGCATTGCTTGTCGGTCGACAAGCAATGCATCTGCAGCTTACCTCGGGGGTTCACCGTGACCACCACCGCGCCGGAGCGCGTCGCGGGCCGCTGGCTCGCGCTCGCCGCGCTGGGCCTGGCCCAGCTGATGGTCGTGCTCGACACGACCGTCGTGAACATCGCCCTGCCGTCGGCCCAGCGCGCGCTGGGCCTGTCCGGCACCGGCCGCCAGTGGACGATCTCGGCGTACACGCTGGCGTTCGGCGGCCTGCTGCTGCTCGGCGGGCGGCTGGCCGACCGGCTCGGCCGCCGCACCACCCTGCTCGTCGGCATCGCCGGGTTCGCCGTGGCGTCCGCGGTCGGCGGCGCGGCCCCGTCGGCGGGCTGGCTGATCGGCGCCCGCGCCGCGCAGGGCGTGTTCGCCGCGCTGCTGGCGCCGTCGACGATGTCGTTGCTGACGCTCACCTTCACCGACCCCCGCGAACGCGGGAAGGCGTTCGGGATCTTCGGCGCCATCATGATGTCCGGCTCCGCGCTGGGCCTCACCGTCGGCGGCGCGCTCACGCAGTTCCTCGACTGGCGCTGGAGCCTCTACGTCAACGTGCCGGTCGCCGTGCTGGCCGGGCTGGGCGCCTGGTTCGCCGTGCCGCCGACGGCCGCGCACCGCGACACGCAGCTGGACTGGACCAGTGCGGCGCTCAGCTGCGGCGGCGTCGTGCTGCTGGTGCACGCACTGTCCGAAGTGGCCACTCAGGGATTTTCCCCGCCGGTGCTGGGTTTCCTCGTGCTGTCGCTGTTCCTGCTCGGCTGGTTCGTGCGCCGGCAGGCCCGGCACCCGCACCCGCTGCTGCCGCTCGCGGTGGTGCGCGACCGCGCTCGCGCCGTCGCCTACCTGACGATCGGGGCGGCCTCGTTCGGCGCGTTCGGGATGTTCCTGTTCCTGACCTACCAGCTGCAGGTCGTGATGGGCTACGGCGCGCTCGCCGCGGCGCTGGCGTTCCTGCCGACACTGGGGGCGAACATGCTGACGTCGACCCAGCTTTCGGGACGGCTGCTCCCGCGCGTCGGCCCGCGGCCGCTGCTGGCGGGCGGGTTGTCCGTGCTGGCTTGCGGGCTCGTGGCGGCCACGCGGCTGACGCCGGACGCGTCCTACGCCGGGGTCGTCCTGCCGATGCAGCTGCTGCTCGGCGTCGGGGCCGGGCTGTGCATGCCGGTGGTGCTGAACGTCGCCACCCGCGACGTCGGTGCGCGGGACGCGGGCGCGGCTTCGGCGTTCGTGACGACGTCGCAGCAGGTGGGCGCGTCCCTCGGCACGGCCGCCCTGAACACCATCGCCACCGCGGCCTCGGCGGGCCTCACCACGCCGACGGCGATCGTCCACGGCTACACGACGGCGTCGGCCTGGGCGGCGGCGATCGTCGCCGCGGCCGCCCTCACCGCGTTCCTCGTCCTCCCGCGCGGCTCCCGCTGAACGCCGTGAAGGCCACCTCGAATTCCTCGAGGTGGCCTTCACGACAGATGGGATCAGGCGGCGACGACGGCCTGGGGGCCGCGGGCGGTCTGGGTGACGTGGCCGCCGCGCTCGGCGACCCACGCCAGCGCCGCGTCGGCGCGCTCGCCGCGGACGCCGAGGCGGAAGCGGCCGACCGGGGTGTCGCCGATCCGGGTCAGCCCGCCGCCGATGGTGGCGAACTCGACGTCGAAGCGGCCGGCGGCCTCGGGCAGCAGCGCGCCCACCGACGCGAACCCGACCAGCACGACGTCGACCGCGCGGTCGTAGCGCGAGGACTGCGAGCGCGAGGTCTCGATGGCCGGCAGCAGCGCCTGCGCGGTGCGGCTGCCCGGGTTCGAGATCAGGTCGAGCACGGTGCCGCGCTCGACGACGGTGCCGTCTTCCAGCACCGCGACGTCGTCGCAGAGCCGGCGGACGACGCCCGCGTCCGGCGTCGTGACGACGACCGTGGTGCCGAGCTCGGAGCGGGCGCGGTCGAGCACGGTGAGCACCGAGCCGGCCTCCTCCGGGTCGATCCCGGCGGTCGGGTCGTCGGCGAGCAGCACGGCGGGCGCGGCGGCCAGCGCCTTCGCGACCGCGACGCGGCGGAGCTGACCCGCGGTGAGCTCACCGGGACGCTGCGCGGCGCGCGGGGTCAGGCCGACGAGGTCCAGCAGCGAGCCGACCCGGCTGCGGCGCTGCGGGCCGTCGACGCCGAGCTGCTCCAGCGGGGAAGCGATGTTGCCGGCGATGGTGCGCTCGGCGATCAGCTCCGGCTTCGTCGAAACGACCCCGAGCTGACGGCGGATCTCGCGGAGGCGGCGGCCGTCGAGCGTGCCGGTGTTGAGGCCGTCCAGCCGGACGACGCCGCGGTCGGGGCGCTCCTGCAGCGCGATGCACCGGGCCAGGACGGACTTGCCCGAACCGGCCGGGCCGACGACGCCGAACAGCGAGCCGGCCTGGACCTCGACGCTCACGTCGTGCAGGGCGACGACGGAATCTCCGTTGGTGGCAAAGGATTTGGACAGGTTTTCGACCGTGATCACGATAGCTCCAGAAAAACAGGGCGCAGCGCACGAGGGCGCGCCCGGCCGCAAGCGAGTGTCCGTCCTCAGTGGACGGTGCGTGAAGAAGGGGTGTGTCGGCTCAGACGAAGCTCAGCGCGAGCGTCGACATGCGGAGACGGAGCGGCGGCCTTCGTCGACAACGCGGCGCCTGGTCAACAGCAGGGGGCGAGCTACCCTCTTCATCGAAAACGGCCTCCATCGGTCCTGGCGGTAGCACCTGCCCTGTGGAGGGTGGTTGCTGCGACTTCGACGAGCCAGGTCTCTCGGTCGCTCGGGATGGACGTACTGAGTTAAGCCGATCCCACGGAGCGAAAGCAAGCCCGTTGGCCCACATCACACGACTGGAGGTGTCGCAGTCACGGGGTGACGGCCGAAACGTGCGTTTTTCACCGCCTCCACTGTGGTGGATTCAGTGGTGGACCCGCGCGCGTGCCGCGATCCGGGCGAAAGCGTGCACGTCGAGCTGCTCGCCCCGGGTCTTCGGGTCGACCCCGGCGGCCGTCAGGAGCTCCCCGGCCCGTTCGGCCGAGCCCGCCCAGCCCGCGAGCGCGGCGCGAAGCGTTTTCCTGCGTTGTGAGAAAGCGGCGTCAACCAGGGAGAAGAGACCGTCCCGGTCTTCGGACGCCGGGGTGGCGGCGCGCTCGAAGGCGACGAGCGCGGAATCCACGTTGGGCACCGGCCAGAACACCGACCGTGGCACCGCGGCGACTTTCCGTGCGGGACCGTACCAAGCGAGCTTGACGCTCGGGACGCCGTAGATCCGGCTGCCCGGCCCGGCCGCCATCCGCTCGGCGACCTCGGTCTGCACCATGACGAGCCCGGAGGCGAGCGAGGGCACTTCGGCGAGCAGGTGCAGCACGACCGGCACGGCGACGTTGTAGGGCAGGTTGGCGACGAGCGCGGTCGGCTCGCCGGGCAGGTCGGCGTTCTTGACGCGCAGCGCGTCGGCCCCGACGACGGTCAGCCGGCCGGCGGCTTCGGCCCCCCGCTCGGCGACGGTCTCGGGCAGCCGCGCGGCGAGCTTGGGATCGATCTCGACGGCGACGACCCGCGCCCCGGTGGCGAGCAGGCCCAGCGTCAGCGACCCGAGCCCGGGCCCTACCTCGAGGACGACGTCGTCCTCGGTGACGTTCGCCAGCTCGACGATCCGCCGGACGGTGTTGGGATCGTGCACGAAGTTCTGCCCGAGCTTCTTGGTCGGCCGCACGTCCAGCTCGGCCGCCAGCGCCCGGATCTCGGCCGGTCCCAACAGTTCAACCACCGGGCGAGCTTACCGACCGTACTCCGGCCCTGTTCCGCTCGGTGCGGACCGCAGACGAAACGGCCCCCGCCCAAAAAGGACGGGGGCCGTTCCGAAGCGAAACTCAGGCCTTCTTGCCGCAGACCGGCCAGGCGCTGTAGCCGCCACGCGCGTCGCGGACCTTCTCCGCGACCGCGATCTGCTGCTCGCGCGAAGCCTGGCTCGGCAGGTTCGCGTACGCGTCGCCGCCGTAGGCGTCCCAGGTGCGCTTGTCGAACTGGAGGCCGCCGTAGTAGCCGTTGCCGGTGTTGATGGCCCAGTTGCCGCCCGACTCGCACGCCGCGATGCGGTCCCACGCGGAGCCGTCGCCGATGGCCGGGGTCGGGGCCTTCTTGGTGCCGACGTGGATGATCTTCGGCTTGGCCGCGGTGATGATCTGCTCGGAGATGCTCTCGCGGGCGACCTCTTTGCCGTTCTTCTGCGTGACCTTGTAGGTCACCATCTTCTCGCCGGGCGTGCCGGGGTCTTCGACCTGGGTCTTGCCCTTGTCCAGGTCCGGGTCGTCGACGCGCTGCTCGGGCGGGTCGATGGACTCCTTCTGGACGACCGTCGAGACGCCGGTGCGGCTGATGTGGACCTGGGCGCCGTCGGTCAGCTTGACGTCCAGACCGCCCTCGGCCTGGTCCTCCGGGCCCAGGGTGAGCTTGTACTCGCCCAGGAACTCCTTCGTCGTGACCGCGGTCGTCTTCACCTGCTTCGGCGCGTTGGCGCCGTCGTACAGGGTGATGTTCTTGAGGGTCTTGATCTCGACCGTGGCGCCCTGGAGCGGCAGCTCGCCGTCCTTCGGCATCGACATCCACGTGCCGGGCTTGTCCATCCCGGTCATGCCGAGCTGGGACAGCGCGTCGCCGAGGTGGGTCGCGCGCACCCAGGAGGTGTGCTCCGCGCCGTCGACGATCATCTTGAGCTGGCGGCCGCGCTCGAGCTTGATGACGCCGCCGTCGCCGACCTCCGCCTGCGGGGAGGGCGAGAGCGAGTCGTGCTCGCCGACGGACAGGCCCGCGTCCTCCAGCACTTCGCCGACGGTGTCGCCGAAGGAGTGGATGGTCTGCTGCTGGCCGTCGACGTCGACGGTGACGCTCTTGTTCATCGCCAGCGCGGCCGCGCCGCCGCCGGCGACGCTGATCATGACGCTGAGGACGGCGCCCTTGAGGAAGCGGCGCTTCCAGACCTTGCTGGTCTGGCGGATGCTCTCGTCCATCGCGGCGCGCTTGGCCTGCGGGGACGCGGTCCGGTCCGCCTCGATCTCGTCCGGGATGACGATCGGGGGCAGGTACGTCGTCTCGGCGTTGATGAGGCGGATCAGTTCGTCGACGTCGACGTCGATCTCGGCCATCATCGCGTCGGCGTCGGGGCCGAGCGCGGCGAGGATGTCCTGCTGCGTGATGTTCGGGTCGTCGGAGAAGTCGAGCTGACCGTACGCGGTGTCCTCGAAATAACTGCGTTCGAGAACGGCGGAGCGCGCTCCAGCCTGTCTGCTACCTGTCACCGGGGATCGTTCCCTTTCACGAGACGGCGGTCGGGGGCGCCGTCTCTACGACTGGGCGTGACGATCGGAAGCTGCTGAGCGCAGGCCCGACCGGCACGATCACGGGACAGTAACGGGTCCCGCCGGGTTGCGCAAACACCCCCCGGAGTGTCGTGATCCCCGTCACTCCATCAGGTGGACGATCAAGGAACCCTGATGTCGCAATGCGTTCACCCCGTTGTGACGCTGGGGAGTCGGTACACCCGCTCGGCAGTGGTCCGGACCGCTTCGGCGACTTCGTGGACAGCTTCGCCCCTGAGCGCCGCGAGGTGACGGACGGTGTAAGCCGCGCCGAACGGCTCGTTCGGCCGTCCACGGAACGGGTGGGGGGTCAGAAACGGTGCGTCGGTCTCGACGAGGTACTGGTCCGCCGGGCAGAGCCGGGCTGCCTCGTGGAGGCCCTTGGCGTTCTTGAACGTCACCGTGCCCGCGAAGGAAAGGACGTATCCCGCGTCCACGCACTTGCGGGCCATTTCCGCGTCCCCGGAAAAACAATGGAAGATTACGGCATTCGGCGCATTCTCTTCGGCCAGGATGCGCAGCACGTCGTCGTGGGCCTCGCGGTCGTGGATCATCAGCGGCTTGTCCAGCCGCTTCGCGAGGTCGATGTGCCAGCGGAACGCCTCCTGCTGGGCGTCGTGCGGCGAGTAGTCCCAGTAGTAGTCGAGACCGGTCTCGCCGACCGCGACCACGCGGTCGGTCGCAGCCAGGCGCTCCACTTCGGACTTCTCGGCCTCGCCGAACGCCTTGGTCCGCGTCGGGTGGATCGCGACGGCGGCCCACACGCGCGGGTCCCAGCTCGCCGCCTCGGTGGCCCAGCGGGCCGAGGCGAGGTCGTCCGCGACCGTGACGACGCGGGCGACACCGGCGCGCTCGGCGCGGTCGACCATGGCCGCAACATCGGCCGCGGTGACCGCGCCGCACGCGTCGAGATGGGTGTGCGCGTCCACCACCGACACCGGGAGCCGGTCCGGGACCGGCGGCAGCTCGCGCTTCTCGTCACCCATGCATACCTCTTACTCCTTGGTGATCGGCGCCCACTCCGGGCCGGTCTCGCCGAGCGCCGGGTCGAGCTTGGTGAACAGCGGCGACGGCTTGGCCAGCGGCACGCCGACCTCGATCGGCTTCGACTCCCACTTCGCCTGCTCGACCGCGTAGTCGCCGGTCAGGATCGGGTTGACCCGGCCGGCGATGTCGAGGTCGTCGACCTCCTTGAGCTCCGGCTGGGCGGCCCAGACGCCGGTGCCGCCGAGGGCCTCGTGCACCTTCTGGGCCGAGTGCGGCAGGAACGGCGTCAGCAGCGTGTTGGCGTCGGAGACGACCTGCAACGCGGTGTGCAGCACGGTGTCGCGCCGCGCCGGGTCGTCCTTGAGCTTCCACGGCTCCTGGTCGGAGATGTACTTGTTCGCCGCGGTGACGACCTTCATCGCCTCGCTCGCCGCCTGCTTGAACCGGGAGCGGGCCAGGTGCGCGCCCGCGGTGTCGAACGCCTTGCGCGACAACGCCTTCAGCTCCTCGTCGGCCGCTGTCGGGGCCTCCGGGCGCGGGATGGCGCCGACGTTCTTGTGCGCCATCGAGATGGACCGGTTGACCAGGTTGCCCCACTCGTTGGCCAGCTCGAAGTTGGTCCGGCGGACGAACTCGTCCCAGGTGAAGTCGGTGTCCTGGGTCTCCGGGCCGGCGACCGAGATGAAGTACCGCAGCGTGTCCGGGCCGAAGTCGCGCAGGAAGTCCTCGACGTAGATGACGCGCCCTCGCGAGGTCGAGAACTTCGAGCCGCTCATGGTGAGGAACTCGCTGGAGACGATCTCGTCGGGCAGGTGCAGCTTGCCGTACTTGCCGGGCTCGCCGCCCTTGTCGCCTTCGCCGTTGTGGCCGAACAGCAGCGCCGGCCAGATCTGGGCGTGGAAGGTGATGTTGTCCTTGCCCATGAAGTAGTACGACCGGGCGTCGGCGTTGTTCCACCACTCCTGCCACGCGTCCGGGTTGCCGGAGCGCCGAGCCCACTCGACGCTGGCCGAGAAGTACCCGATCACCGCGTCGAACCAGACGTAGAACCGCTTCAGCGGCTGGTCGCGCCAACCGTCGAGGGGGATCTTGACGCCCCAGTCGAGGTCGCGGGTGATCGGCCGGGGCCGCATGTCGTCGATCAGGTTCTTGGTGAAGTTGAGGACGTTCGGGCGCCAGTCGGTCTTGGTGCCCAGCCAGTCGCCGAGGGTCTTGGTGAAGGCCGGCAGGTCGAGGAAGTAGTGCTCGGTCTCGACGAACTTCGGCGTCTCGCCGTTGATCCGCGACTTCGGGTTGATCAGCTCCGCGGCGTCGAGCTGGTTGCCGCAGTTGTCGCACTGGTCGCCGCGCGCGCCGTCGTACCCGCAGATCGGGCAGGTGCCCTCGACGTAGCGGTCGGGCAGCGTGCGGCCGGTGGACGGGCTGATCGCGCCGCGCGTGGTCTTCGGCACGACGTAGCCGTTGCGGTGCAGCGCCAGGAAGATCTGCTGCGTCACCTCGGCGTGGTTGCCGGTCGTGGTCCGGGTGAACAGGTCGTAGGAGAGGCCGAGGCCCTGCAGGTCGGTGCCGATCTGGCGGGTGTACTTGTCCGCCGTCAGCTGCGGGGTCGAGTCTTCCTTGTCCGCCTGGACCGTGATCGGGGTGCCGTGTTCGTCGGTGCCGGAGACCATGAGCACCCGGTTGCCGGCCATTCGCTGGTAGCGGGAGAAGACGTCGGACGGGACGCCGAATCCGGACACGTGGCCGATGTGGCGGGGGCCGTTGGCGTAGGGCCAGGCCACCGCGGTCAACACAGGGGTGCTCATACCTTATTAGCCTACGGAGGGCGTCACGCGCATTGTCGAGAGGGAGGCCCGGTTGTCGGCGACACGGCTGCTCGTGCTCGGGGTGGTGCGGATGTACGGCCGCGCGCACGGCTACCAGGTGCGGCGCGAGCTGCTGAGCTGGTCGGCGGACAAGTGGGCGAACGTCCAGCCCGGCTCGATCTACCACGCGCTGAAGAAGATGACCACCGAAGAGCTGCTGGAGCAGGTCGACGTCGAGCCGGGCGCCGGCGGCCCGGACCGCGTCGCCTACCGGCTCACGTCCGAGGGTGAGCAGGAGTACCAGGTGCTGCTCTCGAAGGCGCTGTCCGACCCGGAGCTCAACCACCCGGACCTGTCGGCGGGGATCTCACTGATGACGACCCTGCCGCGCGCCCGCGTGATCAACCTGCTCCGACACCGGCTGGTGCACCTGGAGGCCGAGCAGCGGCAGGCGGTGCTGATGCTCGACGAGGTGAAGGCGAGCATGGAGCTGGGCACGCCCGAGCACGTCGGCGAGCTGTACCGGCTGTGGGGCGGGATCACGGACGCGAGCCTGACGTGGCTGGAGGGGCTGATCGCCCGGCTCGAGGCCGGTGAGTACGAGATGGCGGGCGAGTCCGGCGCGTCTTTCGGAGAGCCTCCGGCCGGGTAGGCGGGCGGCCGGCCGCTGGAGGTCATGAACGACTCGTTCATGACGTCAGGCCAGGCGTCGGTAATCAAGTTTGACTAGTGGGTCCTCGCTGCGGCACAGTGTGCCCTTCAAGTAGTCAAGTTTGATTAGAGAGGGGTTCCCATGATCACCGCACGCGGTCTCGAGCGGCGGTTCCGCCGCAAGGGCCGCACTGGGGGCGAAGTCCACGCGGTCAAGGGCGTCGACCTCGACGTCGACGCAGGCGAGCTGGTTGCCTTCCTCGGCCCGAACGGCGCCGGGAAGACCACCACGCTCCGCATGCTCACCACGCTGCTGAAACCGACCGCGGGCACCGCGACCGTCGGCGGCCGCGACCTGCTCGCCGATCCGCTCGGCGTGCGCGAACGGATCGGGTACGTCGCCCAAGGCGGCGGGACCGCGCCCGAATCCACCGTCGCCGACGAGCTCGAGCTGCAGGGGCGGCTCCACCGGATGAGCAAGGCCGACGCGATCGCGCGCGGGGCCGAGCTCGCCGAGCGGCTCGACCTCACCGGGCTGGACCGGCGGCCGGCGAAAACGCTGTCCGGCGGGCAGCGGCGGCGGCTCGACATCGCGCTCGGGCTGATCCACTCGCCCGAGCTGGTGTTCCTCGACGAGCCGTCGACCGGGCTCGATCCGCAGAGCCGGGCGAACCTGTGGGAGCACATCCGGCGGCTGGGCGTCACCGTCTTCCTGACGACCCACTACCTCGACGAAGCCGACGCGCTGGCGGACCGGCTGATCGTCATCGACGGCGGCCGGATCGTCGCCGAGGGCCCCCCGGACGCGCTCAAGGCGCAGGTCAACGGCGATCGCGTCGAGGTCGGCGTCGATCCGGAACAGGGCGCGGACGCCGCCGAGATCGCCGGACGGCTGGCGGGAGCGCGCGAGCTGTCCGCGGCCGGCGGCGAGATCCGGTTCCGGGTGCCGCGCGGTGACGTCGCGCTGCCGGAACTCCTGCGCGCGCTGGACGCCGAGAGCATCCCGATGCGGTCGGTCCAGGTGCACCGGCCGACGCTCGACGACGTCTTCCTGACCCTGACCGGACGCTCCCTGCGCGAGGCCGAGGAGGGCACCCGTGCTGCGTGACACCTGGCTGATCTTCCGGCGCGACACCGTGGCCGCGGTGCGCAACCCGACCTGGCTCGTCATCGGGATCATGCAGCCGCTGCTGTACCTGTTCCTGTTCGGGCCGCTGATGGTCAAGGCGGTGCGGGCCCAGGGGCTGTCCGAAGTGGACGGCTGGCTGCTGCTCACCCCGGCTCTGATCGCCCAGCTGGCGCTCTTCGGCAGCTCGTTCGTGGGGTTCGGGCTGCTGGCCGACTACCGCTCCGGCGTGGTCGAGCGCTTCCGGGTGACGCCGGTCAGCCGCGCGGCGCTGCTGCTGGGCAAGGTGCTGGCCAACGCGCTGCAGGCGGTCGTGCAGGCCCTGCTGATCATCGCGCTGGCGTACCTCGCGTTCGACCTCGACGCGCCGGTCGGCGGCGTGCTGCTGAGCCTGGTGATCGTGTTCCTGCTGGCAGTGTCGCTCGCGTCGTGCTCCTACGCGCTCGCGCTGACGCTCAAGAGCGAGGAAACGTTCCCCGCCCTGCTCAACGCCGTGCTCATCCCGCTGCTGCTGCTTTCCGGGATCCTGCTGCCGATCACGGCCGGCGCCGCACCTAAGTGGCTGTACACCGTTTCCCAGCTCAACCCGTTCCGGCACGTCGTCGACGTCGAGCGCAGCACCTTCCGCGGCGACTTCACGGTGGACGCCTTGTTCACCGGCAGCGTCGTGGTGCTCGTCATGGCGGTGGTGTCCGTGTGGTGGGGCACCCGGACCTTCCACCGCGACAACGCCTGACCGGAAAGTGCCTGATCAACCTGGGCGTTGCTGACTGCGGGCCCGCCTCCGGCGACGTATGGTGTGCTCTCATCTACGCGCCGGGGGCGGACTGTGACGGAGCCGGAGAGCGAACGCGGCATCTCGCTGTCCCACCGCGAGCGCGTCGCCGACTGGTACGCCGTGCGCGCGGCGGACACGAAGTTCGTGTCGGTGACGATCACCGAGAACGTCAACTGGAGCAACGGCGCGGCCGAGCGCAACCTGGCCGGCGCGCAGGAGGCCGGGCTGCACGTCGGTGGGCGGCACTACGCGCGGCCCGGCGCGGTGCACGACCAGGCCGACCACTTCGTCCGGACGGCCAGCAGGCTCGGCGCGTTCGCGCCCGGGTCGCTGGCGCCGGCACTGGAGGTGGCGGCGCCGAGCGTCGACGACCGGTTCATCAAGGCGTGGATCAAGCACGTCCGGCACGCGGCGCGCATCGAGCGGGTGCTGGTCTACGCCGACCACGACTGCTGGGCGCACCGGCTGCACCCGGACCGCTGGGCCGACAGCGAGGTCATCCTCTGGCTGACCCGCCACAACGGCATCCCCGGCCGGCCGGGCTGGTTCCACTCGCGGCTCGGCCTGCACCAGCACGCGTGCGCGCCGGACGTCCCCGGCATCGCCGGGCCGGTCGAGCAGAACGCCGTCGTGTACCCGTTCACATTGGGCGACTTGCTGCTCTGACCTGTGGTGGTATGGCGCCATGCGCGTGACGAGCACCCCACTCCGGACGGACGTCACGCCCGCGCGCGCGTTCGCGGTCCTCGCCCACCACGCCGCGGCCCGCGGGCTGCCGCCGCCCGCGATGCTGTCCGGCGAGTGGTTCGGCGCGCAGGCGGTGATCGCGCCTTCGCCCGCGGTGTCCCCCGGTCCGCCGCCGACCGTTTCACCGGTGCCCGCGCCGCCGGGGGTGATCGGCGGCGGCTGGTTCGGCTACCTGGGGTACGACCTCGCGGATCCGTCGGGCCGCACCGGTTTCCTGCCGCCGTCGGCGTGGGGCTGGGCGGACCACGTGCTGCGCTGGTCCGCCGCCGGCACCTGCCACCTGGAGTCGCTGGACGGCGGCGGCCCGCCGGTGTCCACGATGGAATCCCGGCTGGCTTCCGACGTCCCCGGACTCACCTGGACGGCCGGGCCGCTGCGGCGTCCGCTGCCGTCGGAGCACCGGGACGCGGTGAAGGCGTGCGTGCACGCGATCGAAGCCGGGGAACTGTTCCAGGCCAACATCTGCTCGCGGTTCACGGGCACGTTCTCGGGCTCGCCCGAGGCGTTGTTCGCGGCCGGGGTTTCGTCGTTGTCCCCGCGCCGCGCGGCTTTCCTGGCCGGCCCGTGGGGGTCGGTGGTCTCGTTTTCGCCGGAGCTGTTCCTCGCGCGCCACGGGCGGGCGGTGCGCTCGACGCCGATCAAGGGGACGCTCCCCCGGCGCGGCCCCGCCGACGACGGGAACGCCGCGCTGCTGCGCCGGTCCGCGAAGGACGTCGCGGAGAACGTGATGATCACGGACCTGGTGCGCAACGACCTCGGCCGGGTGTGCGAGGTCGGCTCGGTGACCGTGCCGTCGCTGCTGCGCGTCCGCCCGGCGCCGGGCGTGTGGCACCTGGACTCGACGGTGACGGGCACGCTCCGCCCGCCGGTTTCGGACGCCGAGCTGCTGGCCGCGACGTTCCCGCCGGGCTCGGTGACGGGTGCGCCGAAGATCCGCGCGCTGGACCTGATCGCCGCGTTGGAGCCGGTCGGACGCGGCGTCTACACGGGCGCGATCGGCCTGCTGTCCCCGGCGGCCGGGCTGGAGCTGAACGTCGCGATCCGCACGTTCGAGATCGCCGGCGGCGCCATCGCGCTCGGCATCGGCGGCGGCATCACGGCGGACTCGGACCCGGAGGCGGAGTGGCAGGAGTGCCTCCACAAGTCGGCACCCCTGGAACGCCTGCTCGCCACCGGCTCGTGAGTGTTCAGGGCGGTGTCGACCAGTACCACGGCTGCACCGCCTCGATCCAGACCACGCTTTCGTCCGGGCACAGCGAGAACGACAACATCTTCTAC
>NZ_JBEZDL010000039.1:0-70852 GCF_040648295.1 Amycolatopsis sp. NPDC049159
GGGTGCCGTCGGGGCTGTAGGCCACGGCGTTCACTTCGCGGGTGTGTCCGGTGAGGGTGTGTTGGTGTTCGCCGGTGGTGGTGTTCCAGATGCGTGCGCTGCCGTCGCTGCTGGCGGTGGCGATGTGGGTGCCGTCGAGGCTGAAGGCTACGGCTCGTACGGCGCCGGTCTGCCCACTCAGGAAGTGGATCCGGGTTTGGACTGGATCCGGCGGGATCGGCAGTTTGGTGCCGGAGCCGACGTGGCGGAGCTCGTTGGTGGTGGCGCCGGTGAGATCGGTGCCGTCCAGGCCGCAGTAGTGGAGGAATACTCCGCTCAGGTCGGTGTCGCGAAGGGTGCTGCCGGTGAGACTCGTGCGGTGCAGCATCGCGCGGTCCAGCCGGGCGCCGTCGAACGTTGATCGGCTCAGGTTGACGTGGTCCCAGCGGGTCTCGCGCAGGTCCGCGCCGGTCAGATCGGCAGCCGTGAAGCCGAGCGGCTCGGCGTCGGTGCCGCTGAACTGCCAGCCCCGCAGCTTCGCGCCGCGGAGGTCGGTGCCCGCCAGCGTGGGATGCGGCAGGTCGTGCTCGCGGGCGTGCAGGACGTACCGCAGCCACAACTCGCTGGCCCCGGGCAGGTACGGCTTGCGCCAGCGGCTGAGCTGGGCCATGAGGGCCTCAGGGTGCTCGTCGTCGGTGATCAGCTGGCCGAGGAAGTCCAAGGTTTCCCGCGAAGGGTCGGGCAGGCACCAGTCCTCACGGCGGTCTTCGCGCAGCGCGTCGCACAGGTACTGGGCCAGGAAGTACTCGTGGATGGAGCTGTGCGCGAACTGGAAGTCGGGCCGGTCGGGGCCGTTGCTGTCGTTGCGGATCACGAACGTGGCGGTGCGCAGGTCTTCTTCGAGCTGGTCGCGGGACGTCAGCTGGTACCGCCTGCTGAGCACCGCGTCGGTGGCGAGCTGCTCGTCGAGCCAGTCGTCCAGGGCGGCGCTGTCCAGCCGGCGGTCGCCGCGTGCCCAGGACCAGGCGGCGAGCCGGGCCATCAGGACGAGCTTGTGGTCGGGCCGGATCCGGTGCTTGCCCTGGTCCCGGGCCAGCCAGTCGTGCAGGACCTGCTGGTAGATCGTCGCCGCGTGGACCGGGCGTTGGTCGGCGAACCGCTTCTCGATGAACGGGATCTGGGCGACGACCTTGGACAGCGTGTACGGGCGGGTCGCCAGATCGGACAGGTCGTGGACCGCGCGCAGCATGTCCATCAGCTGGGTGGCGTCCCGCTCGGGCAGTGCCTTCTTCAGGTAGCTGCGGATCTGCTCGTCCGTCAGCGGGAGCAGCAGCAGCGTGATGTAGTCCCCGACCCCGGCCAGGTCACGGTCGTTCTCCAGGAAGTGCCTGGACTGCTCACGCAACGAGCGGAAGTAGTGGGTCCGGCAGGACAGCAGGACTTTCGTGTGCTCGCCGGCGAACGAGGCCTGGATCCCGTTGGCGGTCCGGATCGGCCGCAGCTTCAGGAGCTCGTGGGTGAAGGCGGTACCTTGGGCGGCGTCCAGCCGGACCAGGACTTCGTCGAGGCCGTCGATGATGAACAGCGTCGGCGTTTTCCTGGCCCACGCGAGCACTTCCTCCCCCGACGGCGGCGGCGAATCACCGGACGACCAGCCGTGCTTGATGCACTCGGTGAGGATCTCCGGCAACGTCGGCACGCGCTGATCCAGGTTGCCGAGCCGGCGAAGGTCGAAGTACAGCGGCTCCGGCTGCCCCACGGCGCGCTCGGTCCGCAGCACCTCGGTCAGCCCCTGGCAGGTGATCGTCTTCCCGGTTCCGTATTCACCCAGCAACGCCGCCAGCGGGGCGTCGTCCGGATCGCGGGCCCACTTCGTCAGGAACGCGATGACGTCGACCCGCCGGTCGCCGTCCGCCGTGTCGAGCGCCAGATCCGGATCCATGGTGCTCGGGCGAACGTGCAGCTCGATGACACCGTCGCTGCCGCCGGCCTTGAGCGCCCGCAGATCGTGGGCACCCATGTCCCGCACTTTCGAGGTCACGGCCGAGGGAAGCCGGCTGCTGGACGCGGCGAGCTTCCGGTGGATCTGCTCCGCCAAGCCGTTCACCCACTTGTCGCGCGCCGAGTCGCCGCGCTGAGCAACGAAGGGCGTGGCGGAATCCGGGTAGACGGACAGACCTTGCAGCCAGGACGCCTGCGTGCTCGTCGCCCGCAACATCACCGGCATGACCGCTGACTCTTCGAGCCGCGCGCGGACGACGGAGCTCCTCTCGGCCTGGGCCCCCCAGGCGTTGCTCAAGGCCACGATCACCAGTTCGCTGGCGGCCACCTCCCGGCGGAATCGCTGGTCGGCGTTCTCACCGACCACTACGCCCCGATCGGTCCGCCACACCTCGATCCGGGACTGCTCGATGTTCAGCGCGTCGGTCAGCAGGTCCCACAGTTTCCCCGCCTTTTCGTTGTCGCTCGGCGCGTTGCACAGCACGATGCGCCGGGGCCCGAGCTTCGCGGCCTGCCGGTTCTCGATGAGCACTTCGCGGACCGCCTCGTGCTCACGCAGAGGATCGCCGGCCGGCTCGACGCGTTCGGCCGAGAAGCCCAGCATGCGCCCCGCCGCCCCCAGCCTCTTCGCGCCGCGGACCTCCAGGCGTAGATCCACCTCCTCGATCTCGGCGGTGGCGTTCACCAGCTTGACCAGGCGCTCCAGCGCCTTCGTCGCCGCGGCCGGAGACCGGCCGGCGAACAACAGGTCCTGTGTTTCCTTGACGGACAACTCGTGGTTCTGGCCCAGCGCGTCGAGCAGAACGCCCAGGGTGTCGCGGTCCGCTTCGCTGAGCGGCACCCCGATCAGCCGGTTCCGCGCTGTGGTCGGCGGGATCCTTCGCATGCTGGAATTCACTCCCCGTCAGCCGGCGTGCCGTACTGGCCGAGCACCCGGTGCAACTCGGTGACCAGGCCGTTCACCCACGCGTCCTGGGCGGCGCCCCCGCGCACGCGGTCGAACGGGAGCTGGTGGCTGTAAACCTGCTTGCTGTCCAGCGAACGCCACTCCGCGTGTTCGCCGACCGCACGCAGCGACAGCGGGAACGCGCGCTTCCCGGGAACATCGACCAGGGCCGGCAGCTCGATGTCGGCGATGTACTCGCTGCCCAGGAAGGCGTTGCTCAGCGCGAGGATCCCCAGTTCGCTCTCGGCCAGCGCGTCTTTGATGCGGACGTCCCACGCTTCGCCGATCAGGATCGCCTCCTCGGCCTGCCACAGCCGGAACTCGTAGACGCGGTCGATCGCGGTCGCTTCTTCCAGCAGGGCCCACAGCCGCCGCGCGACGACCTCGTCCCGCTTCGCGCAGCTGAGGAAGATCCGCACCAGCGGCTTGCCGGACTCCCCGGTCGTCAGCCGTACCCGCGGCTCCGCCATGGTGTCTCCTGTCGTTTTGCGTCGCTATAACGTCCGATTGACTCGGAGAGTACAGCACGTCGCTCGGCGGAGCTCCGATACACTTCGTGTCGATGCCTCGGCGTCAGGCCGCTATAGCTCAGCTGGTAGAGCATCTGTCTTGTAAACAGAAGGTCAGGGGTTCGAGCCCCCTTGGCGGCTCCGATGTAGTGCCTTCGCCTGCCCGGGTCGGGCGAACTCCGTGACTAACCCCCGGAGAGCAACCGGGACTTCAGCTGCTCGAACTCGGCGGGGGTGAGCAACCCGCGCTCGAGCAAGCCGGAAGCGTTCTTGAGCTGGTCGATGACGGAAGCTGCGCTCGGGCCCGGCTCCGCTTGCTCGGCGGGTGCGGCCGAGTTGAGAACTTCGCTGATCCTGCGGAGTACCGGCGACAGGTCGATGCGGAGCTGGCCGGATTCGGTCTGGGTGTTGAGGAAGAAGAGTTCCGAGTCGGTGGTGCGGACGGAGATCTCTCCCGCGCCGGTGATTTGGAAGTTCGCGAACGTGCGGTAGGGGAAACTGCTCAATGTCTTGAGGCTGCCGACGTTGAGGATCGTCAGGCTGTCATCCGTGAAACGCAGGTCGTAAGCCGAGTTTTTGTTCAGCTTCGCGTGTGGTGAGTGGCCGCCCAGGTAGATCGAGGCGCTCAGTAGCTTTCGTGTCCTCTGGTCGATCTCCAGACGGCGTTGAAGGTCGTCTGACTCGAGCTTGAACCTGGTCGAGTTCCGCATGACGTTGCTTCGGCATCTCTCGAACTCTTGCTGATCGATGCCCGCGAGGGTTTCCCACGCCTTGACCCACCCCTGCTCGCTGACCGGGAAGTAGTCCGAAACGATCGTCTCGAAACCGAGCTTCGATCGCCGGGCCACCACCAGTCCGGGGCCGCCCTTTTTCGGTGGTCGATCCCTGAAGAAGACGAAGTACTTGCCCTCCGTGGTGCTGTAGTTCAGGAATTGAATCAATTCCGCGACGTCTACGGCCGGGTAAGGGGGAATGGGACTCGTCGTAACTCTGATCGCCTCCTTCGTCCGAAGCTAGGTCGCCGACGGAGGTGGTCGGTGTTACGAGGTGGGCGGGGGTGCTCCGCCGAACGGGTGCTACCCCTCCGCCGAAAACCGGCATAGAGTCCGGCCAAGCCCGATCCGGGTGTCCTTGGGGGGAACCATGGCTGTGTCACGTCCACTTGCGCTCGTCGCGGCCCTGGTGGCCGCACTCCTCCCGGGAGTGGCCGCACCAGCCGCTCAAGCGGCGGTCACCTCGCCCGCCTCCTCCTTCACCGCCGTGCAGCCGACTCGGTTCCTCGACACCGTTCGCGGGGTCGGGATCCCCGTCGGGCCCGTCGGCGCGAAGACCACCGTGACCGGCAGTGCCGCCTCGCTCGCGCCCGTCAACACCACCGCCGTCGTCGTCAACCTCTGGGTCGAGGGCCCGACCGCCGACACCGCCGTCACCGCCTTCACGCACGGGCAGGCACGGCCGGTGCTGCCGAGCCTGCAGGTGCAGGCCGGCAAGCGGCGGTCCAACCAGGTCACCGTGCAGGTCGGGGCCGATCGGACCGTCGACTTCTACAACGAGGCCGGTTCCGCCCACCTCATCGCCAGCATCGTCGGCTACTACACGACCGACGCCGGGTCGCGGTACACGCCGGTCAGTCCCTCGCGGCTGCTGATCGACTGGCTCGGCAACGGCACCACGACCAAGCTGAGCCTGGCCGACGAGGTGCCCGCGACCGCCACCGCCGTGACGTTCGCCTTGACGCTGACCAACCCGTCCGCCGCCACCTACGCCACGGTCTTCCCGCACAGCACGCCGCGGCCGACCATGGCCAACGTCGCCGCCTACCCCGGTGGGCAGGGCACGAACCTGGTCACCGTCAAGATCGGCGCGGACCGGTCGATCGACTTCTACAACCTGGCCGGCCAGGTGGAGTCCTACGCCGACCTCGTCGGCTTCTACGCCACCGACTACGGCGCCTACTTCACCCCGGTCGCCCCGGAGCGGGTGCTGGACACCCGCAGCGGGCTCGGGACGGGGGACGGCAAGCCCAGGAAGATCGGTGCGAACAGCGACATCGCGTACCGGCTGCAGCCGTCGATCCCCTCGAACGCGCTCGCCGTCGCCCTGAACGTGACCGGCTACTCGGCCACCGCGACCACCGCCATCACGGCGTGGGACAGCGGGAAGAGCAGCCAGCCCGACCCGGGCCTGTCCCTCGCGCCCGGGCAGACCGTCTCGGTGGCGGCGGCGCCCGTCGTGTCCGGAGTCGGCCCGGCGGTCAACGCCTCCTACGACGTCGACCGCTCGGTCTACGTGCACAACCGCGCCGGCACGGTCGACGTCACGGCCGACCTGTCCGGCTACTTCACCCTGCCGCTCGCCGACTGCTTCAACCAGTGCGTCTCGACGTGGGGCAGCTACTCGTGGCACCAGGGCACCGGGTACATCGGCACGCCGAAGACGATGGCCGGGCTGAGCGACGTCGTCGCCGTCGCCGGCTCGATCTCCCACGGGTACGCGCTGCGCATCGACGGGACCGTCCGGAGCTGGGGCCACAACTGGACCGGTGAACTGGGCAACGGCTGGTTCGGCGGGGCCTCCCGCGCGCCGGTCCCGGTCGTCGGGCTCACCTCGGTCACGGCCATCGCCGCCGGCGACGCCGAAGGGTTCGCCCGGCGCTCCGACGGCACCGTCTGGCAGTGGGGGCAGACCGTCGACGCGCCCGTGCAGGTCGCCGGCCTCACCGGAGTCACGGCCATCGCCGCCGCCCGTGACACCGCGTACGCGCTGAAGTCCGACGGCACGGTCTGGGCCTGGGGCAGCAACACCCGCGGCGAGCTGGGCAACGGCTCCACCGCGGCGAGTTCCGCCACGCCGGTGCGCGTTTCCGGCCTGAGCGGCGTCCGGACCATCAGCAGCGGCGACGGCTACAGCGCCTACGCCGTCAAGACCGACGGCACCGTCTGGGCCTGGGGCGACAACACCCACAACGAGCTCGGCAACGGCGTCGCGTGCACGACGTCGAGCTGCCTGTCCCGCACGCCGGTGCCGGTGTCCGGCCTGACCGGGGTCACCGACGTGACCGGCAACTGGTCGGGTGCGTACGCGCTGCGCACCGACGGCACCGTCGTCGCCTGGGGCGCCAACGACCGCGGCCGGCTCGGCAACGGCGTCAGCTGCGAATTCACCGACACCAGCCCGAACTGCACGTCGGCGGTGCCGGTCCCGGTGCGCGACCTCAGCGGCGTCGGGGCGATCGGGATCTTCGGCGGCGGCGGGTACGCCGTCAAGACCGACGGGACCGTCTGGGGCTGGGGCGACAACCACGATCTCGAACTGGGGCAGGGCGTCACCGCGTACCCGTGGTGGGCCACGGTCCCGGTGCAGGTGCCCGGGCTCAGCCACGTCAAGGCCGTCGCCGGCGGCCTGGCTCTGGGAGCGTGACCCCATGACGTCGACGCACACGCTGGAAACGCCCGGGGCCGACATCGTCTACGACGTCCACGGCTCGGGCGGACGGCCGCTGCTCATGGTCGGGCAGCCGATGGCCGCCGACGGCTTCGGCTCGCTGGCCTCGCACTTCCCCGACCGCACGGTGGTCACCTACGACCCGCGCGGGATCGGCCGCAGCGTCCGCAAGGACGGCCGCGTCGACCACGTGCCCGACGTCCAGGCCGGTGACCTCCACGCCGTGATCCAGGCGCTCGCCGCCGGGCCGGTCGACGTGTTCGGCAGCAGCGGAGGTGCGGTCGCCGCGCTCGCGCTGGTGACGGCGCACCCGGACGACGTCGGCACGCTCGTCGCCCACGAGCCGCCGCTGACCGGGGTGCTGCCCGACGCGGCCGCGGCCGAGCGGGCCGGGCAGCTGATGCGGGACGCGTACCGGGACGGCGGTTTCGGCGCGGGGATGGCGGCGTTCATGGTGCTGGCGTCGTGGAAGGGCGAGTTCACCGACGACTACTTCGCGCTCCCGCCGGCGGACCCCGCCCAGTTCGGCATGCCCGCCGAGGACGACGGCCGCCGCGACGACCCGCTGCTGTCCGACCGTTCCCTGGCGGTCACGGCTTACCGGCCGGACGTCGACGCGCTGACGGCGGCGCCGACCCGGATCGTCATCGGCGTCGGGGAAGAGTCCATCGAGGAGATGACCGGGCGCGCCGCGCTCGCGACGGCCGCGGCGCTGGGCCGGGAAGCGATCGTCTTTCCCAGTCACCACGGCGGTTTCCTGGGCGGGGAACACGGTTACGCGGGGAAGCCCGAGGCGTTCGCGGCGAAGCTGCGCGAGGTGCTGGCGGGCTAGGCCCCGAGGTGCTCGACCAGCTTCGCGAGCTGGTCGGCGTACCGCCGCACGAATTCGGGGGACGCCGGGTCCGTCCCGGTCAGCCCCTCGGCCACGTGCGGCAGGGTCACCGGGGCCATCGCGGCCGACATCAGCAGGATGGTGAGGCACTCGGGGTCGATCCACTCCGGCAGGCTGCCCGCCTCCTTCAGCGCGGAGATCCGTTCGACCGTCCCGAGCAGGCGCCGGGTGCGGGGTTCGTGGTCGGGATCCGACTCGGCGCCTTCGTACTCCAGCCCGGACCACGCCACCAGCCGCATGCCGTCGCGGCCCGTCGTGCCCTCGAGCGCGTGGCGCCGGACCTGCTCCGCCAAGGGCATGTCCGGCGAGACCAGCTCGCCCTGCCGCTCGGTCCACTGCTCGGACAGCGCGCGGTACAGGCCTTCCTTACCGTCGAAGTAGTACGAGATCAGCTGCTGGTTCACCCCGGCGCGCGTCGCGATCGCCGCGATCCGCGCGCCCGCGTAGCCCTTCGCCGCGAACTCCGCGCCCGCCGCCTCGAGGATCAGGCGGCGGGTGCGTTCCGGATCCCGTTGCCGCTCCTGGGGCTTCGGCGAACGGCGCGGCTTCGAGGCGGTCACGCCCGCGACTATACGTCAACCGGCTGCTTGACTCTGTTCGCCGAAAGGATGAGGGCGAGGACCAGCACGCCGGCGCTGACCGCGAGCGCGCCCGCCGTCGCCGACGCCGATCCGCCGTCGAGCCGGGCGAAGAACACGGTGCCGGACAACGCGATCCCGGTCGCCGTGCCGAGCTGGACGGTGGTGTTGACGACGCCGGACGCCGCGCCCGCTCGTCCGGGCGGGATTTCCGCCATCGACGCGGCGAACAGCGCGTTGAGCACCGCGCCCATCCCGAGCCCGACGGCGATCACCGGCAGCAGCAGGGCCCAGCCGGGCAACGCGGGATCCGTTACCAGGAAGGCGATCGCGACGAGTCCGGCCAGCAGTACGCCCACGGCACCCGCGGTGAAGGCCCGGCCGAGGCGGGGCGCCAGGCGCATCGCGAGGACGTTGCCCGCGACGATGCCGAGCGTCGACGGCGCGAACGTCAACGCCGCTTCCCACGGCGAAAACCCGAGTCCCAGCTGCAGGTGCAGGGTCAGGACGAAGAACACGCCGGTCGCCGTGGTGACGCAGAACAGCACCGCTTGGCCGCCGGCGAGGTGCCGCAGCAGGTCGGGCGGGACCAGCGGTTCGCCGCCGCGGTGGAACTGGAACCGCTGGTGCAGCGCGAAAACCCCGAACAGCGGGACGGCCGCCACGAGCAGCGCGACCGTCCACATCGGCCAGCCCAGCTCGCGGCCCTGCACCAGCGGGTAGAACAGGGCGCACAAGGCCGCGGTCAGCAGCGCGAGGCCCACCGGGTCCATGCGGTGCCGCCGGAAGCCCGGCCGGTCCGCCATCGTGCCCAGCGCGCCGAGCAGCGCGAGGGCGCCGATGGGCACGTTGACCAGGAAGATCGCCCGCCAGCCGGTGCCGAACAGGTCCGCTTCGGTCAGCGCGCCGCCCAGCAGCGGCCCGGCGAGCCCGCCGAGCGGGAACGCCGCCGCGTACCAGGTCATCGCCTTCGGCTGCTCCCGCTCGTCGAATTCCGCGTGGACGAACGACAGGACCTGCGGCACCATCAGCCCGGAGCCGACGCCCTGCACCACCCGCGCGGCGATCAGCACACCGGCGTGCCCGGCGAGGCCCGCGACCAGCGAGGCGGCGGTGAACACGAGCATGCCGCCCACGAACACCTTCTTCGTCCCGTGCCGGTCGCCGAGCCGCCCGCCGGTGATCAGCGTGAGCGCGAACCCGAGCGCGTAACCGGCCGAAATCCACTGCAGCGCGGCCTCGCCGGTGCCGAGCTCGCGCCGGATCGTCGGCAGGGCGACCGCCACAATCTGGTTGTCGATCATGTCCACCAGGACGGCGAGCACGGCGACCGCCAGTGCCCACCACCTGAGTGCGTGCTTGTCCACGTCGTCCCCCGTCCGTCTCGGTGGTACCGATAATCAGGTAGACGGACTACTGTGTCAACCGTCTGTTTGATTAGCGACGCGAGTGGTGAAGCGGCTGATCGGGCGGGTGCGTGCCATGATCGGGCATGGCCACCCTTCGCGACGCCCGCGAGCCGGAGCTCAACAGCGGGATCCTGCCCGGGAACGTGCGCGCCGACGACTGGATCATGCTCATCCTCGCCGCCGGGTCGGTCGGGTTGCTGGGGTTCATGGTGCTGAGCCCGCCGGCGCGGGACGCCGGGCTGGTGATCTTCTACGTCGACTGCGGGATCTGCGGGGTGTTCCTCCTCGAATTCCTGTGGCGGTGGCGGAAACGCCGGTGGGCCAAGAAGTTCCTGGTGCGCAACTGGTACGAGCTGTTCGCCATGATCCCGGTCGCGCACCCCGCGATGGTCGCGCACAAGTTCGTCACCGTCGTACTGCTGCTGGTCCGGATCGGGCGGGCCGCGGACCGGGCCGTCGGGGAGCAGTTCACCTACCGGCTCGTCGACAAGCTGTCCGAGCCGATCGTGAAGGCCATCAAGAAACCCGTGACCATCGCGGTGCTCGACGAGGTCGTCAAGGTGCTGGAAACCGGGAACTACCCGGAAAACCTCGCCAAGTCGCTCGGCGCCAACAAGGAAGAGCTGCGCGCGATCATCACCGAGAAGATCGCCGCCGACCCGCAGCTCGGGAAGCTCAAGCGGCTGCCGTTCCACGACGAGATCGTGCGCGCGTGCGTCGACACCTCGTTCCGCGTGCTGCTCGAAGTCCTGCTCGACCCGCGGATCGACGACTTCTTCTCCGCCGTCGTGCGCGACAACCGCGAGCAGATCCGCCAAGCCGTGCAGCTCGGGCTCAACGACCTGGACGACGCCGAGAAGGAGCAGTCCCTGCCCGTGCGCACCCAGCACACGGCCGCGCTCGAATACGACCGCCTGCACCCGAAGTCACGGCCGTAGCCGCACGTACTCCCCGAGCCGGGCGGCCGCGTCGAGCATGGCCAGGCCCCGCTGCGTGAGCTTTTCCCGCCAGCCGGCCAAAGCGCGGGCCAGCGAGTCGGTGCCGCCGGCCGTGCGGACCTGCTCGACCACCGTCGCGATGTGCGCCAGCGGGTAGCCGCCGCGGCGCAGGAGGTGGGCCAGTTCGGCGTCGCGGACGTCGGCCGCCCCGAAAACGCGGTAGCCGGTGGCGCGGTTCCGGACCGGGACGAGGATGCCCGCGCGCTCCCACGCCCGCACGGTCGCCGCGGTCACGCCGAGCCGGTGGGCCAGCTCACCGATGGACCACCCGGTTCCGGCCGGCGGGTCATGGGGGTGCCCCTCCGGCACCAGGTGGCCGACCGCCTGCCGGACCGCGGCGAGGGTTTCGCGGTCGCGCGACAGCAGCGCGTGGCCGCGATCGACGAGCGTCAGGGCCCGGTCGAGGTCGTCGTCGTGGACGGCGTGCATGATCCCGCCCGCCGTCGCGTGCCCGTAGGCCCGGACCAGCGCCAGGAACGCCCGCAGCGCGGCCGCGTGCACCTCCGTGTAAACCCGGTAGCCGCTCTCGGTGCGCGACGCGGGCGGGAGGAAACCGTCCCGCTCGTAGTTGCGGACCGCCTGCGTGGAGAGGCCGTGCTCGCGGGCCAGGTCAGCAGGTCTCAACCGGGTGTTCAAGGATACGATTCAACCACATGGACATCACCGACTGCACGGCCGGCTTGCTCGCGATCGGCGAGCCGACCCACTTCGAACCGGCCTTCGCGCGGATCCGCAACGAGCTCTTCGCGCGGCTCGCCGAGCACGGGTTCCGGTCCATCGCGCTGGAGACCGACCGCGTGGCCGCACTCGACGGCGGGTTCTCCCACGGCTTCGGTGAGCTGGACGCCAACCAGCAGCTGCTCGCCTGGCTGCGCGAGTACAACGAGACCGCCGACGAGCCGCTGACCTGCCACGGTTTCGACGCCCCGACGGAGATGTTCAGCGCGCCCAGCCCGCGCACCTACCTGGAACACGCCCGCGACTACCTCGGCCTGGAAGTCGACATCGCGACGCTGACCGGCGACGACGAACGGTGGAGCCGCGCCGAAGCGATCCTCGACCCGGCCGCGTCACCGGGCGCGTCGCCCGAGGCCCGCGAGCTGCGCGTCATCGCGGACGACCTCCTGACGGCCCTCGACGCCCGCGTCGAAACGGCTTCGCGCCGCGCGAGGATCCACGCCGCCGCCGGGCTCGACCTGCTGCGCTACCACGCGGCGTCGGCTCGACCGGGCGACCAGGAGACGAGGATCGCGCGGCTCGCGGGCGCCCGCGCGGTGATCATGGCCCGGAACCTCCTGGACATCCACGCTTCGGAGCCCGGCCGGACCCTGGTGTTCGCGCACAACAGCCACCTGGGGTCCGGGGCGGGCGAGATCGTCGCGTCGCGGCTCGGCGGCCGGTACGCCTTCGTCGTCGGCAGCCTCGGCCACAGCGAAGCCCTCGGCCTCGGCGAGCCGGCCGCGGACACCTACGAAGGCGTGCTGCAACGCGGCACCGACACCTGGCGGCTGACCGCCGAGATCCCGGCCGGGCGCACCCGCGACGACGCCGACCGGCGCTACGCACCGCTCACCCGCGAACTGCTCGAGCGGGCCGACGCCGTGCTGCACGTCGCCTGAACGCACGGCGGCCCCGCACCCGGGCCGGGGTGCGGGGCCGCCGATCACCCGTGCCTACGGGTAGTTCACCACGTTGACCGGCACCGTGCCCGAAGGCGTGACGCCGCCCGCGTCGTTGATCACGTGCGTGATCGTGCCGCGGTAGTTGAGCGAAACCGTCAGCAGGTCGTGGAACCGCACGCCGCTGGTGTTCGGCACCTCGAACGCGTGGTAGCTGGACACCGCCGGGTTCGTGTCGAAGAAGCAGTAACTCCCGAGACCCCAGGCCTCGTGGGAAGTCACGTTCGCCCCGACCTTGTACGCGGCGTACCCGGCGCCCCCCGAAGGCGCGTTCCACGACGCCTGGTTCGGGACGTCGTAGGGCATCTCGTTCTGGAAGAAGATCGTCTTCCCGCCCTGGCCGTTCCAGATCACCTGGTACTTCTGGTAGTGCTCGACGAACAGGCCGGTGGCCAGCACGTTGGCGCCGTTCACCACGAGCCCTGTGTCGGCCGTGTTCGTGTTCCAGCCGTACGTGCCCGCGTTGCCGTGGTCGGCGCGCCACGCCCAGATGTGGTCGATGATCGTGTTGGCGCTGTTGACGATCAGGCTGTTCGTCGCCTTGCCGGCGATCGCGCCGCCGATCCGGAAGAACACGTCCTGGACCGTCGTCGGGTTCGAAGCGTGCGACGCCGACGAGCCGGACTGCCCGACCGTGAGCAGCGCCTGCGAGTTCGTCGTGCCCGCGTCGAAGAGCAGGCCCTTGAGCCGCACGCCGTCCACATCGGACACCTGCATCGCGTTGACGCCGTTGTCGGGCACCAGCGTCGGGTAGCCGATGCCGAGGATGGTCGTGTTCGCCTTGGTCACGTTGAGCGTCTGGTTGAGGTGGTAGACGCCCGGCGTGAAGAACAGGTTGCAGCCCGCGGCGAGCGCGTTGTTGATCGACGAGGCCGTGTCACCGGACTTGACGACGTAGAACTGGCTCATCGGCGCCGAAGTGCCGGGCGTGCTGCCGTTCGCCCAGCTCGGGCCGGAAGCGTTGGTGCGCAGGGAAGGCAGGAACACGCGGTACTTGCCGCTGCCGTCGACGTAGAGGTAGGGCACGTCCCGCGAGACCGGGGTCGTGGCCAGCGTGGTCTCCGGCGGGTTCGGGAACGTGTTCGCCGGCGCGCCGCTGGTGCCGGAGAAGACCATGTTCCAGACACCGCCGGCCCAGCTGCCGAGCTGCGAGTCGCGGGTGTACCACTGCTGCTGCGAAACCGACGCGGCCTGGCCGGCCACCTTGGTGTCGGCGATGTAGCCGCCGCTGGCGAAACCGTAGCTCGCCGGGTATAGCTGCAGCCCGCCGCGGACGTCCATCCGGCGGAACGGCGCGGCCTGCGCGACCGCCCAGCGCTCCTGGCCGCCGGACGGGTTGACCGCCATGTTCTCCGCCGAGCGCCAGAAGTTCTGCAGCGCGACGCCGTTGTCGGAGGCGTTGAAGGCGTCGACGGTGACGTCGCCGTTGATCAGGACGTCACCCGGGTTCTGGCCGAGGCCGGCCACCGAGGTGTAGAACCCGACGTTGTCGTGCACGCCCGAGTACGTGCCGGGCTTGAAGAGGTGGGCGACGCGCCGGTCCGCCATCTGCGCGGTCAGCGTGTCCTTCTGGTTGTTGAAGTCGGTGTCGAGCTGCGCCTGGATCGTCGCCGCGGACATGCCCGGGTCGAAGATCCGCACGTTCGGCCCGAAGTTCGGGGTGTCGGACTGCGTGGGGCAGCCGGCCTGGGTGCCGATCGTGTAGGTCGCGCTCGACACCGGGGACGTCGTCGAGCCGGACTTGAGCGCGATCGCGTTGACCGTGCGCGAGTTCGGGACGCTGATCGGTCCGCTGTAGAGCGTCGAGGACGCGGTCGGCGTCGAACCGTCCACCGTGTACCGGATGGTCGCGCCGGAGGTGGCGCTGCTGATCGTCACCGTCTGGGCGGCCGAGTACGTGCCGCCGGGCGGGCTGAACGTCGGCGCCGCGACCGTCGTCGAGCTGCCGCCGACGGTGTAGGAGAAGTGCGGGGTGTCGTACTGCGGCCCGCTCTTCTCGTAGGTGAACCAGTAGTCGAGCGTGTTCCCGGTGCTCAGGCCGCTGACGGTGGTCCGCCAGGTGCCGGAGCCGTTGACCATCCGCACGTTCTGCTGGCCGACGCCCGGGACGCCGGTGTAGTGGACGTCCACGTACACCGCGGGGGTCGTCGGGGTGAAGTTGAGCTGCAGCTGCGTCGAACTCAGCTGGGTGACGCTCTGGGTGTAGTCGTCGGCCGCGAAGGCGGCGGGGGCGCTGAGCCCGGCCGCTACCAGCAGTGCCGAGGCGACGAGCGCGAGCCTCGGGCCGCGTCGTCGAAGCTTGTCCAAGGTCCGGTTCACGCCGTGACACCTCCGCCGTTGGGGATCCACGAGGCATTTGTTGCGAGTCACAACAAAGTAGCTCCCGGTTACCGGTACTTCGATCACTTTTTGGTAACACTTGTCTGGACCAATACGCGAACGGGTGAAGCGGTTCGCAACCCTTTGTCCGATTGACCGCACGGTGGGCGAATGACTGAACCGAGAAACATCCTTCTGCCGGGTGACCGCGTTCGAGTGACATGCGACGATCCCGTGCCACACCTCGTCCCCTACCGAGGAGTAGGCAATGGCGCCTCCACGGTTGCTCCGGTCCCTCGTCGTCCTCTCCCTCGTCGCGGCTCCACTGGTGGTGGCCACCTCGACCGCCGAAGCCGTCCCGCTGCAAAGCGGTGGGGTCGTCGACTTCGGCTGTGCCACCTCGGGCAAGTTCCACTGCCTCGGCAAGTCGATCCGGTCACCGAAGGGCTCCGGCCCGCTGCTGAATTCGACCCCGGTCGGCTACGGGCCGGCCGAAATCCAGGCCGCGTACAACCTCGGCGGGCTGCACGCGAACGGCAGGACAGTGGCCATTGTGGACGCTCAGGACGCGCCGACGGCCGAAGCCGACTTGGCCAAGTTCCGGTCCGCGCGCGGGCTTTCGCCGTGCACGACGGCCAACGGCTGCTTCAAGAAGGTCAACCAGAACGGCGCGGCGAGTCCGCTGCCCGCGCCCGACTACGGCTGGGCGATGGAGATCAGCCTCGACCTCGACGCGGTGTCGGCGACCTGCCCGGACTGCGACATCCTTCTGGTGGAAGCGAATTCCCCGGACACCGACCCACTGATGACGGCGGTCGACACCGCGGCGGCGACGCCGGGCGTGGTGGCGATCTCCAACAGCTACGGCGGCACCGAGGACTCGACGATCCTCGCCGCGGACGCCCACCTGAACCACCCGGGCATCGCGGTCACGGCGTCCTCGGGCGACTCCGGCTACGGCGTCAGCTGGCCGGCTTCGTCCCCGTACGTCACGGCGGTGGGCGGCACGACCCTGAAAAAGTCCATGACGACCGCCCGCGGCTGGACCGAGACGACGTGGAAGGGCAGCGGCTCGGGGTGTTCCGCGCTGGAGGCGAAACCGGCGTGGCAGCACGACACCGGGTGTGCGAAGAGGACGGTCGCGGACGTCTCGGCGGTGGCGGACCCGGCCACCGGGCTCGGCGTCTACGACACGTACAACAGCTGCGGCAGCTCGTCGTTCTGCGACCTGCTGCTGTCACTGGGCCTCGCCCAGGGCGCCGACGGCTGGATCCAGGTCGGCGGCACGAGCTTGTCGTCCCCGGTGATCGCGAGCGTGTACGCGCTGGCTGGGAACTCCGTGACGTCGGGGTCGTACCCGTACGCGCACACCGACGGGCTGTACGACGTGACGTCGGGCTCCAACGGCAGTTGCGGCGGGACGTACCTGTGCACGGCGGGTACCGGCTACGACGGGCCGACGGGGTTGGGCACGCCGCACGGGACGTCAGGGTTCTGAGCGCCGGAGCGGCTTTCCGAGCGCCGCGGTCAGTTCGGCGTCGATCCGCGTGCGGAGGTCGCCGAACACGCAGATCGTCTCCTCCCACGGGTGCCCGAAGGTGCCCAGGCGGAGATCGCGGGTGAGGTAGCTGTGGTAGTCGCCACCTGGGAAGGCGGAGCCGGGCCGGCGTGGTCCGGCTCCGCCGACCCGGGCGGGGTCGAAGCGGTAACCGGCGTGGTGCCAGTCGAGCCAGTACAGCTCTTCGCCGTCCACAACGGACTCGCGGAGTCCCTTGTAGATGGTGTCGAGGAAGCGGTCGACGGCGGTGTCCCCGGCGTCGCCGACGTACCAGGTCGCCGAGTTCGCCGGTTCGGTGATCCCGGGGAACTCCCTGGTGTCGGGCCGGAACGCGAACCGCTCCCGGAAGCGGGCCCAGATGTCGTCGTGCTCGGGTTCGGAAAACAGGCGACGGACCGGCCGGGTCCGCGCCGGCTCGCCGGGCGAGGGCCGGTGGTAGCGGGTGACGGTGGTGATCTCGCGCAACCCGGCCGCCTCGAAGGCTTCGCGCAGCGCACCCGTGGCTTCGGCGAGCAGGAACCGCGCGTCCGGGCGGTTCCAGGCGTGCCCGGCGAGCGTGCCGGCGAACCCGGGGTCGGTCACGCCGCCCACGACCACGAACTCGCCGGCCGCTTCGAGCCAGGCGGCCCGGTCGCCGTCGAGCAGGACTTCGGCCGCCCGGTCCAGGTGGGCCGAGTCGGCGAGGAACTCCGCGAACGGACGGCGGTGCGGGCCGGTGCCACCGGCCAGCTCGGCGACGCGCTGAAGTGAGAGCCAGTCGGCCTTGACACCGGGGATCGGGGCGGTGTCCGTCCCGATCGGACGGACGAGGACCGCGCGTTCCGGCTCCGCGGTGAACCCCGCCGCGCGCAGCAACTCGGGCAGCGCGTCGCCGTCGTGGCGGTACACCGGCCACACCACCGGCTCGTTCCGGCGGGCGAAGGCCTCGACCTGGCGGGCGACCAGCGCGCCGAGGCCGTCGTCCGGGAGCGGGCCGTGGTCCACCTCGCCGTGGGTGCCGTAGTGGGTGCGCACGACCGCGCCGTCGCGCTCGATCACCGCACCGACCGGTGGGAGCGTGGGCACGCGGCCGCGCAGCTGGGCGTCGAACGAGGTCAGCACACTGTCCATTGTCCACGGACGGGTGACCTTTGCGTGCGGGGTCCCGGTGCGGGGTAAGGATGACTGCATGCTGGACACCGAGCTGCTGTCGCGAGCGCCGTCGAGGGCGCTCGACGTTCTCACCCCGCTCGGGGACGTGCGGTTCGCCGTCCGCGTGGGTGGCTGGGACGTGCCGGCCAGACCGGAGCTGACCTGGGGCCTCGGGTCCGGTGCGCGGCTGTGCCGGTGGCGGCACCGGTCCGTGCGGCTCGACGTGCTTTCCGGGACCACCCGGCCCGAGCAGCCCGGCGTCACCCGCGAAACCGTCATCTTCCGCGTGCTGGCCCGGGAAGCGCTCAGCGAGTTCGTCGTCCAGGCCGGGCTCGCCGATCCGCCACCGGACGCTGCCGGTGCTGAAGGCGCTTTCACCGTCGGGACCGCCGACGCCGTGGTGAGCGTCGGCGGCCCCGACGTCGAGGCGCTGCGCCGTTGTTCCCTCGAGGGGCGGCACGTGCCGCCGTACTGGTCGGGGCGGCTGGCCGCCGACGCCGTCGAGCTCGACGGGGCGCGGCTCACCTGGCAGCTGCCCGGTGTCGAGCGCGGGGACTACGCCGAGCTGTGGGCGTCCGTCGCCTGGAGCGATGCGGACGGGGACCCGGGCCGCGCCGTCGAGATCGATCCGGCCCGG
This sequence comes from Amycolatopsis sp. NPDC049159, assembly GCF_040648295.1. Lineage (NCBI taxonomy): Bacteria > Bacillati > Actinomycetota > Actinomycetes > Pseudonocardiales > Pseudonocardiaceae > Amycolatopsis > Amycolatopsis sp. NPDC049159. The sequence goes on from NZ_JBEZDL010000039.1 coordinate 18,081, forward strand.
GTGCTGCGCGAGCTGACCCGGTGACACCCGGTCCGGATCCGGTGCCCCGGCCCGGTCGTTGCCGATCCGGATCGCGGTGGCGTCCGCGGTCGGCGTCACCGGGGCCGAAGTGGTGTACGGGGTGCTGTTCCCCGCGTCGCTGAGCGGATCACCGGACGTGTCACATCTTCGGGGCGCGGTACGTCAAGGTGGTGACGCACGCGAAAGGACCGCCCCGTGAACGACGATGCAGTGCCATCCGGGGCTTCGCCCCGAGCCGGGGGCTTCGCCACCCGGACCCCCGCGAAGACGGATTTGGCTCGGAGCTTCGAGACCCACCGCGACCACCTGCGGGCCGTCGCCTACCGGATGCTGGGCTCGCTGAGCGAAGCCGAAGACGCCGTCCAGGAGTCGTGGCTGCGGTTGAGCCGGAGCGACAGCGCCGCCGTCGAGAACCTGGGCGGCTGGCTGACCACGGTCGTCGGCCGCGTCTGCCTCGACATGCTGCGGTCGCGCAAGGCGCGGCGCGAGGAGCCGTGGGACGCGCTGGTGCCGGACCCGATCGTCAGCCGCGACGACGCCGGCCCCGAGCACGAGGTGCTGATGGCGGACTCGGTCGGGCTGGCGCTGCTGGTCGTGCTGGACACGCTCACCCCGGGCGAGCGGCTGGCGTTCGTGCTGCGGGACATGTTCGCGATGCCGTTCGAGGAGATCGCCCCGATCGTCGGCCGGTCCGAAGCGGCAACCCGGCAGCTCGCCAGCCGCGCCCGCCGCCGGGTGCAGGGCGCGCCGGTGGCGCCGGACCCGGACCTGGCCCGCCAGCGCGAAGTGGTCGACGCCTTCCTGACCGCGGCCCGCGGCGGCGACTTCGACGCGCTGGTCTCGGTCCTGGACCCGGAGGTCGTCCTGCGCGCCGACCGCGGCGCGGCCCACGGCGGTTCGGACGAGGTCCGCGGCGCAGCGGCGGTGGCCAACCAGGCCCTGACGTTCTCCCGCCTCGGCACAGGCGGCGGCGTGGTCCGCCGGGCTTTGGTCAACGGCGCGGCCGGCGTGGTGGCGACCCGCGACGGACGGCCGTTCTCGGTGCTCGGCTTCACGGTGGCCGGCGGGCGGATCGTGGAGATCGACATCCTGGCGGACCCCGAGCGGCTGGAGCGCTTGGATCTGGCGGTGCTGGACTGACGGTGGTGTGTTGAATGAGTCGTTCAGGTCTTCGGAGGTCCTGAACGACTCATTCGAGACCCTTGGGCGAGCGGGTGCGGTCGGGTGCCGGTGGGGGCCGCCTCTTGCTGAGATGCCGCTGGCCGCCGGGGCACAGGGCCGCTGGGGCACCGCCGCCGCCCGCGCTGCCGCTGCGCCGCCCGCGCTGCCGCTGCGCCGCCCGCACTGCTGCTGTCTGTCGCGCAGCCGCTGCACCACTGCCGCCGCCCGCGCTGCTGCGGCGCCGCGCGGCGCCGCCACCGCTGCCCGCGCGCAGCCGCCGCCGCTGCCGCGCCGCCGCTGCCGCGCAGCTGCGCCGCCGCTGCCGCCCGCGCAGCTGCTGCTGCCGCCACCGCTGCCCGCACCGCTGCCGCGCAGCCGCACCGCTGCCGCGCAGCCGCACCGCTGCCGCGCAGCCGCTGCCGCGCAGCCGCTGCCGCGCCACCGCTGCGGCGCTGACCGCGCTGCTGCGCCGCTGCCGCACCGCCGCTGCGCAGCTGCCGCGCCGCCGCTGCCGCACCGCCGCTGCGCAGCTGCCGCGCCGCCGCTGCTGCGCCACCGCTGCGCCGCTGCGCTGCCGCGCCGCCGCTGCTGCGCCACCGCTGCGCCGCTGCGCTGCCGCGCCACCGCCGCCGCGCTTTGCCCACGCCCCGGTCACAGGTCCGTGACCACCGCGCCGTTCTCGTCGGTCACCAGCGCCACCCCGGCTGCGCCGTCGAAGTGGAGGTAGCGGTGCCTGCCGTTCGCGTGGCGGCGGACCGCGCCCGCCACCACCGCCACCAGCTCGCCGTCCTCGATGGCGTACAGCTCGTCCGGGGTCAGGACTTCGTGGATGCGTGTGCCGTCCGTGACCAGGGTTCGGACGCGGCGGCCCGTGTGGTCGTAGCCGTACAGGGCGTTGACGCCGTCGTCGCCGTGGACGCCTCGGAGGTGGTCGAACGCGTCGCGGATTTCCGTGCCGCACAACGGTTGCGGGTCCGGGGCTGGGCCGAGTTCGCGGGTCCAGGTGCCGCCCGGGCCGCTCACCACGTGGCTGGTGCCGGTCCACGCCTCGCTCACGCCGTTCGCGTAGTGGACCGCCGTGCGGTGGCCGCGCAGGTCGTAGTGCACCGCGTCGACGAAGCCGGGCACGCTCACCAGCCTGCCGACCTCGTCGTACTGGTGGTGGACCGTCAGCCTGCCGTCGCCGGCGTCCGGGTAGACCACCTTCGCCGGGCGGCCGTCGGCGCGGCGCGTCACGTCGAGGCGGTACTCGACGGCGACGTGCGCGGGCCGCCAGCGCTTCTCGGCCGGGTTGCCGAGTGCGTCGTAGCCGAACAGCGTCACGCCCGACTCGTCGGCCACGCGCACCAGCCGCCCGCAGCTGTGCGGGCCGGCGCCGAGCGGGACCGGGAGCCCGCCGTCGTGGTGGGTGAACGTGATGAGCGGGGTGCCGTGCGGGTCGTCGACCAGCACCGCCGCCGGCCGGCCGGCGGCGTCGTGGACGCGGAACACCGTGTGCCCGTCCGGTGTCCGCGTCTCCACCGGGTTGCCCGCCGCGTCCCGCACCAGCACGACGCCGTCGTCGCTCCGCAGTTCCCGCCCGAGCAGGTCGCGAAGGCCACCTTCGAGTTCCTCGCGGGGGCCTTCACGGCCGGCGAGCGGGCGGCCGAGCGCGTCGTAGCGGAACTGCTCCGGCGGGGGCGGGCGGTCGCCGTCGCGGAACGACCGGCTCGTCCGGCGCAGGAACCCGCGCGCGCAGTACTCGTGGCGCTCGTCGACGACGTCGCCGAGCAGTTCGGCGTGCCGCCGCTCCAGCAGCCGGCCGGCGCCGTCGCGCACCTCGGTCGTCAGCAGCACTTCCGCCTCGCCGGACACCGCGCGCTGCTCGGTCGTGACCCGCGCCGGGCCGCGGAGGTCGTAGCGGTACCGGATGGTCGGCAGCTCCGCCGAATCACCCGGCCGGACGACGGTTTCGGGGCGCCCCAACGGGTCGTGGGTCACCGTGGTCACCGCGCCCGCCGGGTCGACGAGCTCGCGCACCCGCGCGGTCCGGACGTCGTGGCGCGTGATCGTCACGTTCCCGAGCGGATCCGTGGCCACCTCGGGGAAGCAGCGGTCAGCCGAATACCGCACTTCGCCGGTGTGCCCGAGCGGGTCGGTCGTGGCGGTGCGCAGCCCGGTGACGGTGTCGAGCCGCCCGTGGAACGTCGTGATCCACCAGCCGTCCTCGCCCGGACGGCGGTGGTAGCCGTGGTGGCGCAGGTCCGGCGGCACCGGGCCGTAGACGTCGGCGACGAGCGCGTCGGTGAGCACCAGCTCCTCCCGCGCGGTGCACAGCCCGTGCGCGCCGGCCCGGCCGTCGGGGTTCTCGTCGTAGCGGAACAGCCGGTCGGACAGCACCTTCCCGCTGCCGTCCACGGTGCGGACCCGAGCGGGCAGCGCCGCGAACCGGCCGTCGGGGTCGGTCGCGTACGTCGTGCGGGTGTCGCGCACGACGGGCCTGCGGCCGGCCCGTTCGACCGTTTCGACCACCCGGGCCGGGTTCCCGGCGGTGTCGAGGTCGGTCTCGGTCGTGGTGACCGAGACGGGGTCCGGGCGCCGCTCGAACTCGCTCACGACCGAACGCGTCCACTGTGGACGGTGCAGGTACACCACCCGGCGGTACGGCCGGTCCTGCTCGGGGGAGCCGTCGAGGCCGTAGGTCTCTTCCTTGGCCAGCCGGCCGTCGTCGCCGAACCAGCGCACGGTCCGCAGCGTGGGCGCGTGCTCGTCGCCGAGCTCGTCCTGGACGACCCGGCCGAACACCGGCAGCCGGCTGTCGTGGTAGTCGAACTCGGTCACGCCCACGTGACCGGTGGCCGTTTCGCGGCGGGAAACGCGCCGGACCACCGGGATCGTTTCCACCGTCGTGTACTCGATTTCGGTGCGCAGCCCGATGCCGTTGTCGATCTCGCTGAGCCGGCCGGTGCGGGGAAGGTCCTCGAACGAGAAGTACGGCACGGTGTCGTCGGCGTCGAGCAGCGAGACGCCGCCGCCGGAGCGGGCCTTCGCGGCGAGCTGGACCCGTTGCGGCACCGGGGTTTCCACCTGGGCGTAGGCCAGCCGCAGCACCGGGGCGGCGGCTTCGGCGCCCCGCGCGTCGAACCCGGTCAGCGCCACCGACGTCAGCAGCGAAGCGCCGGTGACGTCGTCGGGGTCGTAGCCGAGGGTCCACCGCCGGACGAGCGGCCGCGGGTCGGTGGGCACCCGCAGGTCGATCCGCGCGCAGCGCAGCGCCGTCGTGACGAGGGTGCCGCCGCGGCCCCAGCGCAGCACGTCCGGCCGCGGCTCGTACGCGAAGTCCACTTCGTACGGTCCGTAGCCGACGCGGGCGAGGTAGGCCTGGCCGCTGTGGTGGGCCCAGCCGAACGTCGCCGTCGTGCCCAGCGCGTCCTCGGTCCGGTCGAGGTACCAGCCGTCGCCGCCGGCCGGGCCGAGGAAGTGCCGGGTGCCCGACCGGGTGGTCAGCACGAAGCCGTCGCCCTGGCGGGTGAGCCGGCCCGCCGTCCCGGACCGCGCGTGGCCGTCGGTCTTGCGCACGTGCGGCAGCGGCAGCGCGAACCCGCCGCCGAACGGGCCGTTGGGCGCGCCGGTCGTGTAGCGCAGCGCCAGCGCCGGGGCGCTCCCGCCGGGACCGGGCGGCAGGTCGAGCGGCACCGCGAACCGCCCGCCGCCGGTGGCCGGGTCCGGGGTGAACGTCCCGCCCCCACCCCGGACCGGTGCCGGCGCGGTCGCCTCCCGCGTGCTCGACCGGAGCACAACCATGGTGATCTCCCCGCATGGATCCGTGACTTCCGGAGGGCCAAGTGGGTGAGCCGGGCGCGCCAGATACGTCGTCACCCGTTTGCCGTCGTCGTTACCCATTCGAGATCTCCGTGTCGTATCCCAGTGGCGGCCCGCGGGTCTTTCCCGGGTGCCATCAGTGATCAATGGCGGAGGGTGGACCCGATGGTCGTCAAGTTCGTCCGGGACGAGGGCGCGGAAGTTGCGGCGGAGGACGCGAGCACGCTGAACGAGCTCCCGACCCCGCCGAGGCAGTTGCTCGACCGGCACGGCGCACGCGTGCTGGACCCGGCGACCGCGGTCGTCGCCGCCGGGCAGCCGGTGCCGCGCACGACGGTGTACCGGCCCGGCACGTTCCTCCTGCCCAACCGGTACCTGCGCGACCCGGAGGCGCTGGCCGCGATCAACCGCGTGCTCGCGCGCATCGGCATCTACGCCACCCCGGCCGACGGCGGCGGTGACGACCAGGGGTACGGCCGGGTCCGGGAGCTCGCCGACGTGCCCGTCCGCGCGCTGCTGCGGGTCCGCGAGGACTCCGACCCGGTCGTCGTCGACTGCTGGAAGGCGCTGCAGCTGCTGCGGGCCGCGGCTTCGGGCGAGAAGCCCGAAATCGACCCGGAGATCGTCAAGGAGATGTCCGTCGAGCACCTGCTCTTCACGTCGCCGGTGTTCGGCGGGGTGCCGTGGGAGACCAGCGGCCTCGGGGGCACGCCCTGGGAGACCAGCGGGTTCGGCGCGGGCAGCTCGTACGGGCGCACCCACGGCGCGAACCGGATCCCGGTGACGCTGGCCGCCGAACCGCCGTACCGCAGCCGCAAGCCCGCGCACCGGCGGCCGGTGATCGCCGTGCTCGACACCGGCATCGGCCCGCACCCGTGGTTCGGGCTGGCCGACCGCTCCGGCCCGCCGTCCCCCGGCTCCGGGCTCGCCGTCGCACCCGACATCCAGGCCGCGATCCTGCAGGCCGAGGTCGACTCCGGGAGCACCCTGCCGACCCAGCTGCTCGCCGACCACTGGGACGCGCCGACGACCGGCCAGCCGCTGATCGGCGACATCGACACCGACACCGGGCACGGCCTGTTCATCGCCGGTATCATCCGGCAGGCGTGCCCCGAAGCCGACACGCTCGCGATCCGCGTCGTGCACAGCGACGGCGTCGCGTACGAGGGCGACGTGCTGCTCGCGCTGCACCTGCTCGCTGACCGCGTCCGGAACGCGCAGGCGGACAACCGGCCCGAGGACCTGGTCGACATCGTCTCGATCTCGATGGGCTACTACGTCGAGGACCCGGCGGACGTCGCGTTCACCGGCCAGTTCGGCTCGGTCATCGCCGAGCTGCTCGGGCTCGGCGTGCTGGTCGTCGCGGCCGCGGGCAACGACGCCACGACCCGCCGCTTCTACCCGGCCGCCTTCGCCGACCAGCCGCTCGGGCCCGGCTGCGGCCCGCAGGTGATCAGCGTCGGCGCGCTCAACCCCGACGTCACCACGAGCAAGGCGCTGTTCTCGAACGAAGGCCCGTGGGTGCGCTGCTGGGCGACCGGCGCCGGCGTGGTCAGCACCTACCCGACCGACGTCCGCGGCACCGCGGCCGCCGACCACCAGGTGCCCGAGCTCGGCCGCAACTCCTTCGACCCCGACGACTACAGCGCCGGCTTCGCGGTCTGGGACGGCACGTCGTTCGCCGCGCCGCTCGCCGCCGCCGAGATCGGCAAGGCCCTGCTGCACCACGCCGGGGACCTGGCCACGGTCGACCGCGAAACGGTCGTCAAGCGGGCCTGGTCCGCGCTGGGTTCGCTGTGAACGTGGCCAAAACGGACCACAGCCGGGTGGCGGCACTGTTCGACGCCGCGCGGGAGGGCGACCGCGCGGCGCTGGACGAACTGGTTTCCCTGCTCACGCCCCTGCTCTGGCAGGTGGCGCGCGATCAGGGGTTGGACGCCGACCAGGCGGGCGACGTCGTGCAGACGACGTGGCTGCGCCTGCTCGGCTCGTTCACGGAGATCCGCTCGCCGGTCGCGCTGACCGGCTGGCTGATCACCGTGACCAAGCGGGAGGCCTGGCGGACTGGGGAAAAGCGCCAGGTCGAACGGCCGCTTCCGGAGCTGCCGGAGCGGCTGACCGGAGCGGCACCGGCACCCGAGGAGGGGGTGCTGCGTGAAGACCAGCGCGTGCGGCTTTGGCGCGCGGTCGACAACCTGCCCGAACGCTGCCGCAGCCTGCTGCGGATCGTGGCGTTCGTGCACCGGCCGGACTACGCCGAAGTCGGCGCCCGGCTGGGAATGCCGAGGGGGAGTATCGGCCCGACCAGGGGACGTTGCCTCGCGCGCCTGCGCGAGCAGCTACTCGCCAACGGCGAAGGAGATTGGCTGTGACCACCGTCGAACCACCAGGCGCGAACGAGCCGTTGGACGAGCTCGACTTCCGGCTCCTCGCCGGCGTGCGCGAGCTGTGGGAAGACGCCGACCCGATGCCCGCCACGCTGGTGGAGCAGATCCGCTTCGCCATCGCGCTGGAGGACGTCGACCTGGAAGTGATGCGCATCCGCGAGCAGGAGGGCTTCGCCGTCACGCGAAGCGCCGCCGAGCAGGGGCGGCTCATCACTTTCGACAGCGAGAGCCTGACGATCATGGTGAACGTGAGTCCCGAAGCGGCGGGCACGATCCGCTTGGACGGATGGCTGACCCCGCCCGCCGAGCACCCGATCGAGGTCCGCACGGCGAACGGCCCCTTGACGACCACGTCGGACGCCGAGGGGCGCTTCGCGGTCAACGGGGTGCCGCACGGGATGGTGCAGGTGCTGGTGCGCACGCTCGGCAGGTCGAGGACGGTGAGCACGCCGGCCATCGAACTCTGAGCCCCGTCCGCCCGCCCGTCCGTCCGCTCGCCGGACGTCATGAACGGGTCGTTCACCGCGTCTGGCGTCATGAACGACTCGTTCATGACGTCAGGGGCGGGGGTCGGCCGGTGTCGGCGAGGAGCCTGGCGTCGCTCGGCCCGGCATTCCCGGTCCCGCGCCCCGCCCGCCGGAGGTCATGAAAGGACCATTCACCGCGCCGGACGTCATGAACGACTCGTTCATGTCATCCGCGGCCCGGATACCGCGCTGTGACGTGAAAATCTGCCCTCCCGGCGAGAACTCCCGGATCGCCCGGGGTCGGAGGTACGATCCGGGGCGTCCTTCTCGGCCGAGGGGGACCGCCCCGGCCGGAAGGGCAGCCCGTGGTCGCGTCGCCGAAGGCGGAAGACCGGGTGCGCGACCTGCATCGGCGTGCGGTCGCGGCGACCAACAACGGCCAGCCCGTGGTCGGTGGGCGCCTGATCCGTTCCGCCGCACGGCTTCTGGGGCTGCCCGCGACCGCGCCGCCGCCCGGGTGGCCGGCCTGGCCCGACCTCGCCACGCGCGTGCTCGGCACGTACGCGGCCGTCGAAACCGCGCTGGGCAACAGCGCGCGCGGCCTCGCCCTGCTCGACGAGGCCGACGTCCTCGTCTCCGACGCCGGGCGCGGGATCCTGCGCCAGCAACGCGGTCTGGTGTTCATCCTCATCGGACGGATGGACGAGGCGCTCACCTGCTTCGACGAGGCGATCCCGCTGCTGAGGCAGGCCGGCGAGTTCGTCGTGCTCGCCCGGACGCTGCTCAACCGCGCGATGCTGCACCAGTACGCCGGTCGCGTGCGGCTCGCGCTCGCCGACCTCGACCAGTGCGAGCAGATCGGCGCCGGCCAGCCCGAAGAAGAAGGCCTGGCCAGGATCTTCGCGAAGGCCGCGCACGGGCGCGGACAGGCGCGGGTGCTGACCGGCGACATCCCGGGCGCGCTGCGCGACTTCGACGCGGCGAGCGGGTTCTACGCCGAGCAGAGCGTCGGGATGCTGCCCGTGCTGGCCGTCGACAAGGCGCGGGCGCTGCTCGCCGCCGGGGTGCCGCAGGAAGCCGCCGCCGAACTGGACGCCGCGCTCGAACAGTTCCCGCGGCTGCGGATGAACCAGGAGCACGCCGAAGCCGAACTCACGCGCGCACTCGCCGCGCTCGCGAGCGGTGACCCGGCGGCCGCGCGCAGCTGGGCCGGGCGCGCGGAACGGCGGTTTCGCCGCCGTGGCAACGAAACCTGGGCAGCGGTCGCGCAGCTGACCGCGCTGCGCGCGGACTTCGCGGCCGGACGGCGGATCGCCCGGGTCGCCTCGGAAGCGACCGCGCTGGCCGGCCGGCTCACCGGGCTGGGCCTGCGCAACGACGCCGAAATCGCGGCGCTGCTGGCCGCCCGGGCCCGGATCGCGCTCGGCGACCTCGACGGCGCCCGGGCCGGCATCGCCCCGCGCGACCGCCGGACCGCGCCGCTGGAAAACCGCCTGGTGCGGCGGCTCGCGCTGGCCGAACTCGGCGCCGCGACCGGCCACCGGCGCATGACGTTCGCGAACGCGCGAGCCGGGCTCGCCCAGCTGCAGCGCCACCGCAGCCGGTTCGGCAGCGTCGACCTGCAGACCGCGATGACGTCGCTGGGCAAGGAACTCGCCGACGCCGGTCTAGCCGCCGCGCTCGCCCAGCGTTCGCCGGGGGTGGTGTTCCGCTGGCTCGACCGGTCGCGCGCGCAGGCGTTCCGGTTCCGGCCGGTGCGCCCGCCCGCGCACCCCGAGACCGTCGACGCCGTCGCCGAGCTGCGGTACCTCTCGATGCAGATCCGCGCCGGCGAGCTGTCCGGGAAGCCGGACGCCCAGGCCGTGAAGCGCTGTGCCGCGCTGGAACGGGAAATCCGCGCCAAGGGCTGGCAGGCGGAGGGCACCGACGAGGACCACCCCGAAGCGAAGCTGCGCGAGATCGGCGACGAGCTCGCCGCCACCGGCAGCGCGATGGTCTGCTTCCTCGCCGACCACGGCGCGTTGTGCGCGCAGGTGATCGCGAACCACCGGGTGGCGCTGATCGAGCTCGGGCCGGCGTCGGCCGTCGCCGAGCCGGTCGCGCGGCTGCACAGCGACCTCGACGCGTTGTGCGGGCGCCAGCTCCCGCCGCAGCTGGACCAGGTCATCCGCCGCTCGGTGCGGACGCAGGTCACCGCGCTGGACGCGATCCTGCTGGCGCCGCTGGCGACCCGGCTGGGCGATCTCGACGTCGTCGTCGTGCCGACCGGCGCGCTGTCGGCGATCCCGTGGGGGCTGCTGCCGACGGTGCGCGGCCGGCCGGTGACGGTCACGCCGTCGTCGTCGGCCTGGCTCGACGCGGGCCGCCGTCCGCGCCGCGCGGGCGGGGCGCCGCTGCTGGTCGCGGGCTCGGACCTGACCCACGCGGACACCGAGATCTCGTCGCTGGCGCCGCTGTACCCGGAGGCGGAGGTGCTGACCGGCCCGGACGCTACGGTCGCGGCGACGCTCAAGGCGTTCGACGGCTGCCGGCTCGCCCACTTCGCCGCGCACGGCCACCACGAGCAGGAGAACGTGCTGTTCTCCCGGCTCAACCTCGCCGACGGGCCGCTGATGGCCTACGACGTCCAGCAGCTCGCGACGGCGCCGGAGCAGGTGGTGCTCTCGTCGTGCGACGTGGGCCAGACCGTGGTCCGCGCGGGTGACGAGGTCCTCGGCTTCACGGCGGCGCTGCTCTACGGCGGCAGCCGCACGGTGGTCTCGAGCGTGGCGCGGGTCGACGACCGGACCGCGGGCGGGGTGATGCTGGCGTTCCACCGCGCACTGGCGGCCGGGACACCGCCGGCGCGGGCGCTGGCGGACGCGGCCACGGCCGAACCGCTGATGCCGTTCGTCTGTTTCGGTCGCAGCTGACTCCCTTTCCGACGTCCGGTGATCTTGAAGGTTGCTTTCGGGTGATCGATCGCATCGCGGCGCATCCCCGAGGGGGCGGTGGGCATCTTTCCCAGTGAGTCCAGTCGATCACGGAACAAGGGAGGATGACCATGAAGCGAGCTGGTACCGCGCTGATCGTCGGGGGTCTGGCGGCCGGTGGGCTGCTCTTGGCAGGCGGGGCGGCGAACGCCATGCCGAGCGACCACCCGTGCGGCGCGTCGGACGTCGACGTGACCGTGGCCGCGGACCCGTCGAACGCGGCCGGGCACGAGGCTTACGTGCTCACCTACACGGCGGCGTCGCCGACCACGAACTGCAAGCTCGAGGGCGCGCCGACCGCGGTGGGCTTCCTCGCCGGCGGGCAGCGGCTGCCGATCGCGGTGACGACGGACGCCTCCGAGGCGGTCCCGGTGAACCTGCGCGACGGGCACCCGGCGGTGTCCCGGATCGTCCAGCGCTCGGCCGCGGCGCCTGCGGCCGCCGAGTTCGTCACGTTCGACCTGCCGACCGGGCCGTACGGCCAGCCGGTGAGCGTCGCGTGGCCGGCGGGGGCGCCGGTGAAGGGCGAGACCGTCCAGGTCACGCCGGTCGGCAACTGACGTCCGGGAGGGGATTTCCGATGAAGCGCATCCTGCTGGGGATCGGCTCGGCGGCGGGGGCCTTCGTGCTGGCGGCGTGCGGGACGTCCACGGCGGCCCCGGCGCCCGCGGCAGGCTCCGGTTCCGGGTCCGGCTCCGCGAACGGCGCGGCGGCGGCTCCGGCGGGCGGCGGGGTGGCCGCGGCGTCGACCGCGACGCCCCGGTGCACCACGGCCGACCTGGAGGTCCTGCTGGGCAAGCCGGCCGAGAAGAACGACGCGCCGGGCCAGTACGACCTCCCGCTGACCTACCGGAACACGACGAACCACACGTGCGGCCTGTACGGCGTCCCGGGCGTCGACCTGGCCGGCCCGGACGACCCGGCGTTCGGCCCGGTGTACCACCTGACGCGCGTCGACAACGGCGTGAAGTACAACGAGGTCACCCCGGGGACGACGGCGTCGGCGACGATCACGGTGGTGAAGCCGGCGGACGGCGAGCCGACGTGGACGCCGTCGAGGCTGAACACGATCCCGCCCGGGTCGACGAAGGCGCTGACCGCGGACTGGCCGGCCGACCTTCCGGTCCTCCGCCAGGACGCGGCGACCCACCCGGGTTCGTACGTGAACGGCATCCTGGCCGACCCGGCCTGACGGCCATCTCGTCACTCGATCGGGTGATGCCTGGAGCCGCGCGTCATTCCTGGCGTGCGGCTCCCTCTTCCTCACTGCGGCGGTAACCGGCCGGCACGCCCCCCGACTGGCCGGTTACCGCTGCGAGTTCCCTACTCACAGTGGAACCGCACCCTCGGAGACCCGGGACGACCGCGCGGCGGCTTACCTTCGGAAGCTGTGACGGTCGAACAGTGGGAGTCGGTGCGCGCAGCCCTGCCGGACGTCGGCGGCCGGTTCGCGGATCTGGTGGCGAGCGTGCCGGACGCGCACGCGAACTCGCTCGGCGAGTGGTCGATCGCCGAAACGGCGTCGCACGTCGGCATGATCGCCCTGATGTACACGGCGATGATCCGCGGCGACGGCGGCCCGCTCCCGTTGCCGGGCCTCGAAGACCCGATCGATTCGGCGAGCATCGACACGATCGGCCGGATGAACGAGCTCGCCCTGGAGCTCTACCCGGAACGCGACCCGGCCCGCCTGGCCGAGCGGCTGCGCGCGGACATCGCCGAGGTCCTGCTGGTCAGCGCGGACCTCGACCCGGAGAAGCCGGTCTGGTGGCTGGGCGGCTCGCGCGTCCCGGTGGCGGGCGTCCTCGCGCACCTGGTCAACGAGATGCTCCTGCACGGCCTCGACATCGCCCGCGCCCTCCGGCGGCCGTGGCCGATCCCGGCGCGGTACGAGGCGATGTTCCTGGAGCTGTTCCTGTTCGGCATGGTCCGCAACGACATGGGCAGCCTGCTCGACGACGCGACGCCGTCCGCGCGCCGCATCGCGGTCGAATTCCGGTCGGCGTACACGGAGCCGGGCGTACTGGCGCTGCAGCACGGGAAGCTGCGCTTCGAGGAACCGGACGGCACGGCGGACGTCCGCCTGCGCTTCGACCCGGCGGTGCTGGTCCCGATGATGTTCGGCCGGATCTCCCGGCCCAGAGCGGTCTTGACGGGCGGCGTCCGGATCGGCGGGCGGCGGCCGTGGCTGCTCCCGGCGTTCCTGCGGACGGTGCGGATGCCTTAGCGGAGCACGTCGAAGGTCAGGTGGGTGGCGTTCGGCGTCTCGGCCACCGCGGTGCGCTTCAGCCGGACGTGCTCGCCGGGTGGGCCCATGCGTCGTGCCGATTCGCACGTCTTCCGGCCGAGCACGAACCCACCGATGCCCTCGGACGGTCTCCCCGCGACTCGCCACCGGCGGCCGGCGTTCCTGCCGGCCGCGCGGCGACACCAGCGCCGGGCAGCGGGTGTTCCGAGGAGTGCGGGCCGGGCAGGCGCGGGCCACCCTGCCAGCGGATCAGGCGGAAGACCAGCCGTCGCCCCACTCGGCGTCGCGGGCCGCGCGGTACCTCGGGCCCTGCTTCTTCGAGACCGCGACACCCGGCTTCAAGCCGTCGCCGGTGCACAGGTCGAGGGCGACCCAGCCCTTGTGCTTCTTCGGGTGCCGGATGATCCGCGCGTCCGGGCGCTCCGGCGTGAACCGCGCCGCGACGACGTACGCGAACTTCTCGTCCTCGAAGCCGAGCGTCGCCGCCTTCAACCGCCGGTGCAGGCCCGACCGCGGGAGGCGCGCGGCGAAGTGGCACCAGTCCTTGCCGGGCTCGATCGGGCAGGCGGCGTCGTGCGGGCAGGGCGCGACGACGTGCAGCCCGAGGTCGATCAGCTCGGCGCGGGCGGCGCGGATCCGCTCGTAGCCCGCCGGGGTGCCCGGCTCGATCAGTGCGACCGCTTCCGCCTTCGCCGCCAGCCAGCGCACGACGTCCGGGCGGGTGGCTTCCGGGAGTTCGCCCAGCACGTAGGAGAGCGTGACGAGGTCCGCTTCCGGCGCCGAGGCGGCCGGGTCCACGAAGCCGCGTCGCCACTCCGCGTTCCGGACCGGCGCCTGGAGCGCGTTCGCGGCCAGCCGCTTCCCGAGCCCGATCGCGCCGGCGACCTGCTCCACGACGGCGCACTTCGCCAGCGACGGCCAAACGGCCGCGGCCGCCCACACCGCCGCCCCGGTGCCCCCGCCGACGTCGACCTGCGTACGCGGCTCGAAGCCCGGAGCGCGCGAAGCGGCTTCGGCGAGCACAGCGTGTACGGCGGCGTAGGTGGCCGGCATCCGGTAGCCGGCGTACGCGGCGACGTCGACTTCGGAGGCCAGGATCGGCGAGGTCGCCGCGTCACCTTGGCGGTAGCGCGCGCTGAGCCGGTCGACGGACTGGCTCAGCCGGCCCACGGGGTGCCTGGCCAGCTCTTCGTCGAGCGCGGAGGAGAGGTCGTCGGGGAGTACCGCCACGACGGCAGGTTAGCCGGGCTCTCACCAGGGTTTGGCGTCGCGGTCGCGCGCCCAGCGCCAGGCGAGCGCCGGGCCCCGCCGGAGCAGCTGCCCGGCTCGCCGCAGCGGGCGCGGGCGCCGCGGCTCGTCTTCGGTGGCCCGCCAGATCTTCGCCGCGCGCGGGTACCGCCGCCGGACGTTGCCCAGGGACGTGTCCCACACCGGGAAGCCGGGCTTGGGCCGCCGGTCGCCCCCGGCCGGGAGCCGGACGATGTAGCGCCGCGGTTCTTTCCGATCCATGTCCCCACCCCTCGGCGGGAACCGTCCCCGCGTCCGAATCATCCCCCGAGGCGACCCTGAGCTGCTAGTTTTCCGGCGCCAAAACTTTTTTGCCGGAGCTGTCGATCCGGGGCTGCGCCGTTCGACGCGTGGGCAAGACCGACCGAGAGGAGACCGCGATGCGGTTCATGGTGATCGTCAAGCAGAACGAAGAGTCCGAGGCGGGCAAGGGCCCGAGTGCGGAACTGCTCGCCGAAATGGGCAAGTTCAACGAGGAGATGGTCAAGGCCGGCATCCTGCTCGCCGGTGAGGGGCTCACGCCGAGCTCGCAGGGGGCGCGCGTGGTGTTCTCCGGCAGCGAGGACCCCAAGGTCGTCGACGGCCCGTTCGCCGAGACCAAGGAGCTCGTCGGCGGTTTCTGGATCCTGCAGTGCCGCGACCGCGAAGAGTGCATCGAGTGGATCAAGCGGATGCCGAACCCCGACGGCCAGGCCGGCGAGGTCGAGATCCGGCGCGTCGCCGAGGCGTCCGACTTCGAGAACATGACGCCCGAGGTCGAGGAGCTGGAAGGGCGGCTGCGCGCGCAGAGCGCCCAGGAGGCGTGATGCGGTTCCTCGTGATGGTCAAGGCCACCGCCGAGTCCGAGGCGGCCGGGTACCAGCCCACGGCCGAGGAACTGACCGAAATGACGAAGTTCAACGCCCGGCTGCTGGACGAAGGCCGGATCGAGCTGGCCGAGGGACTCACCTCCAGCGCCGAGGGCGTCCGCGTCCTCTTCGCGGGGGACGCCGAGCCGAAGGTCATCGACGGGCCGTTCGCGGAGACGAAGGAGCTGATCGCCGGGTTCTGGGTGCTGAACGGCGAGTCGCTCGAGGACGTCGTCGCGCTGATGAAGCAGGCGCCGAACCCGAACCCCGAGGTGAAGAGCGGCGTGATGGAGATCCGCCCGATCGCCGAGTAGTGGGTTGCACCGCGGCCGATCACCCTGTCTGATGGCCGGGTGACGGTTGCGGACACCCGGAGCACGGTCGAAGCGGTCTGGCGCATCGAGTCGCCGCGGCTCATCGCGGGGCTGGCCCGGATGGCCCGTGGCGACGTCGGTCTCGCCGAAGAGCTGGCGCAGGACGCGCTGGTCGCGGCGCTGGAGCAGTGGCCGGAGTCCGGCGTGCCGCGCAACCCCGGCGCGTGGCTGATGACCATCGCCAAGCGCCGCGCGGTCGACCAGTTCCGCCGCAACGAGCGGTACGCGGAGAAGCTCGAGGAGGTCGGCCGCGGCCAGCAGCTCGGCGAGGGCGTGCTGCCGGACTTCGACGCGGCCCTCGACGACCACATCGAGGACGACGTCCTCCGGCTGCTGTTCGTCGCCTGCCACCCGGTGCTGAACACGCAGGCCAGGGTCGCGCTGACGTTGCGCATGCTCGGCGGCCTGACGACCGACGAGATCGCGCGCGCGTTCCTGGTCCGCGAATCGACGATCGCCCAGCGGATCGTCCGCGCGAAGAAGGCGCTGGCGGCGGCGAAGGTCCCGTTCGAGGTCCCGGAGGGCGACGAGCGCGTCGCCCGCCTGTCATCCGTGCTCGAGGTCCTCTACCTGGTGTTCAACGAGGGCTATTCGGCCACCCGCGGCGACGACTGGATGCGCCCGGCGCTGTGCGAGGAGGCGATGCGCCTCGGCCGCGTGCTCGCCGCGCTCATGCCGGGCGAGTCCGAGGTCCACGGCCTGGTCGCGCTGATGGAGCTGCAGGCGTCCCGCGCGAAGGCCCGCACCAAGCCCGACGGCGAGCCGGTGCTGCTGCTCGACCAGGACCGCTCCCGCTGGGACCGGTTCCTGATCCAGCACGGCCTGGCGGCGCTGGCCCTGTCGGAGCAGATCGCCGAAGGGGCGTACGGGCCGTACTCCGCGCAGGCGGCGATCGCGGCCTGCCACGCCCGCGCCCGGACCCCGGAGGCGACGGACTGGGCGCGGATCGCGGCGTTGTACGAAGGCCTCGGCAAGCTCCAGCCGTCGCCGGTGATCGAGCTGAACCGCGGGGTCGCGGTGGCGATGGCGCACGGGCCGGAAGCGGGACTGGCGGTGGTGGACGCGGTCGCGGCGGACGAGGCGCTGAAGGACTACCACCTGCTGCCGAGCGTCCGCGGCGACCTGCTGGAGAAGCTCGGCCGGCTGGAAGAGGCGGAGGGCGAGTTCCGCCGGGCGGCGGAGATGACCGAGAACGCCCGCGAGCGCGAGCTGCTCCTCAACCGCGCGAAGGCCGTCGGCGCTTAGCGGCGTGCTCGCCTCGCTGCTGCCGGGCCAAGCCTGCGCTGGACCTGCTGGAACTGTTCGGTACCGGCGGCAGGCTCGCCGCGATCAGCGTGCTGTGCCTGCTGATCGGGGAGATCTCCGGCACGCTCGTTCAATCGGGATTCTTCAGGCTGAGCCTCACCTACCTCCGGCGGCTGACCGTGGACGACCTCGACGAGCGGCCGCGTGGTCCGCTATCGGTCTTCCGGCCGGTGACCAGTCGCGTGGTAGCGAAGTCGATCGTCTCACCATCGATGCGCTGCGCGAAGTGCTGCATATGTCGCCAAGGTTGATCACGGCGAAACCCCGGTGCTCGCTGTGGCGGTGTGTGTCAACCTGGCGACGCCGACCTGGCTCGAAGCAGTCGTATCGGGAGTGGTCGGCGTCGCTGACATCTATGATCGGGCACAGCGTCGCGGACGGCACGATCAGCTCCGCGGCGATGGGTGACCGGACCTAGCGGCCCCGCCACGACAGCGGCGACAACGTCAACGCCGCTTCCGCGATCTTCTTCGCCGTTGCCGTCTTCAGCCCCTTCGTCGCCGACGCGATCCACTCGTCCACCGGGCGTACGCCGATGTCGCGGTACTCCAGGGCCTGCAGCAGCATCTCCAGCTTGTCCGCGTCCTTCGCGCACAACGCTTCCGCCGTCGCACGGCTCTCGTACTCGTCCACCGCCTCGCGCACCAGCTCGCGTGACTTCTTCGGCAGCGCGGCCGTCTGGTCGGCGGTGATCTCGCGCGGTTCCGGCTTGCGCAGGTACTCCACCGCCGTCAGCGGGAGGTCGCCCGTGCGCGTTTCCTGCGTGTCGTGCCACAGCGCGAGGAACGCCGCCCGCTCCGGGGACGCGCCTTCTTCCGCCGCGAGCAGCGCCGCCAGCTGGGCCGCGCGGAGGCTGTGCTCGCCGACCGACTCGGGGTCGCGCACACCCGCGTGCCACCAGCCCGACCGCCGGATCCGCTTCAGGAGGCCGAGCTCGTACCCGAACGAGGCCAGCGCTTCAGAGGTCATGCCGCCCAGCCTAGGGCGACGGGATCATCGCCGTCAGGATCGTCGCCTGCAGGAGGGAGATCACGCCGACCACGGCCGTCAGCAGCAGGGACCAGAGGAACGTCTGCCGCAGCAGCGAGCCCTCCTTGCCGCTCTGGCCGATCGCCGTCGCGCCGATCGACAGGTTCTGCGGGGAGATCATCTTGCCCATCACGCCGCCGGAGGTGTTGGTCGCGCCGGCCAGGATCGGGTTCAGGTTCAGCTGCTGCGCCGAGATCACCTGCATCGGGCCGAACAGGCTGTTCGTCGACGCGTCCGAGCCGGTCAGGAACACGCCCAGCCAGCCGATGTAGGCGGAGAACAGCGGGAAGACCGCGCCGGTCGTCGCCAGGGCCAGGCCCAGCGTCTGCGTCGCGCCCGAGTAGTTCATCACGAACGCGATGGCCAGGATCATGAAGATCGTCGCGAGCGCCCAGCGCATCTGGACCAGCGTCCGCCGGTACGTCTCGAGCAGCAGCTTCGGCCGCGCGCCCATCGCGAAGCCGGCGATGACCGCCGCGATCAGCGCCACCGTGCCGGGTGAGAACAGGAAGTCCACCGTGAACGTCGCCGCGTAGGGCGCGTTCTTCGCCGTGATCGGCGGGTGCTGGATGACGTGGTTGTGCAGGCCCGGCCAGGCGAAGATCCAGTCCGCCTTGTGCAGCAGCTTCGTCAGGTCCAGCCAGGTGGGCAGGTTCTTGAAGATCGTGCCGATCCGCGAGAGGAAGATCGCGAGGATCAGGATGATGTAGGGCATCCACGCGTGGAGCGCGCGCCGGTCGGCTTTCGCGGTGGCCGGGACAGCGCTTTCTTCACCCTCGAACCGCCACACCGCCGCGGGCTGCCAGAACCGCGTCAGCACCCAGAGCGCGGCCATCGCGGTGAGCGCGGCGAGGACGTCGACGAGGCTGGCGCTGATGTAGTTGGAAGCGACGAACTGCATGGCGGCGAACGCGAACCCGGCGGTCAGCACGGCCGGCCACACCTCGAGCATGCGCTTCCAGCCGGCCAGGACGACGACGAGGAACGCCGGGATGATCAGCGCCAGCACCGGAACCTGCCGCCCGACCATGGCCGAGAACAGCTCGGTGGCCTGGTCCTGCTTGAGGTGCATGATCGGCGCGGTCAGCCTGCCGAGCACGATCAGCGGGTTGCCGAGCCCGCCGAACGCGACCGGCGCGGTGTTCGCGAGCAACGCCAGCACAACGGCCTTCACCGGCGGAAACCCGAGCGCGGCCATCATCGCCGCGGTGATCGCGATCGGCGACCCACCGCCCGCGACGCCTTCGAGGAGCGCGCCGAAGGCGAACGCGATCAGAAGGGCCTGGAGCCGCCGGTCTTCGCTGAACCCGGCGAGCACGCGCTTGATCGAGTCGAACCGGCCGGTCGCCACCGTGACGTTGTGGAAGTACACGGCGTGGAACGCGATCCAGGCCACCGACCAGACCCCGAACAGCACACCCATCGCGGCGGAGTCGAACGCCAGCGCGGCCGGCATCCGGTACAGCAGAAGCGCGACGCCGAGCGCGGTGACCAGCGCGAGCGCGGCCGAGAGGTGCGCGGAGAAGCGGACGACGCCGAGCGCGACGAGCAGCACGACGATCGGCAGCGCGGCGAGCAGCGCGGACACCCACAACCCACCCGCCGGCTGGTAGTCCTGGATCCAGGTCACGGTCGGCTCCTTCGCCGGGTGCGGGGACAGCGGGGTGGGGATCGGTGGCCGAGCGCCGGGGGTTGGGTCGGGCGGCTGCGGTGTGGCCGAGCCGGGGTGACGTTCGGGCGGACTGCCGCGGGCGGGATCGGATGTGGGCTGGTGGGGTTGGGCCGCGGCCGTGGTGGTGCGGGCCGGGTGGCTGTGGGTTGGCCGAGCCGAGGAGTCGGGGTCGGGTGGCTGCGGCCGTGGAGGTGCGGGCAATGCGGCTGCGGGTTGGCCGAGGAGTCGGGGTCAGGTGGCTGCGGCCGTGGAGGTGCGGGCCGGGCGGCTGTGGGTTGGCCGAGTCGCGGGATTGGGGTCGGGAGGCTGCGGCCGTGGAGTTGCGGACCGTGGAGTTGCGGGTTGGCCGAGTCGCGGGATTGGGGGCGGGTGGCTGCGGGTGAGGCGGTGTCGTGGGCCGTGCGGTTGCGGGTTGGCCGAGCCGTGGCTGGCCGCGCGGGTCGGGGGTGGGCCGCGAGACGTCGCCCACGCGCCGCGACCGCGAGTGGGTCAGGCGGGGCGGCTCCGGACGAAACCCAACCTCAGCGACAGTGCCGCAGCCGTGCCGGCCACCGAAGCGCCCAGCTCGTCCAAGCGCCGCAGCACCCGCGGTGCCGGTCCCGCGATGCTGATCGCCGCGATCGGCCTGCCGGAGTGGTCGCGGACCGCCGCCGCCACGCACCCGACGTCCGGCTCGTTCTCCACCTCGTCGATCGCCCAGCCGCGCCGGCTCGTGCGGGCGAGCTCGTCCAGGAGCCGGTGGGGGTCGATGATCGTCTTCAGCGTCAGCGAATCCAGCTTCATCCGGCGGACGCGCTCGGCGCGGTCGACCTCCGGCAGCGCGGCGAGCCACGCCTTCCCGAGCGACGTCGCGTGCTGCGGGCGGCGCGTGCCGAGGCGGCAGGCGAGCGTCACCGCGCTGGCGCTGCGTTCGGTGGCGACGTAGACCATCGTGTCGTTGTCCGGCACGGCGAGGTACGTCGTTTCACCCGAGCGTTCCGCGAGCGACGCGAGGTACCGCGGCGCGCACCGGTGCAGGTCGGTCGCCGCCATCGCGCGGGCGCCGAGCTCGACCAGCCGCGTGCCCAGCCGCACGCGGCCGGTGATCTGGTCGGCTTCGAGGTATTCGAGGTTCTTCAAGGTGCCGACGATCCGGTACGCGGCACTGCGGGAAAGCCCCAGTTGCCGCGCGATCGCATTGGTGGAAATCTCCTGGTGCCGGCCCACGTGCTCCAGCACCGCGAGTCCGCGTTCGAGAGTTCCGCTGTTCTCCAGCCCGCGCTCCGGTCCCACGTTGCCCTCCGTTGGACGTTCCCGGTTTCCGCTCAGCGGCAAGGCTTTCCGCTGGGTGGGTTTGGACCGTAACACCTCCGATGTATGTACGGAAGATCTTGAAACGCTTCAGGATAAACGCGGTTACTTGTGCACGCTAATTGGTACAACCTCCGATGGTTAAGTTTCCTACCTATGGCGGTTGCGGGCGTCTGAACAGGCCGGATCGACAACTTCGACAACGTTGTCGTTCAGGTCCGTGAATGCGCATTCACGAACCTGAACCGCGCGCCGGTCAGCGGGGAAAAGTCACGAACGCCCGGAAAGGTCGACGGCCGCCCGGACGTCGGCCATGGCCTGCCGCGCGGATTCGCCGAAGTCGCCGCCGGCGCTCCAGCGTTCGTGGGCGAGCTTCATCGCGAGCGCGCCCAGTTCCGCGGCGACGCACGCTGTCAGCTCCGGGACGCCACGCCGTTTCAGCGCGTCGGCCAGCGTCGCCGTGAGGGTCAGGCCCTTCAGGGCTTCGCGCTCCCGCAGTTCCGGGTTGGCGTCGATCACCGCCCGCCGGAGCGCGCCGAACTCGCGGCGCTCCGGCGTGAAGACCTCGCGGCCGACCGCGGCCACGGCGTCCGTCACCACGTCGAGCGGGCTGGCGGTTTCCGGCGCCGCGGCGACCGCCCCGGCCAGCAGGCCGGCCAGCGTGCCGCCGCCGAAGAGCACTTCGCGCTTGTCCTGGAAGTGCCGGAAGAAGGTGCTCTTCGTCAATCCGGCGCGCTCGGCGATGTCGATCACCGTCGTGTCCTCGTAGCCGCGCTCGGCGAACAGTTCCAGCGCGGCTTTGCTCAGCCGCTCCGGGGCGTTCGGTTGCCAGCGGGCCATGGGACCACTTTACGGCACTTGGTCCCGTCATCGGTGTACGGTGATGGGACCAAGTCTCATCACTACCGCTGGAGGTCCCCGTGAGCCGAGCCGTCGTCTACGAAGAGTTCGGTGGTCCCGAAGTCCTGGAGCTGCGCGAGGTGCCGGAACCGCACGCCGGCCCGGACGAAGTGCGCGTCCGCGTCACCGCGGCCGGGCTGAACCCGATGGACTGGGGCCTCGCCGCCCGGCCCGAAGCCGCGGCGCAGTTCGGCATCACGCTGCCGGCGGGCTTCGGGTACGACTTCGCCGGCGTGGTCGACGAGGTCGGGCCCGGCGCCACCGGGTTCGCCCTCGGCGACCGCGTCCACGGCGGCGCGCTCGGGCGGGCCGTCGCCGACTTCGTCGTCATCGAGGTGCCCGGTTCGCTCTTCCCGACGCCGGACGGGATCGGCGACGAAGTGGCGAGCACGCTCCCGGTGGCCGGCTCCTCGGCGGCCGCGGCGCTGGCGGCGATCGGGCTGCGGTCCGGCGACACCGTCCTGATCGGCGGGGCCGCCGGCGGCGTCGGCATCTTCGCCGTCCAGCTCGCGAAGCTCGCCGGTGCCCGGGTGATCGGGACGGCGTCGGAGAGCACGTTCGGCTTCCTGCGCGAACTCGGCGCCGAGCCGGTCACCTACGGCCCCGGGCTGGCGGACCGCGTCCGGGCGCTCGGCGTGACGGCGGCGACGGACCTGTTCGGCACCGAGACGGCCGAGGCCGCGCTGGCCATCGGCGTGCCGCCCGGGCGGATCTCCACGATCGCCGCCGGCCCCACCCCGCCCGGCGGCGTGCGGGCGACCGGAGGCGCCGACGCGGAACCGGGCGAGCTCGCGCGGATCACCACGGCGATCGTCGAGGGGCAGCTCACCGTGCCGATCGCCGCGGTCTTCCCGGTCGAGAAGATCCGCGACGCCGTCGCCCTGCAGGCCGGCCGGCACGTGCACGGCAAGGTCGTCGTCACGCTCTGACGCGAGACGCGGGCCACGGACTCAGGAAACTCACAGCGCCCGCGGGGCACCATCCGCACCGATGACCGTCCGAAACCCCTTCCGCACCCGTGCGTCCGTGGCCGCCGGCCGGCTGACCGCCTGGCTGTCCCGCAGTTCGGGGCTCGGCCGCGGCGGCATGATCGGCGGCCGCGTCACGCTCGCCCTCGACCCGCGGGCACTGGGCCGGCTCGGCCGGGAGCGGACCGTCGTGGTGGTCACCGGCACGAACGGCAAGACGACGACGTCGCTCATGCTCACCCGCGCGCTCGAAGCGCTGGCCGAGGTCGCCGCCAACACGGACGGCTCGAACATGCCCGACGGCGTCCTCGCCGCGCTGGCCGCCCGCCCGGACGCGCCGTACGCGGTCCTCGAAGTCGACGAGGCCCACGTGCCGTGGGTGGCGGAGCAGCTCCAGCCCGCCGTGCTCGTGCTGCTGAACCTCAGCCGAGACCAGCTCGACCGCGTCGGCGAGGTCCGCGCCACCGAACGCGACCTGCGGGCGGCGCTGGCGGAGTTGCCGGGCACGGTGGTCGTCGCGAACTGCGACGACGTCCTCGTGACGTCCGCCGCGACGGCGGCCGCGCGGCCGGTGTGGGTGAGCACCGGGCGGCGCTGGACCGGCGACTCGACGGCGTGCCCGCGCTGCGACGGCCTGGTCGGGTTCCGCGGTAAGGACTGGAGCTGCGGCTGCGGGCTCGCTCGTCCGGAACCCGGCTGGACCCTCGACGGCGACCTCGTCCGCACGCCCGGCGGCCGTGAGGTCGACCTCGACCTGCGGCTGCCGGGGGACGCGAACCGGGCGAACGCGGCGCTCGCGCTGGCCGCGGCGCACCGGCTCGGCGTGCCGCCGCACACCGCGGCCGCCCGGCTGCGGACGATCACCGACATCGGCGGCCGCTACCGCACGATCCGCCGTTCGCGGCACTCCGTGCGGCTGATGCTGGCGAAGAACCCGGCCGGCTGGGTCGAAACGCTGCGCGTGCTGGACGAGGACACGCCGGTGATCGTCGCGGTGAACGCGCAGGAAGCGGACGGGCGCGACCTGTCCTGGCTGTGGGACGTGCACTTCGAGCGGCTGCGCGGGCGCCAGGTGGTGGTCACCGGCGAGCGCGGCGCCGACCTCGCCGTCCGGCTCTGCTACGCCGAAGTCGCGCACTGGATCGAGCCGGACCCGGTGGCCGCGATCGACGGCCTCCCGCCCGGCGCCGTCGAGCTGGTCGCCAACTACACGGCGTTCCGCGACCTGGTCGGGCGGTTGCCCGGTGGCTGAGTCGGTCGTCCACATCGGACTGTTGCTGCCGGAGGTGCTCGGCACCTACGGCGACACCGGCAACGCGCAGGTGCTCTGCCGCCGGTTGCGGTGGCGCGGGTTCGACGCCGAGGTCGTCCCGGTCGGGCTGGGCGAGCCGGTACCGTCCACTTTGGACCTGTACCTGCTCGGCGGCGGCGAGGACGGCGCCCAGGCGCTGGCCGCCGCGCACCTGCGCAGGCACTGGCGGACGCGCTCGAGCGGCGCGGTGGTCTTCGGCGTCTGCGCGGGCCTGCAGGTGCTCGGCACCCGCTTCCGCGGCCTCGACGGCGTCGAGCACGACGGCCTCGGCCTCCTCGACGTCACCACGGAACCGGGAGAGCGGCGCGCGGTGGCGGAGCTGGTGGCGTCGTCGTCGGGACTGCTGCCCGAGCCGCTCACGGGCTTCGAGAACCACCTGGGCGTGAGCAAGCTCGGCGCGGACAGCGAGCCGCTCGGCACGGTGCTGCGCGGCACGGGCAACGGCGACGGGACCGAGGGCGCGGTGACGGACCGGGTGGTGGGGACGTACCTGCACGGCCCGGCCCTGGCCCGCAACCCGGCGCTGGCGGACCTGCTGCTGAGCTGGGTGGCGGGGCACCCGATGCCCCCGCTGGAGCTCCCGGAGGTCGACCGCCTGCGCACGGAACGCCTGACAGCCACCCGCCGACGCCGATGACCGCGGTGCCCCCAGTCCCGCCCGCCGCGGTGGACGTGACCGCGGGGGAACCGCGGGTCGCCGCTCTTCGCGGTTACGCTGCGTTGGTGAAGCTGGGCAGGGTGATCGCCGCGACCGGGGTTCGGATGCGGACCACCGCGGTGGCGGTGCTCGCGCTCGCGCTGGCCATCGCGGCCGCCGGGGTGGTCGTCGTGCTGCTGCTGGAGGAGTCGCTCGACCGCAGCGTCACCGAGAGTGCGCGCAGCACCGGCCGCCAGGTCGCCATCCAGCTCGTCCGCGAAGGCGCGCGCGACCTCAGCGCGAGCGACGTCGCCAGCACCGGGGACACCGAAGCCGTCACCCAGGTCCTCGACGCGCGGGGCGTGCCGATCGCGAGCGACCCCGCCATCGTCGGGCACCCGCCGCTGACCGCGGCCCGGCCGGTCGTCGGGCGCGAGACCATCGAGACGCTGCCGCTCGGGCTCAACGGCGACAGCGACGCCTACCGCGTCGTCTCGCAGGAGGTGAACGGGCCGGGCGGGCCGTTCACCGTCATCTCCGCGCGGTCGCTGGAGCCGGTGACCGAAGCGTCCACGCGCCTCACGCTGCTGCTCGGCCTGATCGCCGTGCCGCTGCTCGCGATCTCCGGCCTCGCCGTCTACCGCGCGGTCGGCTCGGCGCTGCGGCCGGTCGAGCGGATGCGCCGGACCGTCGCGGAGATCTCGACGCGCGACCTCGCCGCGCGCGTGCCGCTGCCGCCCGGCGGGGACGAGGTGCACCGGCTGGCCGTCACGCTCAACGAAATGCTCGGGCGGCTGGCGTCCGCGCAGGCCGCGCAACGCCGGTTCGTCGCCGACGCCAGTCACGAGCTGCGGTCGCCGCTGTCGACGATCAGCACCGCGCTCGACGTCTCCGGGCGGCACCCGGAGAGCACCGGCGACCTGGTGCCGGTGATCGCCCGCGAAACCGCGCGGCTGCGCGAGCTCGTCGACGACCTGCTCATGCTCGCCCGCACCGACGACGCCACCGACCGGCCGCAGCGCACCGAGGTCGACCTCGACGACATCGTCCGCGCCGAAGCCGAGCGGGTCCGCGGCGAAGGCGCGCTCGACGTCGAGGTCCGCGCCGGGCCGGCGAAGGTGCACGGCAGCGAGGCCCAGCTGCGCCGCGCGGTGCGGAACCTGGTCGACAACGCCCGGGGGCACGCGCGGTCGCGCATCCGCGTCAGCAGCGCGGTGCGCGGTGACCTCGCCGTCGTCGAGGTGAGCGACGACGGGCCCGGCGTCGGGGAAGCCGACCGGGAACGGATCTTCGAGCGGTTCGTCCGCCTCGACGCGTCGCGGCAGCGCGGGCACGGCGGCACCGGGCTGGGCCTGCCGATCGTGGCCGGCATCGCGGCCCGCCACGGCGGCCGGGCGCGCTACGCCGACCCCGGCGAACCGGGTGCGCGGTTCGTCATCGAGCTGCCGGTGATCGCCGTGCCGAAGGAGGAGTAGTGCGCCTGCTGATCGTGGAGGACGAGCGCGAGTTCGCGGAGACGCTGCGGCGCGGGCTGGTCGCCGAAGGCTTCACCACCGACGTCGCCCACACCGGCCGGGAAGGGCTCTGGCGGGCGACCGAGCACGTGTACGACGTCGTCGTGCTGGACATCATGCTGCCCGAGCTGTCCGGCTACGAGGTGCTCAAACGCTTGCGGGCGGCGGAAAACTGGACGCCGGTGCTGATGCTCACGGCCAAGGACGGCGAGTACGACGAAGCCGACGCGTTCGACCTCGGCGCCGACGACTACCTGTCGAAGCCGTTTTCCTTCGTCGTGCTCATCGCGCGGCTGCGGGCGTTGCTGCGCCGCGGCGCGCCGGCCCGCCCGGCCGTGCTGGAGGCGGGCGACCTGCGGCTCGACCCGTCCGCGCGCACCGTCCACAGGGGACAGCAGCGGATCGAGCTGACCGCGCGGGAGTTCGGGCTGCTGGAGTTCCTGTTGCGGCGACCGGGAACCGCGCTGACGAAGAACGAGATCCTCAACCACGTCTGGGACGCCCACTACGACGGCGACGAGAACGTCGTCGAGGTCTACATCGGCTACCTGCGGCGCAAGATCGACACGCCGTTCGGCACCCGCACCATCGAGACGGTCCGGGGCGTCGGGTACCGGCTCGTGGACGTTACTCGATCGTAACCTCGCGGGCCGATTCCGCGCATTGGTTCCGCTGGGCGTCCCGGCGCTGCGCCATTTGTCCTTGCGAGTTGCCGCATCCCGCCCATTCGTTCGCGCGAACCGGTGAAAAATACCGTCCCGCAACGCTTCTCGGGGGAGTTGTGCCCGTTGCTACGGTGGGCACCCGACCGCGACCCAGGAAAGCGATGAGTGAATCGCCATAGCCGTTCCTTGCGTCAAACAACAATATTTCGGAGTGTGCCGGGAAATCCGTTTCCCGGTTGCGCGCCGCTGATGCGCCGACGGCGGCTGGTCCGTGCTCGTGGACGTCGTCGAACTGGCCCGGATCCCGGATTCCACCAGCGTGATGGCCACCTGCCGGGTGGACGTCGACGGGACGGGTGAGCTCGGCGCGTGCGAGCGGCTGCGGCGCTTCACCCGCGGCGCCACCGATTTGTGAAAGGAGAGGTGACACGATTGGCCGCTTCGTCCGATTCGCTGGCGGACGTTCTGGAACGCGTACCCGACAAGGGGGTGGTGATAGCCGGCGACATCGGGGTCAGCGTCTTCCACGTCGAATTGCCGACCCTGCGGATCCGGCTCTTCATCGCGTCCGCGCAGACCGCGAAGGAAATGGGCATGGACTGGTGGACCGGTGACCCGTTCTTCGCGCCCAACGCCGCCCGCGCCGAACTCGGGAAAACCGGCACCGAGCCGTTGCTGCCCGAAAGGGAAGAACCGCGGTGAGCACCTCGAACTGGCTGTGCGCGTACGCGATCACGCGCAACCGCCCCGCGCTGGACATCGGGGAATCGCCGCGGTTGATCGGCTACCGCGACCTCGGGGTCGTCGTCGCCGAGGCGGCCCCGGCGCGCTTCGACCGCATCGACACGCTCGACCCGGTCGACGGCGCGCTCGCCGAACTGGCCCGCGAGCACGACGCCGTGGTGCGCGCGGTGTTCCGCCACGAACCCGTGCTGCCGCTGCGGTTCGGCACCGTCCTGGACGGCGAGGCGGCCGCGGTCCGGCTCCTCGAAGCCGGCTACGAGCAGGCACGCACCTGCCTCGACGAGGTCGACGGGCACCGCGAGTGGGGCGTCCGCGTCCGGCACGCCGAGCCCGCCGCGTCCAGCCGCCCGGACGCCACGGGCCTGACCGGGACGCAGTACCTGGTCCGGCGCCGCGAACGGCTCAAGGCGATCCAGCGGGGCCGCGAGGAGGTGCTGGCGGCCACCGGCCGGCTCGGGGAGGCGCTGCGCCGCCACGCCTCCGACAGCATCGGGCGCGCGCGGCCGCACGGGGTGCTGGCCAACACGGCCTACCTCGTGGAAACCGGCCGGGAAGCGGCGTTCCACGCGGAGTTCGAGTGGTTCGCCCGCGAGCTGCGCGCGGTGGGCGCGACGGTCGAGACGTCCGGGCCGTGGCCGCCGTACTCGTTCACCGACGTCGAGCTGGGGGCCGCGGGTGGCTGACGCGGAAGTCGTGCGCCTGAGCGCGGAATCGCCCGCCGAAGCCGTCGCCGACCTGCTCGACCGGGTCGTCCACCGCGGCGCGGTCGTCACCGGGGACGTGATCATCTCGCTCGCCGGTATCGACCTGATCCGCCTCGACCTGCTGCTGCTCGGGCTCGAGGAGGCGCCGGGATGAGCGAACCCGCCCGGCTGCCCGCCGACGCCGGGCGCGGCTGGGGCACCTCGTCGTCACCGTGCTCGACATCCTCCGCGAAGTGCTCGAACGCCAAGCGCTCCGGCGCCTCGACAGCCTCACCCCCGCCCAGGCCGAAGACCTCGGGCAGGCCCTGATCGACCTGGAGCTCCGGTTCGCGGAGATCCGGGCCCTCTTCGACGAAAGGACCTAAGTGACCAGACCGGGGCAGACCGGCGGCGGCCTCGCCGACACGCTGGACATCCTGCTGGACAAGGGACTCGTGATCGACGCGTCGGTGATCGGGATCGAGCTGCCGGCCATCGAGGCCCGGATCGTGATCGCCGGCGTCGACACCTGCATCCGCTACCTCGAAGCGATGCAGCGCCTGCAGGGCACACCCGTGCCCGGGCAGGTCTCGCGAGGACTCGGCCAGACGACCGGGCTGATCCCGCCCCCGCCGCCGACGCCGGCCGTCGCGGTGCCCGTCGACCCGGCCGTCCCCGTCGACCAGCCGTGACGCTGCAGCTCTACGGCGTCGTGCGCGCCGGGCACCCGCGGGCGCCGCGCACGGTGCGCTGGGACGACCTCGCCATGGTCGTCGGCGAACCCGAACCCGACCCGGCGGCGCACCTCGCGGTGGTGTCCGCGCTCGTCGAGGGCGGCCCGGTGCTGCCGGTCCGGTTCGGCACCGTGGCCGAGGACGAAGAGGCCGTCCGCGCCGAGGTGCTCGCCCCGGCCGCCGACGAACACCGCGCCGACCTCGACCGGCTCGACGGCCTGGCCGAGGTGCACGTCTGCCTGCGGTTCACCGAACCCGGGTCGCCGTGGCGTTCGGCGCGTTCGGACGTGCTGCTTTCGGAGGTCGCCGAGCGGGCGCGCGACTCGGTGGCGCTGCCGGCGGGGGAGTCCGCCGACGAGCGGTGGGCGTTCCTCGTCGGGCTGGGCGACCTGCTCGTCGTGCGGGACACCGTCGCCGGGCTCGGGCCGGGCGGCGGTGTCCAGGCCGACTGGCTCGGGCCGCTGCCCGCGTACAGCTTCCTCGATCGGCGGACGTGCTCCCGCTGGAGCTGGTGATCGAGGGCGGAACAGCTGTTGAACACTCTTTTCGGTACTGGTCGTGACCGCCCGCCATCGGCGATCCTGACGCCGTGACCACCAGTGAGCTCGCCGCCATCGGCGGGCCCGGCTCCGGGCCGGGCCGGTTCAGCGCGCCGTCGGGCATCGCGGTCGACGTGCGCGGCCGGCTGTGGGTGGCCGACACCGGCAACGACCGCGTGCAGGCCTTCACCCGCACCGGTGCTCTCGTGCGCGTCATCGCCGGGCGGCTCAAGGCGCCGGAGGGGATCGCGGTCGACGCCGCGGGCAACGTCTACGTCGCCGACACCGGCAACCGCCGGGTCGTGCAGTACACGTGGTGGGGCGGGTTCGTGCGCGGGTTCGGCGACTTCGCCCGGCCCCGCGCGGTCGCGGTGGACCCGGCCGGGCGGCTGCTGGTCGACGACGGCGGGCGCGTCGCGCGGTTCGACACCCGGACCGGCGCGGCGCTGCCCGACGCCGCGGACTGGGTCAGCTCACCGCGCGACAGCGCCGGCGACGGCGCGGGCGGCGTCTGGGTCGTCGACACCGGCAACCACCGGATCGTCCACTTCGGAGCGCCGGCCTAGCTCTTCGAGATCGCGGCCGTCGCGCGGACCACGGCGGTGCAGCGGTTCTCGACGTAGGCGAGCCCGCCTTCCTCGGCGACGCGGCGCGCTTCGGCCGAGACGATGCCCTGCTGCAGCCACAGCGCCTTCGCGCCGATCTCGACGGCCTCCCGCGCGATGCCCGGTGCTTCGGGTGACGGGCGGAAGACGTCGACCAGGTCGACCGGCTCCGGGATGTCCTTCAGCGACCGGTAGACTTTTTCCCCGAGCAGTTCGGTCGCGCTCGGGTGCACCGGGATGATCCGGAAGCCGTGGGCCTGCAGGACCGCCGGGACGCCGTGGGCGGCCTTGGCCGGGTCGCGGCTCAGGCCGACGACGGCGATGGTCTTCGCGCCGGCGAGGATTTCCTCTGCTTTCATACCGGGAGAACGCGCGACGGGCGTCAAAGCTTCCAGAGCCGCAGGCCGCGCACGCGGTAGACCGGCCAGAGCACGTGCCACGGCTTCCGGTGGGCGAAGGTCGCGGCGCACGTCAGGATGTTGCGGGCGGACGTCGTGGCCACCTCGTGGCGGTCCGGCCAGGACTCGCCCTTGGCGCCGACGGCGATCCGGAACACCGTCAGCAGGCCGCGGCCCTGCAGGTCGTACTTCGCGCCGGTGTCCCCGGAGTCCGGCGCGAGTTCGGCGATCTCGGCCCCGAAGGCGCGGGCCGCCTGCGGCGCCACCTCCGCGGGCACCGCGCCGACGCTGCGCGTGATCGCCTTGCCGTGCAGCCGCCGCGCGTACCGGTACACCAGCGAGCGCTCCCACCACGGCAGCAGGCGGTGGTGCGCCAGCAGCGCGGCGCACTCGCCGTGCCCGATGGCGAAGATGCTGGTCAGCTCGTCGTAGCTGCCGTTCGTGGCCGGCTCGTTCAGGTGCAGCCGCACCTCGAACCGGGTGCGCGCGGTGAGCTCGTCGAGCTGCTCACGACGATCGAGCCGCGCCTTCGCGCGGGACAGGGACCAGTCGGACATCGGACCTCCAGCCGTCGCGCACAGGGTATGCGGCGCGCGACGGCGGGAACACGCTTTCAGCCGATCTTCTCGCCGTACATCTCGCCGAGCGGGTCGGAGATCAGCTCGACGCGCGCACCGTCCGGATCGGACAGGTAGATGGAGGTTTCGCTCTCCAGCAGGTACTGCACGCCGGCCTCGTCGAGCTTGTCCTTGATCGCGCTCCACCGATCGGGCGTGACGGACAGGGCCAGGTGGTGCAGTCCACCGAGGACTTCCGCGTACGGGCCGAGGTCCAGGCCGGGCAGGTCGAAGAAGGCGACCGCGTTGCCGTTGCCGACGTCGAAGAAGAAGTGGCTCGAGCCGGGGTAGTCGCGGTTCTCGATCAGCTCGGTGAGCGGGAAGCCGAGGACGTCCTGGTAGAACTCGATGGTCCGCTCGACGTCGCTGGAGATCAGCGCGGTGTGGTGGATGCCGCGCCCGTTCGTCGCCGGGCGGTCGGCGGCCGGGCGCAGGTGGCGCTCGCGCAGCTCGTCGCGGACCTCGGCGAGCTTGGTGACCTCGGCCTGGGTCGGTGCCATGTCCCTCACGTCCCTTCCTGGTGGTGTCCCCGAAGCTACGCCTGATTTATCTCGCGCGCAAGAGGTTGTCTGGCGAGAGTTCCGCTGGGTGGAACACCGCGGCTTGTGCCGGGGGTGCGCGACGGGCAGAGTCCGGGGCGTGGACGTCAGCAAGGTGCAGGAGGCCGCCGCCGTACTGGCGCGGGCCTACGCGACGCGCGAACCGGTCGAGCCGCTGATCAAGCTGTTCCCGGAGGCGACCGTCGAGGACGCGTACCGGATCCAGCAGGAGCAGGTGCGGCACTGGACGTCGGGCGGCGACGCGGTCCGCGGGCACAAGGTCGGCCTCGCCTCGGCGGCGATGCAGCGGCAGATGGGCGTCGACCAGCCCGACTACGGGCACCTCACCGGGAGCATGTTCCACCTGGAGCACCAGCCGATCCCGACGTCGGCGTTCCTGCAGCCGCGCATCGAGCCGGAGATCGCGTTCGTGCTCGGCTCCGCGCTGCGCGGCCCCGGCGTGACGGTGGCGGACGCGGTGCGCGCGGTGGACTTCGTGCTGCCGTCGCTGGAGATCGTCGACTCCCGCATCCGCGACTGGAAGATCTCGCTCTTCGACACGATCGCCGACAACGCCTCCTCCGGCGGCGTGGTGCTGGGCAGCAGCCCGACGGCGCTGGGTGCCGCGGACCTGCGGCTGGCCGGCTGCGTCCTGTACCAGAACGGTTCGGTGGCGGCGACGGGCGCGGGCGGCGCGGTGCTCGGGTCGCCGTTGAACTCGCTGGTGTGGCTGGCGAACACGGTCGGCCCGCTCGGCGTCACGCTGGAGCCGGGGCACGTCGTGCTGCCGGGCTCGATGACCCGGGCCATCCCGGTGTCCCCGGGCGACACGATCGTCGCGACCATCGCCGGCCTCGGCAGTGTCACCGCGGTCTTCTCGGAGGAATCATGAACGTGCGCGAAGCGGCCGCGGCGCTGCTGGGGACGGTCGCGGAGCGCTCGCCGCTCTCGGAGGAGTGGCCGGGCCTCGACGTCGACACGGCGTACGCGATCCAGGACGAGGCCCTGCGCCAGCGCCGCGCCCGCGGCGAAACGCTGATCGGCGTGAAGCTGGGCCTGACTTCGCGGGCGAAGCAGGAGCGGATGGGCATCGATTCGCCGCTGCTGGCTTGGCTCACCGATGCGATGGTGTTGCCCGCGGGGGTGCCGGTGCCTTCGCTGATCCACCCGCGTGCCGAGCCGGAGCTGGTCTTCGTGCTGGGTCGCCGGCTGGCCGGTCCCGGCGTGACGGCGGCGACGGCGTTGGCCGCGGTCGACCGCGTGTACGGCGGTGTCGAGGTGATCGACAGCCGGTATGCGGACTACCGCTTCACGCTCCCGGACGCGGTGGCGGACAACGGTTCTTCGGCGTACTTCAGCGTGGGCCCGGTGGGGGTTCCGCCTGCTTCGCTGGATCTGTCGTTGGAGGCGACGCTGCTGGAGGTCGACGGCCAGATCGTCGACACGGCGACGGGCGCGGCGGTCCAGGGCCACCCGGCGGAGGCCCTCGCGCTGGCCGCGAACTCGTTGGCGGCCCGTGGATTGGCGTTGGAGCCGGGGTGGCTGGTGCTGACCGGCGGGATGACGGACGCGGTCCCGCTTCGGCGGGGGTCTCGCGTGGCGGCGCACTTCTCGCACCTGGGTTCGGTCACGCTGTCGGCTTGAGGTCACGGGCAGTGGGCTTCGCGTTTGAAGAGACCCTTGGTGCACGGTGAGGTGATGCCGTCCGCCGGGATGACGTAGTGATCCGACACGCCGAGCCCGTCGAGGCCGGTGTACCCGATCAGCCCGGGAGCGGCCTCCGGGTCGACGATGACTCCGTGCCGTCCGTCGTAGCGGATTCCCAGGTCCAGGAAGACGTTGGCCAGCTTGGCCGCTTGGGTGCCGGTGGGGCCGAAGAAGTCGCGGTAGGCGAGGAAGCCGGAGGTCGACACCTGCTGGCCGGTCCGCAGTTCCGCCTTCGAGCTGACGCCCAAGGTGGGACCTTCGTAGGTCACGAGCCCGAAGTTTTCGACACACTTCCCGTCGCCGGCGTCGAGGTAGCCGGCGACCCGATCGTCGTCGAGCTGAACCGGCTGGAAGCGGTAGCTGACCTTGTAGGCGAAGTTCGGCGTGGAGTTGGCGACCTTGATCGTCAACGGGATGTAGAGGTCCCGCTGGGGGTCGACCTCGCAGCCGGTCGGGAGCGGCCCGGGTGCCTGACCGGCCGGGATCGGCGCGCCCAAGGTGAGTTCGACGTCCTCGGTGAAGCCGTCTCCTTTGCCGTCGCGCGCCTTGAACTTGTACGTCGCCGCGGCGCCGTACTCGGTCTTGGCCGGCGGTGCGGCGGGCGGTGCGGCGACGACGCTGCTGGTGGTGGGCGGGTTCTCGGGGGAATTCCGCGGCGCCTCCCCACATGCCGGCAAGCTCAGCACGGCCGAAAGCGCGGCGACCACCGCCAGGCGAGCACGCATGATGTTCCCTTCGACGAGGACCGTGTTCCGAGCGCCAGAGTCGGGACCTCACGCGTGGTGGTTACGGCGGGCACCGGGCCGGAACGAAACCGTGACTGACCTGGGCTCGGTCACGCCGGCCGGTCGAGCGCGATTCGCTCGATGCCGCGGATGACGCGGGGCCAGACGGCTCGCGGGAGGTCGTGGCCCATGCCCGGGACGATGTCGAGGGCGGCGCCGGGGATGGCGCGGGCCGTGGCTCGGCCGCCCGAGACGTGGACCAACGGGTCGCGGGCGCCGTGCACCACCAGGGCCGGGAGCTTCGTTCGGCGCAGCCCGGGGGCGCGGTCGCGGTCGGCCATGATCGCCGCCAGCTGGCGGAGGGCGCCGCCTGGGGGGAGACCGCGGTCGTACGTGCGCTCGGCTCGGTTGCGCATTCGGGCTTCGTCGAACGGGTAGGCCGGTGAGCCGATCAGGCGGAACGTGCGCATCAGCGTCTCGACGTAGCTTTCACGGTCCTTCGGGGGTGCGGTGAGCAGCACCGGCAGGGCGCGGGCGCTCGGCCGGCCGACGAACCGGCCGCCGGTGCTGGACATGATCGACGTCAGCGACAGCACTCGCGAAGGGTGGCGGATGGCCAGGGTCTGGGCGATCATCCCGCCCATCGAGGCGCCGACGACGTGGGCGGCCGGGATGCCCAGCTCCGTGAGCAGGCCCGCGGCGTCGTCGGCCATGTCGGCCAGCGTGTACGGGGACCGGCGGAGCAGGTACGCCTGCGCGAGGTCGGCCCGGCCGTGGAGGCGGGTCGAGCGTCCGGCGTCGCGGTTGTCGAAGCGGATCACGTGGAAGCCCCGGGCGGCCAGGGTTTCGCAGAACTCCTCGTCCCACCAGATCATCGGGGCGGCCAAGCCCATGATGAGCAGGAGGGGCCGGCCTGCCCGGTCGCCGAAGGATTCGTGGCAGAGCTCGATGCCGTTGACGCGGGCCAGCTGCTCGGTCATCGGGCCTCCGCCGTTTCGGTGCCGTTGCGGTACGCGCGGGCCTGGATCTCGTACAGCTCGTGGTAGACGCCGCCCGCGCGGATCAGGTCGGCGTGCGTGCCCTCCTCGATCAGTCTGCCCTTCTCCAGGACCAGGATGCGGTCCGCCGAGCGGATGTTGGCCAGGCGGTGGGTGACCAGGACCGTGGTGCGGCGGCCCCGGTGCGACGTGCTCGCGTGCTGGAGCCCGGCGAACACCCGGGCTTCGGCGCGGGCGTCGAGCGCCGCCGTCGGTTCGTCGGCGACCAGGACCGAGGCGTCGCGGTAGATGCCGCGGGCGATGCCCATGCGCTGCCACTGGCCGCCGGACAGGTCGTGGCCTTCGTCGAACTTCTTGGACAGCATCGTGTTCTCGCCCGCGGGCAGGGAGGCGATCACCTCGTCCGCGCCCGAGTAGTCCACTGCTTCGCGCCACGCGCGGCGATCGGGGTCCGCGCGGCCGAGGCGGCCGACCGTGATGTTGTTCGCCGCCGTCATCGGCCACTCCGCCGGTTCCTGGGCGATCACCGCGATGTTCGCGTGCACCGACGCCGGGTCGGCCCCGGCCAGGTCGACGTCGTCCCAGTGGACGGTGCCCTCGTCCGGCGGGTACAGCCCGGTGAGGAGCTTGCCCAGCGTGGTCTTGCCCGAGCCGTTCTCGCCGACCAGCGCGACCACCTCGCCGCGCCGGATGGTCAGCGAGATGTCCCGCAGGGCCGGGGTTTCGCGGCCCGGGTAGGTGAACGTGATGCCCGCCAGCCGGATCTCGCCCGGGTCGGCCGGCGCGGTCAGCGACGTCTCCGGTGGCCGCCGTTTCACCGATTCGACGAGCAGCTGGTTGTAGAACCCGATGTAGAACGAGTCCTCGTACAGCGAATTGACCGCGCGCATGGTGTTGGACAGCGCCGTCGACGCCGTGCGCATCGCCAGCACCGCCGTGCCGGCCAGCGCCAGCTCCATTCCGCCGGTGTAGAGCAGCCAGCCGAGGACCAGGTACGCCGCCGCCGTGCCCAGCCCGGCCGCCGCCCGGCCGGTGGTGCGCACCAGGTTGCTGCGGTGCGCCAGCCGGATCTCTTCGCGCGCGAGGCTGCGCGAGATGCGCCGGTACTCGCCGAGCAGCGGCTCCTGCAGCGTCAGCGCGTGCCGTTCGAGGGCCATCGTCCGCCAGGTGGCGACCTCCTCGACGACCGACTTGCGGATGTTGCGCCCGACCGTGTCGAGGAAGTGCCGGTAGTTCAGCTTCGCCACGCGCGCGGCGGCCCAGCCGTCGGCCGCCGCGGCGAGCAGCAGCACCGGCGCGAGCCACGGGTTCAGCAGCCCGGCCGTGAGCATCGCCGCCGCGAGCGAGATCACCGACGACGTCAGGTCGGCCAGCCGGCGCAGGCTCGTCTCGATGGCCCGGACGCCGAACCGCGCGCCTTGGCGCGCCAGCTCGCGGAAGTCCGCGTCCTCGAACGCGATCAGCCCGACGCGCACCACCGACGCCGTCACCGCGTCGTCCGCCGCCGCGGTGACGCGCGGCCGCAGCGCACCCTCGACGGCGGCGACCGCCGCGTCCAGCGCCGCGCGCGCCGCGTACGACCCCGTGACGACCGCGAGCGCGGGCAGCGACTGCAGCACCCGGTCCGGTGTCGGGCCCTGTTCGAGCAGCGCGGTGAAGACGTTCGCGGTGGCGAGCAGCCCGAACGCCGTGACGCAGCCCGAAACGACGTGCACGAACGCGGCCAGCAGCGTCAGCCTCGGCGAAGTCCGCCACGCCAGCCGCAGCACGACGGAGATCGCGGCCGGCAGCGCGCGCACGGCTTGGCCGAAACCCGCGTTGGCCACGCGCTCGTCGACGCGGGCCCACTCGGGCATCTTGACGTTCTCGACCCCGATCAGCGGGGGCGAGTCCGTCGGCTGCGGTTCGGTGTTTCCGGGCACGTGTTCATCTGTACTCCGGGGGTCCGACAATTCCGGGAGTCCGCTGCGTGCGAGCCCGGGTGCGGTCGGTGACCGGGGCTGGGCCGTTCGGGTGAAAGTAATCGTTTTCCCTGGGCCTTTGGCGCCATTGGGGGACACACTCGCTGCACAGCTCGAAAGTGCGCAACACCGAATAACTAATCGTTGTTGTGAAATAGCGCGCCGCGGGACCGTCCAGGGTCGACAGGTCCGCGGATGCGCTGGCACAGACCGGAAACGGGTGACGTCCTCGTGCCAGGGGGGAGGGGCGTCACCCGTTTCCGCCTACTCTTCGACGCGGCTGTAGTGCGCACGCAGGAATGGGCTGAAATCGCGGTCTTCGCCCATCTTGACGTCGATTTCGTGCGTCAAGGTGTCCCCGGCCGGGGTGAGCCGGTGGCGGGCCACCCCGCGGGTGGTCTTCTTCTCCAGGGTCAGCGTGGCGCCGGACCAGCTGCCGCGGGCGGGCGAGTCGGGTGGGAAGCCGTAGCTGTCGAAGCCGTACCAAAGCGTCTCACCGGTGCCCGGGTCGGCGGTGAAGACGTTGTGCCCGAGGAATTCGGATCCGTCGTCGCGGCGCTGGCGGTAGTGCTGGATCAGCGCGAACCCGTTGAGGGCCAAGCGGTATCCGCACTCGGCGTGCGCGGTCGAGGCGGGTGCCCACGGTGCCGCGGCGAGCTCTTCGGTGCCGGTCCAGTCGCCGACGAAGGCTTTCAGCGCGTCGTGGGCGGGGCCGAGGGTGGGCATGTCCATGGTCGTCTCCATTTCGACAGTTACCTGTCGTTGTGCGAGACTAGCACGCATGCGGTCTCCCAGAGCTGAGACGTTCACCCGCGTGATCGACGCGGTTTTCGCGTGCAACGGCGGCTTCCTCGCGGCGGGCGACGCGCTCACCGAGCCGGTCGGCCTGACGGCGGCGCAGTGGCAGGTGCTCGGCTTCCTGGAGGACGGCCCGGCGACGGCCGCGGACGTCGCCCGGCGGCGGGGGCTGCGCCGGCAGAGCGTGCAGGAGACGGTGAACCGCCTGCTGCGCAACGGAATGCTCGACCGGCTGCCGAACCCGGCGGACGCGCGGGCGCCGCTGTTGTCGTTGACGCGCCGGGCGAAGGACGCGATGTGGGAGCTGGGGCGCGCGCAGGTCGAGTGGGCGGAGGGCCTGGCGGCGGAGGTGTCGCAGGAGGACCTGGAGACGACGCTGCGCACGTTGCGGCGCCTGCGGGAGCTGGCGGCCCAGCCGCGGTTGCTGTGACCGGAGGGATGGCGGGCCGCGGCTGGGGCGAGCAGGTCAGTCCGGCTTGATGCCCAGCATCGTCAGGAACGTGCGGAAGCCGGTGGACATGTCGACCTCCGCCGGGTCCAGCAGCCACTGCAACTGCAGGCCGTCGAGGACGGCGATGGCGATCGGGGCCAGCTGTTCCGGCGTCGTGCCCGGCGGGAGCTCGTCGCGGTGGCGTTCCAGCATCTGCGTCATGCCTGCCCGGACGCGGGTGTAGCGGTCGTGGAAGTACTCGCGCGCCGGGTGGTCCTCGGTGACGCTGTCCGCCGACAGCACCGTGTACGTCTGGACGATGCCCGGGCGCGTGGCGTTGTAGTCGACCAGGTCGGCCAGCTGGTTGACCGTCATCGCCGACTCGTCGCCCGGCGGGGCGTGGCCGAAGTGGAGCAGATCCCACTCGTCGCGGGTCTCCAGTACGGCCGTGAGCAGGTCTTCCTTCGTCGGGAAGTAGTGCATCAGCCCCTGTTGGGTCAGGCCGACGCGCTCGGCGACCGCGGCCAGTGAGGTGCCGCGGTAGCCGCGTTCGGCGATCACCTCGAAGGCCGCTCGGACGATGCTCGCGCGGCGGTCGGCTCCCCTGGCCCGGGTCATGATCCCGAGCCTACGGGACGGGCTGTCACGGAACCATAACTTTCACTACTCACCGCCAGGTAGAGTGTGCTCATGAGCTTCGACGTCGACGCGCTGCTGGCCGAGCTCGACCTGGACGCCAAGGCGAGCCTGCTCTCCGGGCAGGACGTCTGGAGCCTGCCCGCCCTGCCGGACATCGGCCTGGACTCCCTCGTCCTCTCCGACGGCCCGGTCGGCGTCCGCGGGGTCCGCTGGAGCCAGGACGACCCCTCCGTGACGCTCCCCAGCCCGACCGCGCTCGCCGCGAGCTGGGACCCGCGGCTCGCCGTGCGCGTCGGCCGCCTGCTCGCGCAGGAAGCCCGCCGCAAGGGCGTGCACGTGCTGCTCGCCCCGACGGTCAACCTCCAGCGCTCACCGCTGGGCGGCCGCCACTTCGAGTGCTACTCGGAAGATCCCCTCCTCACCGGGATGATCGGCGCCGGCTACGTCACCGGCGTGCAGGACGGCGGAGTCGGCGTGACGGTCAAGCACTTCGTCGCCAACGACTTCGAGACCGAGCGCTTCACCGCCGACGTCCACGTCGCCGAACGCGCGCTGCGCGAGCTCTACCTCGCACCCTTCGAACTCATCGTGAAGCGCGCGAAGCCGTGGGGGATCATGGCCGCTTACAACAGCGTCAACGGCACCACGATGACCCAGCACGCCGAACTGCTCGACGGCGTGCTGCGCGGCGAATGGGGTTTCGACGGCTTCGTCGTTTCCGACTGGCTGGCCGCGCGCGACACCGTCGCCTCCGCCAACGGCGGCCTCGACGTCGCGATGCCCGGCCCCCGGACGGTTTTCGGCGCGCGGCTCGCGGAAGCCGTGCGCGGCGGCGAAGTCGACGAGAGCGTCGTCGACGACATGGTCCGCCGCGTGCTCCTGCTCGCCCACCGGACCGGCGCGCTCGGCGGGACCCCCGAGCCGCTCCATTCCCCTGTGGACGGTGACGCGATCGCGCGCGAGGTCGCGCACCGGTCTTTCGTGTTGCTCAGCAACGAAACCGGCGTGCTCCCGCTGCGTGAGCCGCGCAGCGTCGCGCTCATCGGCGCGCTGGCCGCGGACCCCAAGATCCTCGGCGGCGGCAGCGCCACCGTGTTCCCCGATCACGTCGTCTCCCCTCTGGGCGGCCTCCGCAAGGCCGTTCCCCCGGGCACCGACCTGGCGTTCGCCACCGGTGCCGATCCGCGAACGACGCTACCGCCGGCCACCGACAATTTCCGGCTCCGCGCCCTCGCCCAAGCCGCGGATGGCACCCGATTGGCTGAATTCCCGCTCAGGGAAGCCAAAATCGCGTGGATCGGTGAACTGCCGGACGGGCTCGACCTGAACACCCTCGCGTCGGTCGAGATCACCGGCACCTACCTGCCGGAGCGCAGCGGCACGCACACCTTCGCCGTCACCGGGCCCGGCGACCTCCGCCTCGCCGTCGCCGGCCAGACGCTCTTCGACGGCGTGAACCTGCCGCCCGGCGGGGACGTCTTCACCTCGATCATGCAGGTCAACGAGCAGCGCCGCGAGATCGACCTGACCGCGGGCGAACTCGTCGACGTCAGCCTGACGTACTGGATCCCGTCCGAGATGGCGGAGTTCGCCCGGGGCAGCTTCGCCTGGGTGACCTTCGCGCTCGGCCACCGCGGCCCGGTGCCCGACCCGGACGCCGCGCTCGAGGAAGCCGTTGCGCTGGCGGGGAAGTCGGACGTCGCGGTCGTCGTGGTCGGCACCACCGCCGAGGTCGAGAGCGAGGGCTACGACCGGGCTTCCCTGTCCCTGCCGGGCCGCCAGGACGAGCTGGTCGCCCGGGTCGCCGAGGTCAACCCGAACACCGTGGTCGTCGTCAACGCCGGCGCCCCGGTCGAGCTGCCGTGGCGCGCCGACGTCGCCGCGGTGCTGCTCACCTGGTTCCCCGGCCAGGCCGGCGGCGACGCGCTCGCCGACGTCCTCTTCGGCATCGAGGAACCCGGCGGGCGCTTGCCGACGACGTGGCCGGCGAAGCTCGAAGACGCGCCGGTCACCGACGTGACCCCGCGGGAAGGCGTCCTCGAATACGGCGAAGGCGTCCACATCGGCTACAGCGCCTGGGCCCGCGGCGGCGGACAGCCCGCCTACTGGTTCGGCCACGGCCAGGGCTACACGACCTGGGCGTACGAGGAGCTCGACGGCTACCCGGACGAAGAAGGCGGGGCCCGCGTCCGGGTCCGCGTGCGCAACACGGGGAAGCGGCGGGGCCGCGAGGTCGTCCAGCTCTACCTGGCCCCGACCGAGCGCGGCGACCGGCCGCACCGCTGGCTCGCGGGGTTCGCGAGCGTCGAGGCGGGGCCCGGCGAATCCGTCGAGACCGACGTCGTCGTCCCGCCGAGGTCCGCCGAGGTCTGGCGGGACGGCTGGCAGCACATCGCGGGCGAGTACGTCCTGGAGGCGTCGCACTCCTACGCCGAACCGCGGCTGAGCACGCGGATCGTCCTCCAGAAAATACGTTGATCGCCGCCGAGGGCACCCCTATGCTGCGCGGAGCACCCTTGACCAGCGAAAGGAGGTGGGTCCGATGATCACCCAATCGATCACGCGCTCCCACCTCGGTTCGAGGGTGCCGGGTCTGTAGACCGGGAGCGCGTACTCCTGGAAGGACCTTCATGACCGAACTGGTCGTGCGCCCGCTCGAAGCGGGCGAAGAAACACTCTTCACCTCCCTGCCCGACCGCGGCCTCGTCGGCCGCACGCTGCTCGGCAACGACTTCGTCGAGATGGCGAAGCAGGGCGAATACCGGCCCGAATGGACCTGGGTCGCGCTGCGCGACGACGTCGTCGTGGCGCGGGCCGCCTGGTGGGCCAAGCCCGGCGACGAGGAACCGATCGCGCTGGACTGGTTCGACTTCACCGACTTCGACGCGGGCGTCCACCTGCTCAAGACGGCGCCGCTGCGCGCGGAGTACGCGCTGACCACGCCGCCTTCGTGGCAGGACGACCCGGACGTCGCCCACGAGGTGACCGTGCGCGTCGAGGCGGCCGAGCGGGCGGGCTACCGCAAGCTCGTCGAGCGCTACCGGTTCTGCTGGACGCCGGAAAACGGCCTCCCCGAAAAAACCGGCCGGCTCGAGTTCCGGCCCGAGCCGGACGACGACGTCATCCTCGAGGTCTTCAAGCGCGTGCACGTCGGCAGCCTCGACGCGCACGTCCGGAAGACGGTCGAGGAGCACGGGCTCGACGCCGCGGCCCAGGAAGACCTCGACATCATGAAGTGGATGCCGGCCCCGCGGGACTGGTGGCGGGTGGCGTACACGCCCGAAGGCGAGCTCGTCGGGCTCAGCCTGCCGACCCGCAACGTCTACGACCCGGTGATCGGCTACATCGCCGTCGTGCCCGAGCACCGCGGAAACGGCTACGCGTACGACCTGCTGGTCGAGGCCACGCACGAGCTCGTCGGGCACGGTGCCGACCGGATCGTCGCGGGCACCGACGTCGGCAACGTCCCGATGGCCAAGGCCTTCGCGAAGGCCGGCTACCCGGTGACGCAGCACCGCATCGACCTGGCCTGAGGCGGAGCTTTCATAGGGAAAGTGCCGTCTCGGCACTTTCCCTATGAAAGTGGCGGCGGTACGCTCGCTAGAGCGATCTATCAAATCGGCTACAGGGGGCCCGGGATGGACGTTCTGCAGGAAAAGGGGCTGACGCCGCTTCGCGTGATCCTTAGCTTTTCGCTGGTCAGCACGACAATCCACTACGCGCACAACGCCATCCGCGTCGCGGACTACCCGCAACTGCCGGGTGTTCCGACGATGGTCGCGGGGATCGTCGTCGCCTTCGCTTGGGTGTTGTTCACGGTGTTCGGCTGGCTCGGCTACCGCGCGTACCGGGAGGGGCGGTACCCGCGGGCGCTGGCGTTCCTGCTGGTCTATTCGCTGGCCGGGATGATCACGCTGGGCCACTTCCTGACGGGCGTACCGCAGATCCCCGCGTTCTACTTCGCGACGATCTTCACGGATGCCGCAGCGGGACTCGCGTTGTGGGTCTTCGTCACCTGGGCGTGGTCGGCGCTCAACCGGGTGACGTCGCGAGATCAAGTTTCTACACAATATTGACGTTCGTCGGAACTATGTAGACACTCGGACGAGTGACCACCACCACACCGGTTGCTTTCGACCGCCGTCCGGACGAGTACCGCCACTGGCGCCTCCACCTCGACGGGGAGGTGGCCTGGCTGGAGCTGGACGTCGACGAACAGGGCGGGCTCGTCCCGGGGTACGAGCTCAAGCTCAACTCCTACGACCTCGGCGTCGACATCGAGCTGTACGACGCCACCCAGCGGCTGCGGTTCGAGCACCCCGAGGTTCGCGTGGTGGTGGTGACGAGCGCGAAGGACAAGGTCT
This sequence comes from Amycolatopsis sp. NPDC049159, assembly GCF_040648295.1. Lineage (NCBI taxonomy): Bacteria > Bacillati > Actinomycetota > Actinomycetes > Pseudonocardiales > Pseudonocardiaceae > Amycolatopsis > Amycolatopsis sp. NPDC049159. Next base: position 61,420 of record NZ_JBEZDL010000039.1, read on the forward strand.
TCTGCGCCGGCGCGAACATCCGGATGCTCGCCGCGTCCGAGCACCACTGGAAGGTGAACTTCTGCAAGTTCACCAACGAGACCCGCAACGGCATGGAGGACGCCACCGCGCACTCCGGCCAGACCTACGTGGCCGCGGTCAACGGCACCTGCGCCGGCGGTGGCTACGAAATCGCGCTGGCCTGCGAAAAGATCCTCCTGATCGACGACAACTCCTCGACCGTCGCGCTACCGGAGGTGCCGCTGCTCGGCGTGCTGCCCGGCACCGGCGGTCTGACCCGGGTCGTCGACAAGCGACGGGTGCGCAAGGACCTCGCCGACGTCTTCGCCACGCGCCCGGACGGCGTCAAGGGCAAGACCGCGGTCGACTGGCGGCTGGTCGACGAACTCGTGCCGCGCCAGGGGTTCCGCGAAGCCGTGGAGAAGCGGGCCCGGGAAATCGCGCGCGAATCCGACCGGACCGGCGAAGGCGGCATCGAGCTGACCCCGCTGGAACATCGCTATGTCGACATAGAGGTGGCCGAAGACCAGGTCACGATCACCGTCAAGGGCCCCGAAAACGACCCCGGCGACCTGCACGAAGAGGGCGCGAACGGCTGGTTCCTCGCGATGACCCGCGAGCTGGACGACGCCATCCTGCGGCTGCGCACCAACGAGGTCGAAGCCGGCACGTGGATCCTCAAGACCGTCGGCGACCCGGAGAAGGTGCTCGCGCACGAACGGGCCGTCCTCGGCGCGAAGGACTGGCTGGGCAACGAGATCACGCACTACTTCAAGCGCACGCTCAAGCGCCTCGACGTCACCAGCCGCACGCTGATCGCGCTGATCGAGCCCGGCAGCTGCTTCGCCGGCTCCCTGCTGGAACTCGCGCTCGCCGCGGACCGCCAGTACCTCCTCGACGGCCCGCCGATCGACGACGAAGACTCCGACGAACGCGCCACGATCAGGCTCAGCGAAGCCAACTTCGGCCCGTTCCCGATGGGCAACGGCCTGACCCGCCTGCAGACGCGCTTCTACGGCGACGAAGACCACCTCGCCTGGCTCGCGCGCGAGAAGGACCACGTGCTGAGCGCGGCCGAAGCCGTCGAGCTCGGCCTGGTGACCGACGCCCCGGACGACCTCGACTGGGAGGACGAGATCCGGATCGCGCTCGAAGGCCGGGCGTCGCTGTCCCCGGACGCCCTCACCGGGATGGAGGCCAACCACCGGTTCGTCGGTCCCGAGACCATCGAGACCAAGATCTTCGGCCGGCTGGCGGCTTGGCAGAACTGGATTTTCACCCGGCCGAACGCATCCGGGCCCGAAGGCGCGCTGCGCCGATACGGTACGGGGCAGAAGGCCGTCTTCGACAGGAAGCGGGTCTAGCGCAGATGCCCGAGAAGATCGACTACGACGCCAAGATCCCCAACAACGTCAACCTCTCCGAGGACCGGCGCCTGCAGCGCGCGCTGGAGGGCTGGCAGCCGAAGTTCATGCACTGGTGGGGCGAGATGGGCCCGACGCTGGAGACCCAGGGCGTCTACCTGCGCACCGCCGTCAGCGTCGGCCGCGATGGCTGGGCGCACTTCGACCACGTCAACGTGCCCGACTACCGCTGGGGCATCTTCCTCGCCGAGCGCGACCCGGACCGGCGGATCGCGTTCGGGGAGCACCAGGGCGAGCCGGTCTGGCAGCAGGTGCCCGGCGAGTACCGCGCCGACCTGCAGCGGCTGATCGTCATCCAGGGCGACACCGAACCGGCGTCGGTCGAACAGCAGAAGCTCCTCGGGCTCACCGCGCCGAGCCTCTACGACCTGCGCAACCTCTTCCAGGTCAACGTCGAAGAGGGCAGGCACCTGTGGGCGATGGTCTACCTGCTGCACGCCTACTTCGGCCGCGAAGGCCGGGACGAGGCCGAAGGGCTGCTGCTGCGCAACTCCGGCAGCCCGGACGCGCCCCGCATCCTCGGTGCGTTCAACGAGGAAACCGCCGACTGGCTGGCGTTCTACATGTTCACGTACTTCACCGACCGCGACGGGAAGTACCAGCTCGGCACGCTCAAGGAGTCCTCCTTCGACCCGCTCTCGCGCACCTGCGAGTTCATGCTGAAGGAAGAGGCGCACCACATGATGGTCGGCACCACCGGCGTCGACCGCGTGGTGATCCGCAGCGCCGAGCTGATCCGCGAGCACGACACGCTCGACATCGGCCCGCACGGCGGCATCCCGCTGGAGCTGATCCAGAAGTACATCAACTTCCACTACACCGTCTCGCTCGACCTCTTCGGCAGCGAGACCTCGACGAACGCGGCGAACTACTACACCGCCGGGCTCAAGGGCCGCTGGCAGGAGACACGCCGCAAGGACGACCACAAGCTCACCGACGACGCCCGCAGGCTGGAGAAACCGGCAGGCGACGGCACCTGGACGTCGGAGGAGCTGCAGGCGATCCTGCTGCTCAACCTCGACCTGCGCAGCGAGTACGTCGCCGACTGCCAGACCGGCGTCAAGCGCTGGAACAAGATCCTCGCGGACGCCGGAATCGACTTCGCGTTCCGCCTGCCGCACCCTGGCTTCAACCGCGAAGTCGGCATAAACTCCGGCCACCACGTCACTCCCGACGGCACCATCGTCGACGAGGCGACCTGGGAAGCCGGCAAACGGAAGTGGCTGCCCACCACCGAGGACCTGACGTTCGTCCGCTCGCTGATGCACCCGGTGTACGAGCGGGGGAAGATCGCGAGCTGGGTCGCGCCGCCGCGGCAGGGCATCAACGGGAAGCCCTTCGACTACGAATACGTCCACCTCACGTAGGAGGCCTGGTGGCGACAGCGTTCAACGCCGCGGAGTACCTGCTCCACGCCGGGCACCCGGACGCGACCGCGGTGGTGTCCCCCCGCCGTTCGCTGACCTACGCCGAGCTGGCGGCGGAGTCCCGCCGGGTCGCCGCCGGGCTCGCCGGGCTCGGCGTGCGGCCCGAAGAGCGGGTCATGTTCTGCATGGTCGACGACGTCGAGCTGCTCACCGGCATCCTCGGCGCGATGCTGGCCGGCGCGGTCGCCGTGCCGGTGTCGACGATGGTCACCGGGCTCGAGCTGGGCAAGGTGCTGGCCGACTCACGGGCGCGCGTGCTCGGCGTGTCCGGCGAGTTCGCCGAGCAGGCCGCCACCGCGCTCGGCTTCGCCCCCGAGGTCACCGACGTGCTGCTCGACCGGTCCGACGCGGACGGGTTCGGCGTCCGGACGCACGAGTGGTCGTCGCTGGGCGGGACGTTCCGAAGTGGACGGACGTGGGAAGACTCGCCCGCGTTGTGGCTGTACACGTCGGGGACGACGGGGCAGCCGAAGGGCGCGATGCACCGGCACGCGAGCATCCGCGCGGTCTGCGAGACCTACGCGCGTTCGGTGCTGGCGACCACGCCGGCGGACCGGTTCCTGTCCGTGCCGAAGCTCTTCTTCGCCTACGGGCTGGGGAATTCCTGCTTCTTCCCGCTCGGCGCGGGCGGCACGGTGTTGCTCGAGCCTTCACGGCCGACGCCCGCGTTGTTCGCCCGGCGCGCTCGCGAGGAGCAGCCGTCGCTCTTCTTCGCCGTGCCGACGTTCTACGCGGCCCTGCTCGCCAGCGACGTCCCGGACGACTCGTTCGCTTCGGTGCGGCACGCGGTTTCGGCCGGGGAACCGCTGCCCGCGTCGTTGTTCGAACGCTTCCGCGCGCGCTTCGGGCTGGAGATCCTCGACGGCATCGGGTCGACCGAGGCCCTGCACATCTTCCTGTCGAACCGGCCCGGCTCGGTGCGGCCGGGCAGCACCGGCGTCGCCGTACCCGGGTACTCCGTGCAGATCCGCGACGAAGCGGGCGCGGTGGTCGACGGGCACGGGCAGCCGGGCGAACTGTTCGTCGCCGGGCCGTCGACGGCGACCGGGTACTGGGCCCGCTACGACGCGACGAAGCTCGTCTTCCAGGGCGAATGGCTGCGGACCGGCGACAGCTACGTCCGCAACGAAGACGGCACGTACACCTGCCTCGGCCGGTTCGGGGACATGCTGAAGGCGGGCGGGATCTGGGTGTCACCGTCCGAAGTGGAGGAACGGCTGCGGCAGCACCCGGCGGTGGCGGAGGTCGCCGTCGTCGCCGCGCCGGACGCCGACGGCCTCGACAAGCCGGTCGCGTGCGTGGTGGCCGCGCCCGGCTTCGCGGTGGACCAGGCGGAGCTGATCGACTTCTGCCGCGAGGGGCTCGCGGCGTTCAAGCGGCCGCGCGGGGTGGTCGAGCTGGCCGAGCTGCCGAAGACGGCGACCGGCAAGATCCGCCGCAACGTGATCCGCGAGCAGGTCCGCGACGTCCTGCGGGTGGTGCCCAGTCCGTGATCGACGGGTACTTCGTGGTGGACGCGCACGTCCACACGCCGCGGCTGCCGACGTTGAAACCCGCCTGGCTGCAGTGGGCGCACGACTTCGCGGGCTCGTACCCGTGGCGGTCGGTGTACGACGCCGAAGGGACGGTGATCCCGGCGGCGATGGACGAATTGATGGACTCCGAAGGCGTCGATCGGGTGCTGCTGTTCTGCGAGTACAGCCCACGCGCGACCGGGATCCAGCCCATCGAGGACAACCTGCCGCTGGTCGAGCACAACCCGGCCCGGTTCCGGCTGGTGGCCAACGTCAACCCGTACCTGCACCACCCCGCGGTGGCCGAGGTCGAGCGGCAGCTGGACCTGGGCGCGGTGGCGCTGAAGATCCACCCGGTGCACGGCGCGTTTTCGCCGGCGGACAAGGAGCTGTACCCGGTCTACCAGCGGTGCGCCGAGCGCGGGGTGCCGGTGATCTTCCACTCCGGGACGTCGAGCTTCCCGGGTTCCCGCGCCAGTTTCGGGAACCCGGAGCTGCTGTCCGATGTGGTCGAGGACTTCCCTTCGCTGCAGTTCGTCTTCGCCCACGGCGGCCGCGGGTGGTGGTACGACGTGGCCGCGTTCCTGGCGCTGGCCCGCGACAACGTCTGGCTCGACCTCGCCGGGCTGCCGCCGAAGAAGCTGACGGAGTACTACCAGCGCTTCGACTTCACCCGGCTGGCCGGGAAGTTCGTCTTCGGGACGGACTGGCCCGGCGTGCCGTCGGTGGCGAAGAACGTGCGCACGCTGATCGGGCTCGGTCTTCCGGAGGACGTGCTGACCGGGGTCCTGTCGGGCAACGCGGTCAAGCTGATGCCGGGCCTAGCCTAGAACCTGGTGCAGGCACAGCACGTTGCCCTCGGAGTCGTTGAACCACGCGGCCCGCTCGGTGCCCAGCTCCGCGATGTGGGCCACGGTCTTCAGGCCCTCCAGCTCGAAGTCCTGGAAGCGCACGCCGCGGCTCTCCAGGGTCTTGATCTCGCCTTCGAGGTCGGCGACTTCGAAGCTCAGCGCCGTGTTCTCGCTCTGCGCACCCGCCGGCATGGCGCGGAGGCCGATCGAGCCCGCGCCCGCCTCGAAGTACAGCGTTCCGTCTTCGCCCTTCCCCAGCTGCTTCAAGCCCAGGGAGTCCGCGTAGAAGTGGCCGGCGCGTTCGCTGTCGGTCACCGGGAGCATCGTCGTGATCGTCGATTCGGTCAGCATCCGTCCATGGTGCGCCGTCGCGCGCACCGCAGTGACCTCGACTTTTTCAACGATCGGTGTTGAACGCGCGCAGTGTCCGCATCGCTTCCGCGAGTGCCGGGGCGTCGTCACCGAGTGGGATCAGCACGATGCGCCGCAGGATGTCCGCCGCGGCCTCGCGGGCCTTGTTCGCCACTTCGAGGCCGTGCTCGGTCAGGGACGCGAAGGTGACGCGGCGGTCGTCCGGGCTCGGGATCCGGCAGATCAGGTCGGCCGCCACCAGGCGGTCGGCCACCTTCGTGAACCCGCCGCTGGACAGCGCGGCTTCGGTCGCCAGCTTCGTCATCGGCATCCGGTGCTCGGGCGAGCGGACCAAGCGCACCAGGATGTCGAACGACGCTGGCGCGAGCCCGAACCGGTCGGCGATCTCGCCCATCAGCTTGTCCTGCGTGGCCAGGTAGCCCTCGATGACCAGGCCCCACCAGGTGACGATCTCGTCGTCGTCGGTCGCTTCCACGGTTGCCACCTTACCTCGCAGGAATATATCTTGCGCGCGAGAGGTTGTCGGGATACCTTGAGCCGAGGAGGCAACCATGTCGATCAAGACGTCCGGCCTGCACCACGTGACCGCCATCGGCGGCGACCCGCAGCGCAACGCCGACTTCTACCTGCGCACCCTGGGCCTGCGGCTGGTCAAGACGACGGTCAACTTCGACGACCCGGGCACCTACCACCTCTACTACGGCGACAGCTCGGGCAAGCCCGGCTCGCTGATGACGTTCTTCCCGTGGCCCGACGCGCCGAGCGGCCGCCACGGCACCGGCCAGGCGACGACCACGTCGTTCTCCGTGCCCGAAGCCTCGATCGGCTGGTGGAAGCAGCACCTGGGCGCCCAGAACGTCGAGACCGGCGAGGTTCGCAACGCCGACGGCGAGGAGACGCTGACCTTCCGCGACCCCGACGGCCTGAAGCTCGCCCTGGTCGCGCACCCGCAGGGCGACCCGCGCGACCCGTGGGACACCGAGCTCGTCCCCGCCGAGCACGCCGTCCGCGGCCTGCACTCGGTGACGCTCTCGGTGAACCAGGAGGACGCCACCGCGGGCATGCTCACCGACGGCCTCGGGCTCAGCTTCGCCGGCCAGGAAAGCAATCGCCTGCGCTTCGCCGCCGGTGAAGGCGGGCCGGGCGCGCTGGTCGACGTCCTCGTGACGCCGGACGCGCCGCGCGGGCTGGTCGCCGCCGGCACCGTCCACCACGTGGCCTGGCGCGCCCCCGACGAAGAAACCCAGAAGACCTGGCGCGAAGAGCTGGTGGAACAGGGCGTGCACGTGACGTCCATTTTGGACCGCCAGTACTTCCGCTCGATCTACTTCCGCGAACCGGGCGGCACGCTGCTGGAGGTCGCCACCGACGAGCCGGGCTTCGCGATCGACGAGCCGTTGCTGGAGCTCGGCCGCGCGCTCAAGTTGCCGCCGTGGCTGGAGCCGCGCCGCGAAGAGATCCAGCACATGCTGCCCAAGCTGAACCTCCCCGCCGAAAACAACCCGGAGCTGTGATGACGCTGCGGCACAAGTACGTCGAAGGCGCCCCGGACGCGCCGGTGCTGCTCCTGCTGCACGGGACCGGCGGCGACCCGGACGACCTGCTCGGCCTGGCGCGCGAGCTCAGCCTGCGCTCCGCCGTGCTGGCCCCGGCCGGCCCGGTGTCGGAGCACGGCGCCGCGCGCTGGTTCCGGCGGCTGGCCGAGGGCGTGTTCGACCACGAAGACGTCGTCAAGCGGGCGAACGAACTCGCCGACTTCGTGCTCGAAGCCGGGGCGGAGTACGGCTTCGGCGACCGGCGCGTGGTCGCGGTCGGCTTTTCGAACGGGGCCAACATCGCGGCCGCGGTCGTCCTGCTGCGGCCGGAAGTCGTGCGGGAGGCCGCGTTGTTCGCGTCGATGTCGCCGGTCCCGGAACCGCCGGACCTCGACCTCAGCGGCTCGCGCGTCTTCCTGGCCAACGGCGAACGCGACCCGATGGCGCCGCTGGCGTCGACCGAGGAGCTGATCCGGCTGCTGCGCGAGCGCGGTGCCGACGTGGTCACCCACCGCCACGCCGGCGGCCACCAGATCACTGTGGACGGTGTCCGCGCGGCGGCCGGGTGGCTCGAGCTCTAGCGCTTTGTACGGAGTGTGTACCGGTCCGCCCTACGATCGGGTGATGACTAACGAGGCACTACAGCGTGCCGGCAAACTGCTGGACGCGGCCATCCTCGCCGACGGGCACAACGACCTGCCGTGGGAGCTGCGGCAGCACGGCGGCCCGAACCCGGTCGAGGCGGCCGCGTCGCTCGACCTGACCGTCCGGCAGCCGGCCCTGCACACCGACTTCCCGAAGCTCGCCGACGGGAAGCTCGGCATGCAGTTCTGGTCGGTCTACGTGCCGTGCGAGTTCGAAGGCCACAGTGCCGTGACCGCCGTCCTCGAGCAGATCGAGGTCGTGCACCAGCTCGCCGAGCGCTACCCCGACCGGCTCCGGCTGGTCGACACCGCGGACGAAGCCGAAGCCGCGTTCGCCGACGGCCGGATCGCGTCGCTGCTCGGCGCCGAGGGCGGGCACAGCATCGCCGAGTCGCTCGGCGTGCTGCGGATCCTGCGCCGGCTCGGCGTCCGCTACATGACGCTGACGCACAACTTCAACACCACCTGGGCCGACTCGGGCACCGACGAACCGGCCCACGGCGGCCTCACCGAGTTCGGCCGCGACGTCGTGCGCGAGATGAACAAGATCGGGATGATGGTCGACCTCTCCCACGTCGCGCCGTCGACGATGCGGGCGGCGATGGAGGTCAGCTCGGTCCCGGTGATCTTCAGCCACTCCTCGTGCACCGCGGTCAACGACCACCCGCGCAACATCCCCGACGACGTCCTGGCGAAGCTGCCCGGCAACGGCGGCGTCGCGATGGTCACCTTCGTGCCGGCGTTCATCTCGCCGAAGGTCGCCGCGTGGGACCAGGAGCTGAAGGCCGCGATGGAAGCCGCGGGCCGCGAGTACCGGAACCTGACCCAGCGCGGCGAGTTCGTGAAGGAGTGGGACGGCCCGGTCAAGCCGAAGGCCACCGTCGACGACGTCGTCGCGCACGTCGAGCACGCCCGCGAGGTGGCCGGCGTCGACCACATCGGCCTCGGCGGCGACTACGACGGCGTCGGCACGCTGCCCGAGGGGCTGGAGGACACCTCCAAGTACCCGGTGTTGTTCGCCGCGCTGCTCGAGCGTGGGTGGAGTGAGGAAGACTGCGTGAAGCTGGCCGGCAAGAACACCCTCCGCGTCCTCCGGGAGGTTGACGGCTTCGCCCGTTAGGGGGTTTGACACGGCGCTCCCCGCGTGCCGGGCGGACACTGGTCACATGACGCACGCGCGCGGGGACGCGGCCGACCGCCCCACCGGTCCCGCACACCACGACCTGCCCGGGAGCGAGGTGCCCGAAGGGGCCCTCGAGCCCGCCAAACTGCGCGCCGGCGACGTCCGGCCCGGCGCCGAGGAGGTCGCGCCGGTGCGCCCGGCGCCGTCGAGGCCCGCGAGCCCGAAGATCAAGCGCACCCGGGTCAGCGGCACCTGGGTCGCGGTGATCGCCGGCCTGGTCGTGCTGGTCGTCCTGCTGGTGTTCATCCTGCAGAACCTGGACTCGGTGACCGTGCACTTCTTCGGCGCCGAGGGCAGCCTGCCACTGGCCATCGCGATGCTGTTCTCGGCCATCGGCGGCGCGGCGCTGGTCGCGCTGATCGGGGGCGCCCGGATCATGCAGCTGCGAAAGCAGGCCCGCCGCCGCTGACCGCGCACTTTCACGTGAAAGTGCGGCTGCTGCTCGGCACCGTGCTCACCGCGTACCCGATCTTCCAGCAGCAC